>JALHPY010000001.1 GCA_022842305.1 Rubrivivax sp.
CCGCGCCGGCCGCAAGCTGGTGGACGAACTGCTGGCACAGGGCATCGCCATCGAACACGCCTGCGAGAAGGTCTGCGCCTGCTCCACCTGCCACGTGCATTTGCGCCAGGGCGGGGCTTTGGTGGCGCCGGCGGATGACGACGAGGAAGACGAGTTGGGCTCGGCCTGGGGGCTGGATGCGCAGTCGCGGCTGGCCTGCTGCGTGAAGGTGGCTGGTTCCGAACTGGTGGTGGAGTTGCCGCGGCATACGCGGAACCACGCGCGGGAAGGCTAGGCGCGCCGAGGTCTGTGGCGGCAAAGGCGGGCTCGGGCGGGCCGCGGCGCTTCGGCAAGGCGGTCGGCCCTTGGGGGGCCGACTGCCCTTGCGGTGCTCGGGCCCGTGGCCCTGCCGCAAAACTCGCTACGCTCACTGCGTTCGCTGCACTCGAACAGTTGCGGCAAGTCAGTTCACGATGCTCGCTGCGCTCGCGGCCACAGGCCCTGCGCTCCTCGGCGCCTTGCAGGCGCGCCACGACCCGCCCGAGCCCGCCTTTGCAGGACAGGGGTGGCACGCGCGCGCCACCCCTGTAGCTGAGCGCCAGGCGGCATTCGGCGGCGGCGATTTCTGCGGCGACGAGGAACGCAGTCCCGGGGTCGCGCGCGCAGCGCGCATCAAAAACTGACTCGGCGCATCTGTTCGAGCGCAGCGAACGCAGTGAGCGTAGCGAGTTATGCGCCGCGACCCCGGGGCGAGTACCGCAGTGAAGTCGGCCCCCCAGGGGCCGACCGCCGCAGCATGAGCCGCCGCCGGATGCCGCCTGGCGCGACGCCACCACTGCCGCGAACGCAGACAGCACCTCTGCATCTGTCGCACACCCGACAAACAACACAGCTCGCGATCAGGCCCTTTGAGCGCAAACCCAATCGAATCAACAGCTTGCAGCCGACTGACCGCATGGCACAGCGCTTGCGAACAAGCAGGCACTAGCCGCCAAACCCATGCACGCCGCCCCCACCCTGATCATCAACGACACCACGCTGCGCGACGGTGAGCAGACCGCGGGCGTGGCCTTCACCGATGTCGAGAAGCTGGCCATCGCGCATGCGCTGGACCATGCCGGCGTGCCGGAGATGGAAGTCGGCATCCCGGTGATGGGCGCGCGTGAGACTGAGCTGATCCGCGCCATCACCGGCTCGGTGCGCCAGGCCCGCACCATGGTCTGGGCGCGTATGGCAGCAAACGACCTGGCCGCCGCGCTGCGCTGTGGCGCCGACACCGTGCACCTGGCGATCAGCGTGTCCGACATGCAGATCGAACGCAAGCTGGGCAAGAGCCGCGCCTGGGTGCTGGAGACCATCGCCCGCTACGTCGATCTGGCGGGCGGGCAGGGCAGTGCGGTGAGCGTGGGCTTCGAGGACGCCTCGCGCGCCGACGCCGGCTTTCTGGCGCAGGCCGCGCAGGTGGCGCAGCGCCACGGCGCCGTGCGCGTGCGCTACGCCGACACCCTGGGCCTGCTGGATCCGTTTGCCACGCATGCGCGCATCAGCGCGCTGCGCCGCGAAACCGACATAGACATCGAGATGCACGCCCACAACGACCTGGGCCTGGCCAATGCCAACACCCTGGCCGCCATGCTGGCCGGTGCTACGCACGCCAGCACAACAGTCAACGGCCTGGGCGAACGCGCCGGCAATGCGGCACTGGAAGAAGTGGTGATGGCCGCGCGCCATTTGTACGGCGTGGAATGCGGCGTGGACACCACCGCGTTGCCGGCGATATCGCAGCTGGTGGCGCGGGCTTCGGGCCGGCCGGTGGCGGCGGGCAAGAGCATCGTGGGTGATGCGGTGTTCACGCACGAGTCGGGCATCCATGTGGACGGCCTGCTCAAGGACCGCGGCAACTACGAGGCCTTCCAGCCCGAAGAGCTGGGCCGCGAGCACCGCCTGGTGCTGGGCAAGCATTCGGGCGGCCACGGCGTGCGCCACGCCTACGCCCGCCTGGGCCTGGCGCTGGGCGAACCCGAGGTGCAGCCGCTGCTGGACTGCATACGCGCCCACGTCAGCGACACCAAGCGCGCGCCCACCGACGCCGAACTGATGCACTTCTATCTGCAGACCCTGCCGTGCCCGCGTGGCGCGGCGGCGGCCGGCATCTGACACCCAACCCCGCAAGGAGACGCACGATGGAGAGTTTCAGCGAACGCCTCAAGGCCTTGTCCAGCGCCGAAGATTTCTTGAACTTCTTCGGCCTGCCCTTCGACGAGAGCGTGGTGCAGGTCAACCGCCTGCACATCCTCAAGCGCTTCTTCCAGTACCTGCGCAAGAGCGAAGGCCTGGAAGCCGCCGACGAGGTGGAACAGTTCCGCCGCTACCGCCACCTGCTGGCCCAGGCCTACCAGGACTTCGTGGTGTCGACGCCGGCACGCGAGAAGGTCTTCAAGGTCTTCCAGGACGCCGGTGGCACGCAGCACGTGCAGCTGTCCGGGCTGCGCAACAGCCTGGCCGAGCGGCGTCTGACGCATCCCGCCTGAACCACCCCGCACAGAGCCCACCATGCACATCGTCGTCTGCATCAAGCAGGTGCCCGACTCGGCGCAGATCCGCGTCCACCCGGTCACCAACACCATCATGCGCCAGGGGGTGCCGGCCATCGTCAACCCCTACGACCTGTTTGCGCTGGAAGAGGCTCTGCGCCTGAAAGACCAGTTCGGCGGCCGCGTCACCGCGCTGTGCATGGGCCCGCCGCAGGCCGAGGAAAGCCTGCGCAAGTGCATCAGCTTCGGCGCCACCGACGCGGTGCTGGTCACCGACCGCGCCTTTGCCGGTGCCGACACTTTGGCCACCAGCTACGCGCTGGCCGCGGCCATCCGCAAGATCGGCCAGGAACAAGCCGTGGACCTGGTGTTCACCGGCAAGCAGACCATCGACGGCGACACCGCGCAGGTGGGCCCGGGTGTGGCCAAGCGCCTGGGCATGAACCTGCTGACCTACGTGAGCAAGATCGTCGAGGTCGACCTCGACGGTCGCACGCTCAAGGTGGAGCGCCGCGCCGAAGGCGGCGTGCAGGTGCTGCAGACCACGCTGCCTTCGCTCATCACCATGCTCGAAGGCACCAACCAGATGCGCTTTGCCACGCTCGAGGACATGCTGCGCGCCGGACGCTTCCCGGTGCGCCGCTGGAGCAAGGAAGACGCCGAGATCGAGGACGTCACCAAGATCGGCCTGAAGGGCTCGCCCACCGTGGTGAGCAAGGTCTTCGGCCCCACGCCGCGCCAGCAGAAGGTCGACCTGCAGGTGCTGGCCGACAGCAACCTGAACGACGTCACGCTGAACCTGCTGGGCAAGCTGTTCACCACGCACCCGCAGCTCGAAGAAGAGCTGGTTGAACGCCTGTCGGCCTGAGAAGGAGTCCCCCATGAGCGAAGCACCGAAGCCCGCCGCGCCCAAGGCCGCCGGCCGCGCCGGACGCAACACCGAACTGCCCGAACACCTGAAGTGCTACAAAGGCATCTGGGTCTTCGTCGAGCATGACCGCGGCACCGTCAACCCGGTGAGCTGGGAGCTGATGGGCGAGGCGCGCAAGCTCGCCGACAAGCTGCAGGTCAGCGTGTCCGGCATCGTCCTGGGCGGCCCCGACGAGACCCTGGATGCGTATGCGAAAGAGGCCTACGCCTACGGCGCCGACCGCTGCTACATCATGCGCGACCCGGTGCTCAAGGGCTACCGCAACGAGCCCTTCACCAAGGGCCTGACCGACCTGGTCAACACCCACCAGCCCGAGATCATGCTGCTGGGCGCCACGGCGATGGGGCGTGACCTGGCGGGCAGCGTGGCCACCACGCTGGGCACCGGCCTCACGGCCGACTGCACCGAGCTCAACATCGACGGCCGCGCGCTGGCCGCCACCCGGCCCACCTTCGGCGGCAGCCTGCTGTGCACCATCATGACCCTGGCCTACCGGCCGCAGATGGCCACGGTGCGGCCGCGCGTGATGAGCCTGCCGCGGCGCGACGACGCGCGCGGCGGTGACGTGGTGGAAATGCCGCTGGGCATGATCGAGACCGACATCGTCACCAAGCTGCTGGACTACATCCCCGACGCCAACCGCAACACCGTCAACCTGGCCTATGCCGACGTCATCGTCAGCGGCGGCAAGGGCCTGAAGAACGCCGACAACTTCAAGCTGGTGTGGGACCTGGCGCGCGTGCTGGGTGCCGAAGTGGGTGCCACACGCGCCGTCACCCAGGCCGGCTGGGCCGAGGCCGAACGCCAGGTGGGCCAGACCGGCAAGACCGTGCGCCCCAAGCTGTACATCGCCGCCGGCATCAGCGGCGCCATCCAGCACCGCGTGGGCATGGAAGCGTCCGATGTGATCGTGGCCATCAACACCGACCCGAATGCGCCCATCTTCGAGTTTGCGCACTACGGCATCGTGGGCAACGCCATGCAGGTGCTGCCGGCGCTGACCCAGGCCTTCCGCACCCACCTCGACAAACGCATCCGCAAGGTTGCCTGAACCAGGAGCCCCCCATGGCCGAAAAATTTGATGCCATCGTCGTCGGTGCCGGCCCATCGGGCAACACCGCGGCCTACACGCTGGCCAAGGCGGGCCTGAAGGTGCTGCAGATCGAGCGCGGCGAATACCCGGGCAGCAAGAACGTGCAGGGCGCCATCCTCTACGCCGACGCGCTGGAGCGCGTGATCCCCGACTTCCGCGACGACGCACCGCTGGAGCGCCACATCATCGAGCAGCGCGTCTGGGTGCTCGACGACAACAGCTTCGTGGGCACGCATTACCGCAGCGACGACTACAACAAGCCGCCCTACAACCGCTACACCATCATCCGCGCGCAGTTCGACAAGTGGTTCAGCTCCAAGGTGCGCGAAGCCGGTGCCCTGCTGATCTGCGAGACCACCGCAGAAGAACTGGTGATGGACGGCAAGCGCTGCATCGGCGTGCGCTGCGACCGCAAGGGCGGCGAGGTCTACGCCGACGTGGTGATCCTGGCCGACGGCGTGAACAGCACGCTGGCGCGCAAGGCCGGCTTCCACGCCGAGATCGACGCCGGCAACGTGGCGCTGGCGGTCAAGGAGATCCTCTTCATGCCCGAAGAGGTGATCCAGCAGCGCTTCAACATCAAGGGCGAAGAGGGCGTGGTCATCGAACTGATGGGCACGGTCACCGAAGGCATGGTAGGCACGGGCTTCCTGTACACCAACAAGGATTCGCTCACCATCGGCGTGGGCTGCATGCTGGGCGACTTCAAGGCCAACCCGCTGCGCACCACGCCTTACGCGCTGCTCGAGAAGCTCAAGAAGCACCCCAGCGTGGCGCCGCTGATCGAAGGCGGCGAGATGAAGGAATACGCCGCGCACCTGATCCCCGAAGGCGGCTTCCACGCCATACCCCAGGTCTTTGGCGACGGCTGGATGATCGTGGGCGACAGCGGCGGCTTCGTCAACGCCGTGCACCGCGAAGGCAGCAACCTGGCCATGACCACGGGGCGCCTGGCCGCCGAGACGGTGATCGAAGCCAAGGCCGCGGGCCAGGAGATGAACGCCAGGACCCTGAGCGCCTACAAGGCGCGCCTGGACGACAGCTTCGTCATGAAAGACCTGCACAAGTACCGCGACATGCCGCAGGTGCTGCACACCAGCCCGCAGTTCTTCACCACCTACCCCAAGCTGGTGACCGGTGCCGCCAAGACCATGTTCACCGTGGACGGCGTGGACAAGAAGACCAAGGAGCGTCAGATCTTTGGCAGTTTCAAGGCCGCGCGCCGCTGGCGCGGGCTGGTGGGTGACGCAGTCAAGCTCTGGAGGGCTTTCCGGTAATGACGTCCACCCCCGCAACGGCTTCGCCGCTCCCCCTCAAGGGGGCGACGCCAGCGGTCCGGCAGAGCCGGCCCCGCGGCGTCCGCTCGATGGCATTTGCGCCCGTGAAGGGTGCCAAGGAGTTTTCATGCAGGTTGTAAATGTGGAAGAGAAACTCTTCCAGAACCGCTACAAGGTCGACCATGGCCGGCCGCACATCCGCATCAAGGATGCCGACGTCTGCACCAACGCATGCAAGGTGCAGAGCTGCACCTACGTCTGCCCGGCGGCCTGCTACAAGGCCGAAGGCAACGGCACGGTGACGCTGATCACCGACGGTTGCCTGGAATGCGGCAGCTGCCGCGTCATCTGCACCGAGCATTTCAACGTCGCCTGGGAATACCCGCGCGGCGGGCACGGCATCCTGTTCAAGTTCGGCTGAGGGCACGCAGATGGTCACCACAGTCCGCAGCTTTCTCACCCACGCCGTGCAACTCGAACGCGAGGCGGCGCGGCGTTATGAAGAGCTGTCCGCATCGATGGGCACCGAGGGCAACCGCGAGCTCAAGGAATTCTTCGGCCGCATGGCGCACTACTCGCGCCTGCACCTGGCCGACGCCGTGGCGCGCGGCGGCTTCCGCGAACTGCCCACGCTGGCGCCGCATGAATTTGAATGGCCGGACGGCGTCTCGCCCGAGACCGCCGGCTGGGCCGGCGTGGATGCGCAGATGAGCCCGCTGGACGCGCTGGTCCTGGCGCTGGACGGCGAGCGCAGCGGCCACGCCTACTACGCCGCCGTGGCCGCCAGCAGCACCGATGCCGAACTGCGCGCCATGGCGGGCGAGTTTGCCGAGGAAGAAGCCGACCACGTGCGGCAGATCGAGAAGCTGATCAGCCAGTGCCAGGTCTGACCGGCTGAACCCTGGCCGCAAGGCGCCGCGGCGCGCCTTGGCATCGCCCTGGCCCTGCCGTGGCCGGCGAATTGACGTGAGTCAAGTCGCCGGCTTGCACTTGTCTGCCGCGTGCCCCTGGGCGCGCTTCTTGCGAACTGCCCTGCCTGAGGCGGCCTACCGGCACCCGGTGCCCGCTGATGAGGCAGCTTTTGCACCGGAACGAGGCCCCCACAAGGGGTTAGTCCCTACGGCAGTTCATGGAGGCGTTCAAATGTTGACCCGCACGCGCGCCGATCAGCGATCGCACGTCGAGCTGATCACCGTCTACGAGATCTCGCGCATCCTGAGCGCCTCTCTGGACATAGACCGCAACTTCCGCGTGGCGCTCAACGTGCTGTCGGCGCACATCGATCTGCCGCGCGTCATGATCGTGCTGGCCGATCGCGAGGCCGGAACCCTGGGGGTGCACAGCTGGGTCGGTCTGTCACCCGAGCAGGCCGGGCGCGGCCAGTGGAAGGCCGGCGAAGGCGTCATCGGCCACGTCTACACCACCGCCATGCCGGTGGTGCTGACCAACGTGGCCGAAGCGCCCGAGTTCATTGACCGCACCGGCGGCTTCAGCGGCGAGGAGGGCCGGCGTCTGGCCTTCGTGGCCGTGCCGCTGAAGACCGAACGCCGTGTGCTGGGCGTGCTGGCGGCGCAGCGCGACCTGCGCGACGGCGCGCGCCTGTCCGACGACCAGCGCATCCTGACCATGGTGGCCTCGCTGCTGGCCCAGGCGGCGCAGTTGCAGGCGGCGGTGCGCGACGAGCACCAGCGTTTGCAGCAAGAGACCACGCGCCTGCAGAAGGCGCTGCAGCGCACGCCACGCGGGCGTTATGCGCTGGACAACGTCATCGGCGATTCCAAGCCCATGCAGCAGGTCTTCACCGAAGTGCACCAGGCCGCGCCCTCGCGCGCCACCGTTCTGCTGCGCGGCGAAAGCGGCACCGGCAAAGAGGCCATCGCGCGCGCCATCCACTACCTGTCGCCGCGCAAGGATGCGCCCTTCGTCAAGGTCAACTGCGCGGCGCTGACCGAATCGCTGCTCGAAAGCGAACTCTTCGGCCACGAGAAGGGCGCCTTCACCGGCGCCGTGGGCGATCGCAAGGGCCGCTTCGAGCTGGCGCACGGCGGATCGCTGTTCCTCGACGAGATCGGCGACATCTCGCCCGCCTTCCAGGCCAAGATGCTGCGCGTGCTGCAAGAGCGCGAGTTCGAGCGCGTGGGCGGCACCAAGGCGGTGAAGGTCGACGTGCGCCTGATCTGCGCCACCAACCGCGACCTCGAGAAGATGGTGCAGCGTGGCGAGTACCGCGCCGACCTGTACTACCGCATCAACGTGGTCAGCATCTTCCTGCCGCCGCTGCGCGAGCGCCGCGCCGACATTCCGCCGCTGGTGGCGCACTTCGTCGACCGCTTCAACAAGGACAACGGCCGCCAGATCAAGGTCACGCCCGAAGCGATGAAGGTGATGAGCAGCTGCTACTGGCCGGGCAACGTGCGCGAGCTGGAAAACTGCATCGAGCGCACCGCCACCCTGCTGCAGGGCGACACCATCCAGGACGTCACCTTCGGCTGCAAGCAGGACCGCTGCCTGACGCAGACCCTGCACTCGCTGGACAAGGAAGACGCGGTGGCTCCGGCGCGCAGCTTCCCCATGAGCATGCCCGCTGGCCGTGCTCGCACCCCGGCCCCGGCACCCGCGCCGGCCGCGCCCGCGGCCCACGACGACGAAGGCGACGAAGGCGACGATCTGGACGATTCCGGTGTCACCGTGATCGGCCCCACGCACCACCTGCCGCCCCTGGGCCAGGCCCAGCCCGCAGGCGCCCCGCCTGAGAGCGAACGCGAGCGCTTGATCTGGGCCATGGAGCGCTGCGGCTGGGTGCAGGCCAAGGCCGCCCGCTTGCTGCGCCTGACGCCGCGCCAGATGGGCTACGCCCTGCAGAAGAACCGCATCGAGGTGCGCAAGTTCTGACGCGCCCGCGACCCGAGCCCGAGGCAGCGCTTTCAGGGTATACTGCGAGGCTCAGTCGCGGGGTGGAGCAGCCTGGTAGCTCGTTGGGCTCATAACCCAAAGGTCGCAAGTTCAAATCTTGCCCCCGCAACCACAAAATATCCAATAAAAACAACAACTTAGAACTGAATATGCGCCGGCCCACAAGGTCGGCGTTTTGCTTTGTGCCCATCTTGTGCCCATTTCGTGCCCTGGCCGTGCCCGCGGTTTTCAGCGCAGCCTCGAAATGACCGTTGGGCGCCGTGCCCAGAGCCTGACCATTGGGTCGAAATCGCGACCGTTGGGCGAGTGGTCCAACGGTCGTGGGCACAGACGTTGGGCACAAGCGCGGGCCGTGCCCAGTTGGCGCGGCGTTGTGGGGTTCTGTGCCCAAGTTGTGCCCATCCGTGCGATGACGCGACTTCCGACCGCTGCTCACGCGCCCCGTATCCACCCGCGACTAGGCAACCAGAGGGCGGCGAGACCGTCGACGGCTGGACACGATGTTTTGGGGGCTCTACGAGAGCCACGCCTTCGCGCGCGCGAGGCTGAGACAGAGCAGGGTTTGCCATCGCGGTGACCGAGGCGGCCTATCTAGCCCGCTTCCGCCGCCGAACCATCGAGGCCTGGGCCAAGCGATGCTGAGGGGCTGGCAACCAAGGCTCCTGCAATCAAACGGCCAGACCGCAGCTGTCGCGGTCCTTCGATAGCGAGTGTCGTATGCACGCTTTGGGCTACATCGCGATGACTGAGGCGATCTATCTTTGCACCGCGTGGCCGACCCACCGCGAAACGAAGTTGGATCGGTTCGCTGTCGTCACGCAGAATGCGGCATCTGGGCGGGCTGCTGGGAGCGCTACGCTGGCTGGATGGCACTAGCTCATGCTATGAGCCACCCCGGTGCTCTACTCCCCTATATCCGAGAGTTCGCCTCACTTCATGAACACCTTCACTCGAACCCTGTTCTTCCTATCCGCGATCGCACCGGCGGTGGTGTTGTCTGCCGCTGCGCAGGTCTACAAGCATGGTGGATCGACCCAAGCCTATGGCTGGATTGCCGGCGGGGCTCTGGCATGCATGTTCCCGTTCTTGGTCATTTGGGCCGCAGCCGCACAGACCGAGGTCCTTGCCTTCAGTGCAAAGAAAGTCGAATCACAAGACTGGCTGCTGGTCGTCTTTGTCGTGTCCTACTTCATTCCCCTGGTCAGCAACCTGCAGGACCTCGAGGTGCTTGCCCTGATCGCAGTCGTCGCCGCAGTCCTTCTGGCAACGCTCGACGCCATCCCCTGCCACCCCATGCTCCATGTGTTCCGCTACAGGTTCTACAAGGTCGAGGGTGCCAACGGCATTGTCTACACGCTGATATCACGTCGACAACTGCTCTCCGCGGCGGAGATCAAGTCAGTTCGCCAACTGAGCACACAACTGTTGTTGGAGGGATGATGTACACGCTCTTTGCCTACACCCGCGACCCGAAGAATCGAATTGTCAGATTCGCTGTGAACGACGACGTCCAGACATCGATGACCGCCTACCTGAGCAAGCAGGTCGAGGCATTCGGCAACGGCTGCGAAGAAGTGGCGTTCGACGGGAACTACAAGCCCGACGATGGCGAGATGCTCGTCATTGACGGGTTCGAGGACCTGGACAACCTGGCCAAGGTTGTCGCCTCGCCGCTGGACGTGCCGATTGCCGATCCCGCTAACCTGGACTTCGACCAGATCAGGGCGCTGTTCTTCGGCCACAAGGAAGGGGATGGCGCGTGGACGGTCTACCTGCAGAGCTTCGACCGGCGCCGCGTGATCTCCTCGGCGGGGTTCTCGATCTTCCACTCTAAGGACACGTACAAGCGCATTGAGGGATCAGGTCTCACCCTCGACAACAAACTCGCAGCACGGCTCCGCGGCACCAAGCTGTCCTTCTTCAGCTTCTTCCATGTCCGTCAGATCTTCGACATGTCGAGCTACTACCAGGAGGCCACCGACAACGACATCAAGTCTTTCGCGGCTCTCAAGGAATTGCATGTCGACAACACCGACGAGTTGGTGGCCGCCAGTGACACCTGGGTCCGCCGCAAGGTCTGGCTGGTCATGCAGAGCAACATTCTGGGCAAGGTACCACCCAGTGACATAAAGGCGATCGCCGCGGAATTCAAGATCCCGGTCGAGTACGTAAATCATGGCGGCAACGAGAAGCTCAAGCTACCCGGTGACAAGAAATCGCTAAAGACGCTGTTGCGCTTCCTAGATGAGGACTACTACAAGTCGCCGCTGTCGAAGACGAACTACCTCACCAACTCTAAGCGGGCAGTCTGACAGCGACACACATGCCCCCGCATCTCGAAGCCCTCCCCGTCTGTGCTTTTCCGTCTGGGCCTACAGGCTTGATTGACTTCGCTTCGGTACTCGTCGTTCGAGTCCCGAAGCTTGGCTACAGATGCACTATCTCAACATCCGACCATTTGTCTTTGAGGTACTCGGCCACTAGCCGGCGATGGCAGTGATGCGGCTTGTCTTCGCTGCAAAGAAGGCACCCTCCGTCCAACTGGTTGCGGTCTAGGGTTTCAATGCGCCGCTTTCCCATGAGGTCCACAAACTTCGCGGCATAGCTGTCCCAGTCGCCACCATCCTTTTTGTATGCATCAAGCATGTCTTGGGTGGGCGCGAGAGCGGGAACATGTTCGTAACCCATTCCGCATAGGGCCCCGGTGAAGTATTTGAGATCGTCGCGCTTCGCAAAGCCCGCCAACTGCGAGATGTTGTTGAGACGAACATCAACGAGACGCTTAGCGCCCGAGTCCTTGAGGCGGGTGAAGAAGCGCTGCGCAGTTGTCTTGGTAAATCCGATTGTGAATATCTTCATCTTAAGTAGTCTCTTTGTTCTGCCCCAGCTTCGACCCGGCGACTTGGAGCAGCGCTCCTGTCATAGGCAATGAGTTGCCCTTGCCTGTCGTAGGCAAGTTCGACAGCGGCTTCTCGCGGCCTAAACATGTCTTCGGCGCCGATGCCCAGTTGGTCGATAAGACGCGTCATGGCGGCATCGTGAGACTCAAGCGCGCCGGTCTGCAAGATATGCGTCACTGCGACGCCATCCCTCACGAGCTCTCGCGATACAAGGATCGTGCGATGACAGTCGAGCGGATCTTTCTCTGCGCACATTAGCGCGATGCGGTACTTCTTAGCCCCGTCGATGACCCGCTTGATTCCAGCTCGGAACAGGTCTGTTTCAGAGAGCTTCTGATAGCTGACTCTTTCGTGAACGTAGCAGCATTCATCATCGCTTCTCGCTCCAAGCTCCTTGCCGAGGAACACATAGCTGATGGCTTCCTGCTTGAGCGACTCACGGAGGCTTTCGCGATTGAACTGAGGGTTGTGCCGGCTGTACGGCGCGGACCGCACATCCGCTATCGCGGATATCTCGTGACGCTTCAGCAGCCCGATGAATTGCTCTAGCGGCTGCGTTGAGTGGCCTACGGTGAAGACCTCAAGCATGCGCTGCCTCGCATCGTTGCTGAGTAATCAAAGAGGCAATCACACGGAAGCTGAAGCCGTGGAACACCTCAACAAGGCTGATGCAGAGAACCGCATCGCCAACTGGATAGGCCCCTTCGCCACGCTGTAGATACGCGTCTTCCAACTCGGCATCGCTCACCGAAAGGATGTAGGTCTGGCGCTGGTAGGTGAATCGCCCGCGAACCTTCTTCTTGCCGGGCTTTCCCTGCCAGCCGTCTTCGAACTGCACGCGGAGCTCAAGGTCCGACACATGGATCAGCTTCAGCGAGCTCCGGAACCGCAGAACGTCCGCCTCAGCGATCTTGTCGTTCAAGCCGTTCTGAGTGCTTTGCGAGTGCGCCCAGAATCCTGCTTCATGGCCGTCAACGCATGCCAGCACGTTGACCCAGGAAGCAACCCCGACCTTTTGCCAATACTCGGCGGCGTGCAGGACATGGTTCTCCTGCTGAAAGTCGAACGGACTGGGTCTCAGCAACGGCATCTTGATGATGTCGAGCACTTGCGCCAGGCGGCCATTGGGATAGCGTCGATCGGCTTCGGACACTTCATGTGTCGGCCGTTCGCTGACAGGGCGAAGCCAGGCACCGGCCGCGCCGGCGTTCCACACCTTGCCGGCAATGCACCGGCCCTGCGGCGGTTTGCGCGAGTTGGCCAAGCACAGGATCGTTTGTTCGTACATTCTGTCTCCCTCGTCACCAAAATGCCCTGTTCTCAACTACTCCACAAGCTCAATCTGAATGCGGCGGCCTACCAGCGCCGCTGCGCGCTGCAGCGTGGACAGGGTGACATCACTTGCCGAGTCCAGCAGTCTGTCAACCTGGGAGCGGCTAGTGTTCAGCAGTGCGGCCATCCGCGCCTTGGAGAGTGACTGCTCCTTCATGGCCGCGACAATCTGCAAAGCAATCGCTTCCTTGACCGCGCGGCTCTGGGCGCTCTCGAGAGCCCCGTCGTGCCTTGAAGGGCCTGCAGCGGCCGAATCGGGTTGAAGTCTTGCCATCTGCACACTCAGCTTGCCAGCCCAATATGTACCATAGAAAGTGCATGCAGGCCAGCCCGCAGGCGGCCGGAGGGTCAGGTGCGAGACCACCCCGGAACCATACCCGGGCTCACGCCAGGAAGAGCTTTGCCTGCCAGTTGGTCTCGATCTTGTCGCCGTCGACCATGTAGCGCGCAAGTCGTCGCGGCTTACCGTCATGGCTCGTTATGACGATGTCTCCCTCGCCTACCAAGCGTTCGAGCGCCACCTTGTACATGTGGGCAGTGGCAGGTGAGCCGTTGCAGGTCTGCGCATATATCTCTCCCAACAGACCCGGACCAGGCTGACTGCGTACCAGCGCCCCCAGCTGCTCGACCAAAGCGCTATCCGATTGGTGCCGAGCCACGTCGTCGAATCGGAAACCACCGTCGAACTCCTGCATAAACCCCATGGTCTGCGGGGCAAGCATGTCTAGTCCAGCGCCACCATAGTGGATGAAGTGGTTCTGATGGCCCCAGTGGACCTGCTTCATCACATCCTGTGCGCGTGGATGCTGAGACAAGTGCACCAGCCAGTACTCGCCGTGGCCCGATCCCGTGCCCCGTATGAAAAACGGGGTGAAGAAGCGCGCACCGCAACCAGTCACGAGCGCTTGATAGAGAGCGCCCTGGATAAACCTTCTCCAGTCGGCGTCGTTCTGCTTTACGTCGTCTATGGACCTGCCCCCAAGCGCCTTGCGGATATCTACCTGCAGCGTCTGACTGATGCGCTCGACTAGCTCGTCATTGGTGTAAGTGGCGAACGAAGATACATGAAACGTCAGCACTACCTCGCTGTTAGGCAACTCACTGAAGATGCGTCGAATAAGGGTCGACGGCACGTCCGTGTACCCATATTGATCGAGAAAGAAGATCGCCGTCGAAGCTCGCGGAGTATGCTTCTTCACAAGAGCCAAGGCCCCATCGGCTGCGCTGATGAACTCGGCGCAGACCAGATGAATCGACTTGCCGATTAGGTGACCGTAGTCACGCGCCGTAAGTTCAGCGGTCAGTTGCCGAATCGCCTTTGCATCCTTGTCGATAAACAAGAACTGAACGTCTAGCTCAATTGGTTTGGTTCTGTCCTTGTTGACTAGGACGCTCGCTTCTTCGACCGCCTTGAGCATGCGAATCGGCGACCCGACGACTTCCCTGTCCGTTCCGCGAAGGTAATAAACGCCTCCGCCGCAGAATCCATCAACAAGCGTGATGCGGAATCGTTCTGCACCTCGGCGATTTAGCGTGCGCTGCGCAAAATAGGCTCGCAAGTATTCAACCAGCACACTGTGCTTGGTTAGGCTGTGCTCATCAATCTGCGCTCTGCCCTGCTCCCAATCGTAGTGTCTCTTGCTCACGCTGCCTTTCAACGTTAGGAGCGAATGTTACGACGTGGAATGCGTGCTTGGGAATTGATCCCAATGGCGGCCGGCAAGCTCCCTACCGGACTTTCCCTTACCGAGGCCGGCCAGCCTGACTTCAACATCATCTACTTTGATGATGCGAATTGCCGTCTTGCCCGCAACGGACTGCAGCGCATCAATCGGACCCCAGTGTCCCCACTGCTTGAAATGAAACGGCACGCGTGCCTCTTGACACTGCTGGCGAAGGTCCTCAGGCCAGTGAGGCTCCATTGGCCTCGCACCTGCTCCCGACTCCCCGCCAGCTATTACCCAGTCAATTCGAGTGCCGCGGTCACCCTTGGTCAGATACGGGCGAAGGTCGATCGCGCCAAGAAGAGGCTCACAAGAGACGAATCGAACTGAGGGCGTCTTGAAGGCGAGCAAGTAGTCAAGCCGCTTGCCGGCCGACCGCTCATCTTCAACGGTTGTCCCCAGCCACACATTGCGCGGAAATTCGTACCCCTTCGGCAGTTGCTTACGTACCAGATGAATCCGCTTGGTCAGCAACAGCCAGTCGAGATGTGGAGTTCGTCCGATCAGGTCAAAAAGGCGAAGCCTGTGAGGAACCAGATCCTTGCGGTTCTCAAACACGTCCGCCATTGACGCGCAAAACACGCGACGGCGTTCTCCCGAGGCCTCCGCGTCCTTGTTCCATCGCACCGGTTGGTTCCAATGCGCGTTCCCGAAGAAGCGCCGCCCACTGTGTGGCCCCCAGACATCCGTCCCTAGGCGACGCGCCCACGCCTCAGCGTAGCAATGGTCGCAAGCGGCCGACACCTTCACACAACCCCACCAAGGGTTGAATGTGTGGTGCGTCCACTCGATCCGCGAGTCCTTTCCCATCAGTGCCTTGAATCTGTATTTTTGTCCAGTATTTTGGCACCAAGGTCCAGCATTGGCAATCACCGTATGGCTCGCTCCTTTGTCAACGGGTCGCGCGGATTCGATAGGTCGCACCTGACGGTTAGTCGTGCGCATGCGGCCTGATACCTCCGAGGCTTCGACGAGGTCAGATGCTAACGACAGCTTTCCGCCGAAAACGAGCGAACCAGCGCTGTGCGTGAAAGACTGCAAACAGTCTTGAAGCGACATCCTTCGGGTAGCGTCGCCACGTCAATCCAAGGGAAACGGCAATGCCTTCCGCCAACTCAGCGTCTGGGCTGCAAGTTCTCCCTCGTTGCCAACGTCACGCCACCACGGTGTCACGCCGTCCACCTGCACCGGTTCGACCGCCTCACCGAGTCGTGGCATCAGCAGGTGGCACAGGTGATCGTAGTGGTCGTGCGACGGCAGCACCGCGTCCACCCGTGGCAGCGCTCTTCATGCGCGACCCCGGTGGTGGCGGAGCACGCAGTTTGCGGGGCCCAGCCTGCAGGCTCGCCGTGCGTGCCTGCGCTGGCGGCGCCGCGCAGAACTGCCAGCAGATCGGCGCCTGTGCAAACGCCGGTACAACGCAGGCGTGATGCCGCGCAGTCGGGGCATCAATCTGCAGGCGCATGCTGCGCGCAGAACGGCGCCACACGTTGCTGCCGCCGTTCAACCTCGGGTTTCCGATCGGCCTGGAGCAGCCTTCGATCAGGGCACCGCCGTGGCGATCGGCACAATCGTGACCATGGCCGCCCGCAAGGAAGAACTCGACGCTTTCATCCGCCGACAAGATGCCGGCGCCCTGGCCGACGTGCTGCTGGAACTGGCTGAAGCCCATCCGGCCGTGCAGAAGCGCCTTGCGCGCATGCAACTTGCGGACAAGCCGGACCGCCTCGCCGCTACTTTCCGCAAGACCCTCGCCGGCTGGCGCAGGCAGAACCGGCTCCTCGACTACCGGGACAGCCAGGAATGGGGCGCAGAGGCCCAGGCCTGGCTGGCCCAGATCGAGCGCGAGCTTCTGCCGCGTGACCCCATGGCCACAGTCGAGCTGGTGGGTTCCTTCATCGAATGCGATGCGAAGTTCTTCGACCGCGCAGACGACTCCAGTGGATGCATCGGCAGCGCCATGCGTGCGGCGTGTCGCCTCTGGCTGGAAGCCGCTGCCCGCTGTGAGACGCCGTCCGAGATGTGGCCCGCTCGTCTGCAGCAGCTGTTCGCTGGAGATCGCTACGGCGCCCGGGAGCCCCTGCTCCTGCAGGCCAACCTGCTCTTGTCCGAGGCCCAGCTTTGGCAGCTCGTCGCAGGGTACGAGCGCCAGGTCGACAGCGCACCGCCGGTCTCCGGCCCCTGGGAAGCTTCAAGTCCTGATGCCAGGTCGGCCTTCGTCGCGCTGACCCTGCTGTCGCACGCCCTGCGCGATCCGGACGTGCACGTAAGGGCCACGTTGCGCCGCAGCCCGCGGCCCAACTCGAGGCAGAAGCAGGAGTTCGTGCTTCAGTACCTCGACGTCGACCGGCCCGCCGACGCCCTGCGCTGGCTGGATGACGAGGCTGACTGGCACCCGCACACCCGGCTGCGCCTGCTGGCCGAGACCCTCAGGCGCCTGGGGCACACCGACCGCAGCGCGCCGGTGCAGCAGCAGGTGTTCGAACAGACGCTGAGCGTCGAGGACTTTCGGGGCTGGCTGGGGCATCTGGCGCCACCAGAGCAGACCGGGGCTCTCGCCCGTGCCCGTCAACTCGCCCTCGACCACGACGATCCGGTCACCGCCGCCCGCTTGCTGGTGGAGATCGAATGCTGGGACGATGCCGAGCAGGTGCTCGTCGCGGAGCAGGCCCGCATCACCGGTCAGGACTATGTCTGGCTCGTGCCGCTGGCGAAGTCCCTGGAGACGCAGCAACGCTGGCGCGGCGCGACCGCCGTTTATCGGGCGCTGCTCGATGCCATCCTCGCCAAGGCACATGCCCCCGCCTACGGGCACGGAGCGCGCTACTGGCACGGGCTGAATGCGATCGCCGCCCAGGCGCCGGAACTGATGCCGCTGCAGCCGCACGACGCCTATATCGCCGTCATCCGAAGGAAGCACGCACGCAAGGTCGCGTTCTGGGCCCAGGTCAACAAAGGGACGACCGCCGCGGCCGACGACGGCGGCAGGGACGACACAGATGATGCGTAGCGTAGCGCATCAGATTTCAGGCCCGGTGCAACCCACCCAGACGCTCGGCTTCAGCAAGGCCACCTGACCATGGGCTGGTCATCCCGCTTGTTCCTGTTGTCGGGCGACGATGCACTGCACCGCCTGACCGGCACGGCCTACACCCGGATGCTGAAGGCGCAAGCCCCGTGCCGCGTGCCGGACTTCGCCGGGCAGAGGGCACGTCTGGCCGGCGTCACCGTCGAGACCGCGGACGGCATCGCTCTCGGCGTGCGCCACATGAGCTTCTCTGTCCTCGAGTTCGACGCCGACGGCCTGCTCGACGTGCAGCGTCTCAACGTCCAGCAGGTGGCCCGTCTCGATACCCTGCTGGCCGGGGTGCTCGGACCTAAAGCGGCGGAAGTGACGGTGGTTGACGCCGCGAACCGCTTCCGCGCCCGCGGGGGTGCTTGGGAACCGGACCGCCCCCTGCGGCGGCGCCTGGAGGCCGCGGCGCTCGGCCTTGGTCACTACCCCCGCGTGAGGGTCGTCGACTGACCGCAGGCTGATTGCGACAAACGGCCAAGCCGCAGAGACAGTTCGCCGGGGGCTCCAGACCAGTGGCGGACTTCCCGATAGGTTGAGTTGCTCTCTCGACTGGCGGATCACTGGCCTGCAAGAACGCTCGACGTGGTCGCAGGTTTCGCCGATCCACCGGCCGACTGACCGTTCGCCGCCTTCTGGTGCCGCAGGTTGCAGTTCTTCGTCGACGAGTAGGTCGGCTGAAGCCTCTCGTTGCTACACATCTCTATCGCTCGACAGCGTTGCCCGGACTGTCCTCTCTGTCAGGGAGGTGCTCAAAGAGTTCGCCGACGCCCACATTGAACAGCCTGCAGAGCTTGTCGATGGCGTCCAAGTCCACCCTGACAGCCGTCTCGTCGTACAGCAGGGTCACGGTATTGCGATGGAGTCCGGTTTCACGCGCCACATCGATGACCTTCATCTTCCGTTCGCCCATGTACCGGGACAAGTGGCACTTGATCACAACACGCTCCGAGAAAAAAAGTCGCTCAGAATGAAGAAAATTCTTGACAAGTGTCTGTGGATCGATATACTTTATCCAAGACGACACAAACACATAGCTAGTGAGTTTTTGTCGCTCAGATTGTCTCACAAGGCATGGAGAGCTGAAAGTGCAAAACGCAACCTACCTGACGACTGACGAGCTTTCGGCTCGCATCAAGTACGACCCGCGGACCATTCGAGAGCGGCTGAAGGACAGTGTGCTGCTGGAAGGCATCCACTACATCCGCCCATTCGGTGGCCGCAAGATTCTGTACGTCTGGGAGGCAATCAACCGCGACATGGCGACCGCCTCGTCGCACGACAGCTCGTCAATTCCTATGGCTAGCGGAGGTGTCCTCCATGGGTAGCGTCCGTGCACGTCGAGACAACGGCCTGCTCTTTCTCGACTTTCGCTTTCAGGGGCGGCGCAGCCGCGAGCAGACACTGCTCGAAGACACGCCAGCCAACCGCAAGAAGGTGGAGAAGATGCTGGCAACGCTCGAAGCCCAGATCGCCGCAGGCACTTTCGTCTACGAAAAATTCTTCGGCACTAAGCAGCGGCCGCAGGCAGGCAAGGCGGTACCACCGGTTCAAGTCGCCGCGACTGCACAGGGCGTCCAGGTCCTGACGGGTGAGGCGGCCCTCACTTCGAAGGACACGCCCACCTTCGCGGCCTTCGCCCAGCAATGGATGCGCGACCACGAAGTCGAATGGCGCCGCTCCCACATCAAGGTGCTGCGCTCGACAGTGGATGGCCACCTGGTGCCGCACTTCGGCGCCAAGCCCGTGGGCAGCATCACCAAGGCCGACATCCTGGCCTTCCGCACCAAGCTGGCCTCGCTGCCCGGCCGCGCCGGCAGTGGCGGCCTGAGCAACAAGCGCCTGAACGGCATCTTGGCGCCGTTGCGCCAGATGCTCAACGAGGCCGCCGAACTGCACGGCTTCGTATCTCCGGTGACCACGCTCAAGCCGCTGAAGGTGCGCAAGACCGACGTCGAGCCCTTCACGCTGGATGAGGTGGAACTCATGCTCAAGACCGTGCGCCCGGACTACCACGACTACTTCAGCGTGCGCTTCCTCACCGGCCTGCGCACCGGCGAGGCCCACGGCCTGAAGTGGAAGTACGTGGACTTCGACAAGCGCCTCATCCTCGTGCGCGAGACCTTCGTGCTGGGCGAGGACGAGTACACCAAGACCGACGGCTCGCAACGCGAGATCCACATGACCCCGGTCGTCCACGACGCGCTCAAGCGCCAGCACCAGGCCACCGGCCAGTTGTCCGAGTACGTCTTCTGCAACCGTGAAGGCAAGCCGCTGGACAACAAGAACTTCACCGACCGGGTGTGGATCCCGCTGCTGCGCCACCTGGGCCTCAAGCCCCGGCGCGCCTACCAAATGCGCCACACCGCGGCCACGCTCTGGCTGGCCTCGGGCGAGGCGCCCGAGTGGATTGCCCGTCAACTCGGCCACAGCAGCACCGAGATGCTGTTCCGCGTCTACAGCCGCTACGTCCCCAACCTGACCCGCCAGGACGGCTCGGCCATCGACCGCCTGCTGGCCAGCCGTTTTGCCGGTGAGACGCCGCCGGCCGCCAAGGCCGAGAGCGCCGCCGCGACCAAGGCCCAGCCCCCGCCGGTCCCGCTGCGGCCGGCGGCTCTGACCCAAGCCCCGCCCTAGCCCCGCCGCCCCTTCCTGCTCTGCCGTCCAAGGCCGCGGTTCGCTCCGCAGCCCCAGAGGGGATTGCCTTGCCCGACGAATGCTGTGCACGCCACGGCAGGGCGGTCCTCAGCCCCGATTTCTGTCCAAGGAGAACTCTGTGAACGTTGTGTACCTGTCCAATCTCGTCCGAACCACCCCGTCTGCCCCGGCCTCTACCGACGCCGGCATCTCCGTCCACTTCAGCCGCGGCATCGCTGTGAAGTTGGTCGGCCAGATTCACGACCTGGCGCCGGATGGCGTGACCCACATCCGGGCCCGTCTGGCAACCAGCATTGGCGAGTTGCCGCTGCGCGCAGATGTGAGTCTGCTGGACCCCGACCTGCAGGACGGCGACTGGGTCTGCGTCAAGCTCCGGACCCTGCACTCCGAACCGCGGTCCCACTTCGCCATGCGCGTGTTCAAGGTCCCGCCGGCACCGGGCCAAACCGCGTGGCTGCCGATGCTGGGGTGCAAGCACGAGGCGGGCATGGCCGAACTGCGGCGCCTGCTGTTCGGCCTGGAGCCGGCCCTGCAGGGCTTCTTCGCTAACGTGATGGCGGACTCCCCCACGACCGAGAAGCAGTTCTACAGCCGCATCGGGGCCATGGACCACCACGTGTACCCGGGCGGCCTGTTCGAGCAGTGCCTGGCCGCAGCGCGCCTGGCCCAGCAGGACCCGGACATCCAGGAACGTGACCGCGGCCTGCTGACGATGGCAGCACTGCTCTTTGACTTCGGCAAGTTATGGGAACAAGGCCTGCACTGGGATAGCGACCGCAGCCAGGGGCAGCTTGTTCCCCATCGCCTGACCGCGTTCCGCCTCCATCGACAGCTCCAGCGCCTGGCCAAGACCCAGCCCAAGCTGGCCACCGAGCTCGCCGAACTGCTGGCCCCGCCGGCGCCGTATGCACCGCCGAATCCGCGCATGCAAGTGCTGCGGTCCCGGCTCGCGCAGTGCGTCCAGCAGTCCTGGGGTGACACCAGCCCTCTGGCCATTCCCCGCATCACCCCCCGCAATGGAGCTGCTCAATGAACACCCTCACTTCAACCGTCGCCGCCTGGGCTGCCTCCAAGGCGCCCATCCCGCAGTCCCTGGGCACCATCGGCGCTGCCCCGGTGCGCGCCTTCGGCGCCACGCGTGCAGCGCAGGCCTTCTCACTGGAATGGGCCGCAGGCTTCGCTGACGGCGAGGCCTGCATCCATATCGCGCGGCAGGCATACCGCAACGGGCGCCGCTCCACGTTCCGGCTGCGCGTCTACGTGACCCAGAACGACCGCGAGGTGCTCGAACACTTCCGGGACGGCATCGGCATCGCGGCACCCATCTACCGGGTCAAGCGCCGCTCGTTCCATAACAAGCAGGTGTACACGCTGAACTACGAGGGCGCCAAGGCCCTTGCTCTGGTTTCGCTGCTGCTGCCGATGCTGGTGCGCAAGCGAGAAGAGGCCAAGGCGGCGCTCGCCTTTTGGTTCGAGGGCCGGGTGGGCTTCAGGCCAGGGCCCAAAGGCCTGCCGCCCGAACTGTGGGCCACGCGCGAGCGCTACTACCTGAAGTTGCGCAGCCTGAAGTGAACCCCGTGCCGGGCCCAGGGCCCGGCAAGACAAGCCAAGGACACACCATGAACCGCATCCTGGATGAACTGCCAACGGGCTATAGGGAAATGCTGCTTGCCCCAGGGCAGATGCTGCTTCTGCCGGACGCCGTCATCGAAGACTTCCGCGCCGAGTTGCGGGCGCGCGACGATGCCCGGGAGGACGAGCGGCGGGCGGCCCAGCGCCTGCTGCAGGAGGAACGGATGCAGCAGGCTCAGGAAGCTCGCGAGCAGCTGGCGGCCGATGCGAAGGCCGAGGCTGACGTCCGCACCCCGGCGAATCGGTACCCGGACAAGCCCGAGGTGGGCTTGTACCGCGTGCTGCCCGGCCTGCAGGCCATGGCTGACGCCGAGGGCGACCGGGACCTCGGACTGGGCACCTTTGACGGCGACTACCGCGAGCGCAAGAGCACCATCCGGCGCAAGCTGATCGAGAAAGGCCCCGACCGCCTCGTCGCCTCGCCTCTGGTCTGGCGCTCGGCCCTGGACGAACTGGACACCGCACTGCCCAACTTCCGTGGCCCGGTGCAGTTGCTGCGCCACGCCTTCGCCCTGGCCGAGGCCACGATGGTTCCGGTGCGCGTCCCGCCCATGCTTCTGCTGGGTCCGCCGGGCGTGGGCAAGACCTACTTCACGCACCGGGTGGCCGACATGCTGCAGACCCCCTACGGAGCCATCGCCTTCGACCAGCCCAGCGCGGGCGCGCAGCTCCGCGGTACCGAGAAGTATTGGTCTAACTCCGAAACTGGGCTGCTTTTCAACCTCATCTGCCTGGGCGACTACGCCAACCCGGTCGTCCTGCTGGACGAGATTGATAAAGCGCAGATGGGCTCCGGTCGGCGGGAGCTGGACCCCCTGGCTCAGCTTCACGGTGCGCTCGAGCCGGAGACGGCGCGCCGCACCATCGATGTCTCGGCTGACATCCAGTTTGACGCAAGCCTGGTCACATACGTGGCCACCGCCAACACGCTCAACGGCTTGACGCTGCCCATCCTGAGCCGGATGGAAGTCTTCGACATCCAGCCCAGTCGGCCCTCTGAAGCCGTAGAGGTCGCACGCACCGTGGTGCGTCAGGTGCTGGAGCGCTACGGTCTAACTGGCAAGGTGCAGTTCGACCCCAAGGGGTACTACGTGCTGGCCCACATGACCCCGCGCTTCATGAACCGCACGGTGGAGAAGCTCGTTGCCGCTGCCGTGGCCAGCCGCCAGACCAGGGTCACCGAGGCCGACCTCTGGGCAGTGCTCGAGCCCGATGCGCCGCACCTGCACTAACCCTCAATTGACCAAGGAGATCCCATGGAAAAGAAGTTCACGCTCGACCAGTTGCTCTCGCCCGGCGTCATCGACCACTTGATTGAGACCAGCGTCTGGAAGGCCTCCCCGGTCACGGAGACACCGGACATTGAACTGGAGCGCTGGCAGGTGTTGCGCCGGGGCAATGGCGACCAGCATTTCGTGGGCTGGAACAAGACGGAGGGCGAGGGTCGGGTGAGCAGCAGCATCGTGGATTTCGACGTCACTACGCAGTGCGGTCGCACGTCCAGCGGCCGCGTGTATCGGCTGCGGGGCCGAACAGGCCACGACGCCGATGGCGCCTACGTCTGGCAGCGCTGGGCGGCTGTGAACGGGGCCGAGGATGCCGTGGACGTGTCTGATGCGGTCCAAATGCACATCGACCTGGCGGCGAAGCAGGGCAGGACCAAATGAGCGCCATCTTGTACTGCGGCGACCCGCATGGGAAGTTCAAACACATCCTGGATGCGGCACAACGCATGCCCGAGGCCATGGTCGTTGTCCTTGGCGACCTGGAACTGAATCGGCCGCTGCACGATGAGTTGGGTGCCATTGCATCCAGGCTGTACTTCATTCACGGCAACCACGATGCCGACACCGAGATGAACTGGACGCACTTGTGGGACAGCAACATGGCCGGACGCAACGTTCACGGGCGGGTCGAGACGCTCCCGGATGGCACTCGGCTGGCCGGTCTTGGCGGCGTGTTCCGGGGTGCGGTCTGGTATCCGAGGGGGCCGGGGGAAGCCGTCTTCAGGAGCCGGGATGACCACGCCAAGACGACGCCCCGTCAGGACCGCTGGCGCGGCGGGCCTCACCGCAAGCATTGGGGAACGATTTACCCGGATGAGCTCGACCACCTGGCAACGCTGCGCGCCGATGTGCTCATCACCCATGAAGCGCCCGGCTACCACCACCAGGGCTTCGAAATTCTGGACACGCTGGCCCAGTGCCTGGGCGTGCAGTTGCTGGTGCACGGGCACAGCCATGACCGGTTGGACAGCTCCGGGCGCTGGGGTGCCCAGGGGTTCAAGTCCTTTGGCGTAGGGCTGCGTGGCATCACTGCCATCGACAGCGACGGCCACGCCGAGGTCATCACGCCGGGTGAACTGGACGGGCCCCGGATGCACCGGCAGCAGTTTGTAGGTAACGAAGGAGAAAGCGCATGACCAAGAAAACCAGCCCCCTCTTCCCGGACGGTCTCCCCGAGGACCCCAATCGCAGCAATGACCCCGAGTTGCTTGCCCTCATCAAGGCGTTCCCGCGTCTGTTCCGCGGCGAGCAGCCGCGGGTGTGGAGCCACGTGCCACCCGGCTGGGCCGGCATCATGCGCAAGCTGTGCGGCGACATCGACGCGCTGCTCAGCGATGCCCAGGCCCGAAGCTTCCAGGTCCAGCAGATGAAGGAAAAGTTTGCAACTCTGCGCTTTTACTGGTCCGCGGACTTCCGCGCCTCACCCAAGCATGCGGCGACGGTCACGGAGCTGGACCGCCTGGTCGACCTGGCCAGGGCGGACTCCGCCGTGACCTGCTACGAATGCGGGGCGCCGGGCAAGCTGCGCAGCATGGGTGGCTGGCTGTCGGTGCGCTGCGAAGCGCACTCGGGTGGACATGCGGAGGTGCAGCAATGAGCAGCATCGAGAACCAGGGCGACTCGACGGGCCCAGAGGCGGTGGACCCGGAACTCCAGGCGCTCGTTGAGCGTTTTCCGCGGTTGTTCAGGGGCGAGCTACCGCCGCGTGGATGCGAGATGCCGCAGGACCGCATTGAGTACCTGGGCCGGTTGTGCCAGGACATCGACACCCGCCTGAGCGACGACCAGGCACAGCAGTTCCGCCTGCTGCAGTTCAGGGAGAGCGAGGGTGCCTTCAGGGTCTACTGGCACATCGCAGACCCGGACTCGGCAGACTTCGAGCTGAGCCTGGAGACGCTGCAGGTGCTGACCGACAGCGCCGAGGCGGTCGCGGACTCGACCTGCTACTTTCTTGGAGCGGCGGGGCAGATACGTTATCTGGGTGGGTGGTTCAAGTTGGAGTCCCCAGGAGAGGCCGAGCCAGATGCGGCAGTGACTGCGGAGGTGGCGCAATGAAGTTCCAACTGGCATCTGATCTCCATCTGGAGTTCCTGGAGCGGCGCTTCCCCCAGGCGCGGCTCATCGAGCCGGCGCCCGACGCCGACCTGCTCGTGCTGGCCGGCGACATTCACAACGGGGTAAGGGCGGTGCAGGCCTTCAGTGACTGGCCGGTGCCGGTGCTGTACCTGGCGGGCAACCACGAGTTTTACGACCGGGCGTGGGAGCAGACGCGGGCCGACCTGCGCCAGGCCTGCGCCGGGATCAACGTCACCCTCCTGGACAACGACGTGCTGGTGTTCGGCGCAGTGCGGGTGCTGGGCTGCACCTTGTGGACAGACTTCCGCACCGCCTGCGACACGCCGGAGCAGGGCATGCAAGTGGTCGAACGCGGCCTGAACGACTACCACCTCATCCGAACCCAGGCCGGGACGTTGCGGGCCGCGCAGACCCTGGCCGACCACGAGTTGTCGCGAAGCTGGCTGGAAAGGGAACTGGCCAAACCCTTCGACGGCAGGACCGTGGTCGTTACGCACCACGGGCCGCACCCGCTGAGCATCCACCCGCGCTATGTGGGCAACCCGCTGAACGCGGGCTTCGTGAGCGACCTGACGCCGCTGCTGGACAGCGTGGACCTGTGGATGCACGGGCACACGCACGACAGCTTCGACTACCGCATCGGGCGCTGCCGGGTCGTGGCGAATCCGGCTGGCTACGTGCTCAACAGGGCGATTGTCCGGGAGGGGGAGGGGTTCAAGCTCGAGAACGCGAGCTTCGACCCGAGGCTCGTGGTCGAGCCCGGGCTCTGAGGTCTCGACCGGCAGCCAGGTGAGCTTCTACTCGGACATGGACAGTTCAGGCGTGTCCGCCAGCCTCTGATTTGTGCAGCGCACGGTAGTGGACGTTCAAGTGCCCAGGGGCGCTCGCAGGGCTTGCACAATGACGTCGGCTCGCTTCGCAGGAATTCGTCGCTTGCATCGCCTGGGGTCCGGGCATGACACTACCTGGACCTATTCCGACAAGCCTCGCAACTCTGCGAATTCAGACGGGTGCCTTCCACTAAGAAGCCCTTCCAGGGGCCTGAGGTTCTGCCGGTGGCTGCCGGCAGACAAGTCACGCCGCCATCGGCGGCGCGCTCCTTCTCGCTCCGTGGGAGCCTGGTCGCGCTCGTGGGCCTGTGCGTGCTGCCGGTGGCAGCAGCGGCGCTGCTTCTGGTTTACCTGGACTATCAGCAAGGCTGGGAGCGGCTGCGTCAGGACACGGTGCTCGGGGCGCGCCACCGCGCAGCAGTCCTCGACCGCGAACTGGCTTCGGTGATATCCGGCATGAAGGCGCTGGCGACAGCCCCCGAGCTGACCGCTGACGACCTTGCTGCGTGGCAACAGCGGGCAAGCGCTGCAGCGTCGACGCAGAATGTAGACAACTACGTGCTGACGGATCGCGAAGGTCGACAGCGCGTCAATACTTTGCGTCCCTTTGGCACGCCGCTGCCCACCACCGGGACACCGCCGCAGCTTGCGAACGTCTTCGACCACGGCTGGACGGTCGTCACCGACCTCTTCATAGGACCGGTGACGCGGCAACCCGTGATGGCCATCGGCGTTCCCGTCGTGCAGGGCGGCACGGTGCGCTATAGCCTGAACACCGGCATCACGCCGCGCCGCGTCCAGGCCCTGCTGGATGCCGAGCAGCTGCCCGAGGGCTGGGTCGCTGCTGTGCTGGACAGCCAAGGCACGATCCTGGCGCGCACGCGCGAGCCGGAACGCTACGTCGGCCAACGCGCGGTGCCCGAGGTCCTGGCACATATCGCCAGCGGGCGCGAGGACAGCATCGAGACGACGACAGTCGACGGGGTGCCCGTCGTTTCCTCATTCAGCCGCTCCACTGTGTCGGACTGGAGCGTGGCGGTCGGGGCCCCGCGGTCAGTGCTCGAGCGCCAGCTGGTCTGGTGGGTGACAACGGCTGCAGCGGGCGTGTTCGCGGTGGCCATTGCGGGCTCGTGGCTCGCGCTGGTCATCGCGCGCCGCGTGACCGGCGCGGTTCAAGGCCTGAACATCGCTGCGCGGGGGCTCGTGGAAGGAGGGCCGTTCACGCTGCCGTCACTGCAGCTCCAGGAAGCCGAATCCGTGGGGCAGGCGCTGCTGCAAGCCTCCGAGACCCTGCAGCGCACTCGGCACGCGGCCCAGCACGACCCGCTGACCGGCTTGAGCAACCGGGCGCTCTTCGCTGAGTTGCTGAGTCGCCAGATGGCCGGTTCGACGCGCCGGGGATCCCGGTTCGCGCTGCTGATGCTCGATCTCGACGACCTCAAGCGCATCAACGACGACAAGGGGCATGCCGCGGGCGATGCCGCCCTGCGCGCCACCGCCCGCCGCATCCTCCACACTCTGCGGGCTGCTGACGCCGCGGCGCGGCTGGGCGGCGACGAATTTGCGGTGCTTCTGGAAGGGGCCGACGAAATACAGGCGAAGGCCACAGCGCTTCGGCTGATGGAAGCACTGGCCGAACCTGACGGCGAGTACCCGGAGCCCCTTGGCGCGAGCGTCGGCATAGCGCTGTGGCCCGAGGCTGGCCGTGATGCGACAGCACTCATGAACGCAGCCGACGCCGCGCTCTATGCCGCCAAGCGCGGCGGCAAGGGTCGCCTGATTCTTGCTCCCGACTTGTCGCCATGAGCCCGTGCGCGCGGCGCGTAGACGCTCGCCGCGCGCGTGACTGACCGCAAGGTGCGTGGCATTGATGACGACGTCATCTTCACCATCAACCGCGGCCCCTCTCCGCAGGCTTCGAACTCAACGTCGCAGCAGCGACGCGCCCACCGCGATTCGGCACGAGCTTTTGCCCGTACGCCAACGCACAGACCCTGCCAAGGCCACAGCGTAACTTGGACGACTTCAGCGCAATGAACCCATAGTTGGCGCCGCAGCGCTCGCAATCCAGCGAACGCCGCGGGTGGACCAGGGAGGTTCGGGGTCTTGGGCCCGGACGCAGTCTGGATTTCATCCCAATCTGCAGCATCGCTGCCAACGCGCCCAGCTTCTGGCGGCGCGAACAGGAGTCACCATGAAAGCCTTGCTCGCACCGGCCGCGGCTTCCTTGCTGTCCTGGTTCGTCAGCAGCGCATCGGCGCAGAACGGCCACATGAACGGCGGCATGGGCTGGGGCAGCTGGATGGGCGGCTACGGTGGCCTCTGGGGCCCGATAGTTCTGGTCGTCGTAGTGGGGTTGGTGGCATGGATCGTCATGCAGAAGCGCAAGTGATGAAGGCCGGCGCCCGCTTCGAGGCCCGGCACCCGCGCTCGAACCGGCCACGGCGGACGGGCGTCGGCACATGTTGACCCCACGATTCAATGGCCGAAGCATGCGCCGGGCGGCAGCCATGAGCCTGTTCGCCTGGGTGTTTGCGCTGTTGTCTGGGGTGGTGAACGCTTGCCTCGTGCCCCAGCACGCGCCAAGCACTGGCAGATCAGTGCAGTCGTTGCCGGACCCGCAGGTTGACGCGCACGTGCAAGCAGGCCCAGTGGGCGACCACACCGATCGTCATGCGGACCACGGGCCGGGTGACGCGGTGAACGCGGTCGCCAAGGCGGCCTGCGTCAAGTTCTGCGTTGAAGAGCCCTCGGCACTTGCCCAAGCCAAACTGGCCCAGCCCGAACTGCCCATGCTTGCCGGCCCGGCCGGCGTCCACTGGCCCGTGGCCATGGCACTCGTCACTGCCGCTCCATGGCTGCGGGGCGATCAGCCGGCCACCGTAGGGCCGCCGCTGTTCATCCGCCTGCTCCGGCTGACGCTATAGCGCGGCTTGACCGCCGGCTGGCGCTCGCCGATTGCGTCGCATCGCGACGCTTGGATTGGCGTCCGCTAACGCTGGCCGCCTTCATCCATCCTCCCCCCGATTCTTCCGGGCCGCAGCGCGGCCCAGCACCTGCCAGGAGTTCACCATGACCACCGCCCGCACCCTTATCGCCCTGACCCTCGCCACCTTTGCCACGGCTTGTGCCAGCCCAGGCGCCATGCACCCCGCGCCCACCTCGCCGAGCACTGCCGAATCCATGTCACCGGCGCACGCAGCAGCCATGCAGCCACGCATGAAGGCCATGCACGAGGCACACCACAAGATGGCGAATGCCAAGACCCAAGCTGAGCGTCAGGCTCTGATGGCCGAGCACATGAAGGCCATGAACGATGGCATGGCCATGATGAAGGAGATGCACGGCAAGAAGGACATGGCCGGCATGGGCGGCATGGGTGAAGGGTCGGCGAAGCAGGCCGAAATGGCCAAGCACCATCAGATGATGACGGACTACTCGGCCATGATGCAGCTGATGATGGACATGATGGCGCAGCGCATGGCGGCGATGCAGGCCACCATGTGAGGGGCGGCGCCATGAGCGATCAGCAACGCGGCGCCGCCGCTGCCGCAGCCACGAGCTACGGCTTCCACGACTTTCTGCCGCAGCAGGACTTTGCCCAGGCGCTCGCGCGGGTGACCGAGGCCCTTGCGACCGAGGGCTTCGGCATCCTGACCGAGATCGACGTGCAGGCCACGATGAAGGCCAAGCTCGGCACCGAGGGCCGCCCGTATCGCATTCTGGGGGCTTGCAACCCACCGCTGGCCCAACGTGCACTCGCTGCGGAGCCCGACATCGGCCTGCTGCTGCCCGTGCAGCGTGGTCGTGCGCGAGGAGGCCGACGGTCGGCTCGTCGTCGCCTTCATGGACCCGGTTGCCGTGCTGCAACTGACCAGCCAGCCCGAAGTCGCTGCCGTCGCGAAGGAGGTGCGTGCACGGCTCGAACGGGTGCGCTCAGCGCTGACGGCGGACAGGTCTCCAGGGTGACCTGCCAGTCGTCGGTCATCGCCTCGCCTACGGCTCGTGGGCAAGGTCTTCGTCAAGGACCTTGACACCAGCCCGGGTGATCAGCAATGCCTTGCGGCGTCGAGGCGCTGCCGTCGAAGCGGCTTGAACCGCCCGATGTCGGCGCGAGTGTGACCAATGTCTGCTCAGCCCCCCGGAAAGGCGCGCCAGACAACCGTCGAACCGTAGTGGCGTAGATCGACGTCGATGAGGTGGCGGGCCTGGCGGATGCAGTACGTCGCCTCGGCTTGCATACAGCCGCTGAGTGCTGCTTGACCTTCACACCAGGGGAAGGTCTAACTTCGAACTGCTGAACCCCAGGACATCGCAAGCTTGCAGTCGTGGGAACCTACAAGGAGTCCATCATGTCGACCGACCACCTACACCAGACCAGCTCATCCCCTGAACCAGGCAGGCCACCGCGCACCCAGTGGGTCGCAGCAGGTATGACGGTGCTGATCGGCGCCTTCTTCCTGCTGCGCGAGCACTGGGGCCATGTCGCCGGCTTCTGGCCCTATCTGCTCTTGCTTGTCTGCCCTGTGATGCACCTGTTCCATGGCCATGGGGGCCACGGCGCGCACGGCGCCCATGGAACGGGCAATGGCCCTGCGCCCAATCGGGAGGCGTAAGGTCATGGACATCAAGTCACAAGCCAGCCACGCTGGCCACGCCGGCCAACAACACGGGGGTTCAGGTGCTCATTCGCACGACCACTCTCACGACCCCTCGCACGAGCATTCGCAGACGGCGCCGGTCGCGGGCCCCGGGTCACTGAAGGACCCGGTCTGCGGCATGGCGGTCACCGAACGGTCGGCCCACCACGCCGAACACGATGGCCGACCGTACTACTTCTGCAGCGCGAAGTGCCTGGCAAAGTTCAGCGCCGAGCCGTCCCGGTACGTGCAGCCCACCGCACTGGCACCGGCGATCACCGAGGCACCGGCAGGATCGATCTACACCTGCCCCATGCACCCCGAGATCCGGCAGGACCATCCAGGCAACTGCCCGAAGTGCGGCATGACGCTCGAACCGATCCTGCCTGACCTCGATGAGACCGAGAACCCAGAACTCGTCGACTTCGGGCGCCGGTTCTGGTGGACCTTGCCCCTGACCGTGATCGTCACCGTGCTGGCCATGTTCGGCCACCGCTTCGGCTGGTTCGACATGGCCCGGCAGAGCTGGATCGAGCTGGTGCTGACGCTGCCGATCGTGCTGTGGGCTGGTGCGCCATTCTTCGTCCGCGGCGCGCAGTCCATCGTCAACCGCAGCCCAAATATGTGGACCCTGATCGGCCTGGGCACCGGCGCGGCCTTCGTCTATAGCGTCGTGGCCACCGTCGCGCCACAGGTCTTCCCGGCTTCGTTCGTCTCGATGGGCCGCGTGGCGGTCTACTTCGAGGCCGCCGCGGTGATCATCTCGCTGACGCTGCTCGGCCAGATGCTGGAACTGAAGGCACGTTCGCAGACCTCGGCGGCCATCAAGTCGCTGCTAGGGCTGGCGCCCAAGACGGCACGGCGCATTGCGGCGGATGGATCCGAGGAGGACATCCCGCTAGCCAACGTGCACGTCGGCGACAAGCTGCGGGTTAGGCCCGGCGAAAAGGTGCCCGTCGACGGCGTGGTGGTCGAGGGCAGCAGCGCGCTCGATGAGTCCATGCTCACCGGCGAGCCGCTGCCGGTGACCAAGCGCGTGGGCGACAAGCTGATCGGCGCCACGCTCAACACCAGCGGCGCGCTTGTGATGCAGTCCGAACACGTCGGCTCGGCCACGGTGCTGTCGCAGATCGTGCAGATGGTGACGCTTGCGCAGCGCTCGCGCGCGCCCATGCAGCGCATGGCCGACGCGGTTGCGGGCTATTTCGTCTATGGCGTCGTGACCGCCGCGCTGCTGACCTTCTTCGGCTGGGGATTGTTCGGACCCGAGCCGAGTTGGGTCTATGGCCTCATCAACGCCGTGGCGGTGCTGATCATCGCCTGCCCCTGCGCATTGGGCCTGGCCACACCGATGTCCATCATGGTCGCCACGGGCCGCGGCGCCACGCATGGCGTGCTGTTCCGCGACGCCGCGGCGATCGAGAACCTGCGCAAGGTCGACACCCTCATCGTCGACAAGACCGGGACGCTGACCGAAGGGCGGCCGAGTTTCGAGAAGGCGATCGGCGCGAACGGTTTCGAAGCCGACGAGGTGTTGCGCCTGGCCGCCAGCCTCGACCAGGGCAGCGAGCATCCGCTGGCCGCAGCCATCGTGACGGCCGCGCGCGAGAGGAACTTCGTGCTCGACACGCCCGAGCAGTTCGATTCCGCATCCGGCATCGGCGTGCGCGGCGCCATCGCCGGCAAGGCGCTCGCGCTGGGCAATACCGCGCTGATGGAGCAACTCGGCGTCGACGTGGCGCCGATGGCGGCACAGGCCGAGGCACTGCGGGCCCAGGGTGCCAGCGTGATGCACTTGGCCGTCGACGCCAAACTCGCAGGCATCCTGGCCGTGTCCGATCCGGTGAAGGCCACCACCGCCGAAGCGCTGGCCACATTGCGCAAGGCGGGCATCCGGGTCGTGATGGCCACCGGCGACGGCCTGACCACGGCGCGGGCCGTGGGGCAGCGCCTGGGCATCGACGAGGTGCATGGCGAGGTCAAGCCTGCCGACAAGCTCAAGCTGGTCGAGAAGCTGCAGTCCGAGGGGCGTGTCGTCGCGATGGCCGGCGACGGCATCAATGACGCCCCGGCGCTGGCGCGCGCCGATGTCGGCATTGCCATGGGCACTGGCACCGACGTGGCGATGAACAGCGCGCAGCTCACGCTCGTCAAGGGCGACCTGCGCGGCATTGCCACCGCGCGTGCCCTGTCGGTGGCCACCGTGGCCAACATGAAGCAGAACCTGGCCTTCGCCTTCGTCTACAACGCGCTGGGCATTCCGCTCGCGGCCGGTCTGCTGTTCCCGTTCACCGGCTGGCTGCTGTCGCCGATGATCGCGGCGCTGGCCATGAGCCTGAGCTCGGCGTCGGTGATCGGCAATGCGCTGCGGCTGCGGGGTGCCGCCTTGAAGCAGGACTGACGGCCGGCACGACGATGGATATCGTTGCGCACACGCTGTGGGCCGCTGCGGGCGCGGCGCTGCTGCATCGTCGACAACCGCTGTCGCGCAGCACCGTGGTGGTCACGCTGGTGCTTGCGGCGGTGCCCGATGTGATGCATCTGCTGCCCATCGCAAGCTGGTGGCTCTTCGCCGACGGAAGCTTTGCTGCCCTGCGGGCTTATGCCGTGGCAGTTCCCGGACAGGAGCCGGGTCTGCCGCCGCTGGTCGGGTTGTGGTCGCACCACCTGCATTGCGTGATGCACAGCGCACCGATAGCCGCGCTCGTCACGGTGGCCGTGTGGGCGGCGCGGCGCGCATTCTGGATTCCGCTGCTGGGCTGGTGGTCGCACATCGTGATCGATGTCTTCACGCATTCGGCCGACTACTACGCGGTGCCGGTGCTCTATCCGTTCACGGAGCGCGGCTTCGATGGCATCGCGTGGAACACACCCTGGTTCATGGCCCTCAACTACGTGGTGTTGGCGCTTGCAGGCCTCTGGCTGCTGCTCACCCGGCGCGGGTCCGTGGCAGCATGAATCATCTGAAGCAGGCACGGTCGAGGTCTGATGTCGTTCGTCAGCGCACAGAACCCTGCCGTCGGCTCGCGTACTGTGTCTTCAGCCTGGCTCGCCTTCGGACCAGCGATCAAATGGCGCCACGCCCGCCACGGCGTTCACCACCTATGCGGGGCATCGTCGGCGATGGAGCCTTCACTCAGCGAACTGTCTTCGAGAACCTCGAACCCCGTGGAGGGGGTCGAGGTCGCGCGGCCTCGTCGGCGAGAGGGCATGGCGACCGTGGCGCCGCTCGCTGAACGCCGCCCGCTCGCCGGTACCGACCGGCGCGCCGCCAAGCCGGGCGGCATGGCGGTTGCCCCCCAGGCCACCGGCCTGCGTGCTGTTCCGCGGCTCGTGCAGATCCTCGGCGTGGCGGCGCGCCACAAGCTCCTGCCCACGCTGATGGGCAGCGGCCGACGGCCACGGCCCCAGGAACTGCGGGAGGCCTTCGAAGAACTCGGCCTCGTCTTCCTCAAGTTCGGTCAGGTTCTGGCGATGCGGCGCGACCTGCTGCCCGCCGGGTATGCAGAAGAACTGGAGTCACTGCACGACGAGTTGCCGGCGATGGGCATCGACATCGTCCGCACGACGATCGAGCGCGACCTGGGCGCCCCGCTGGCGGAGTCGTTCGCGTCGTTTGACGAGACCCCGCTGGCCGCGGCCACCATCGCCCAGGTGCACCGGGCGACCCTGCATGACGGACGCCAGGTGGCTGTCAAGGTCCAGCGACCTGATCTCCAGGCCATCATCGCCAGGGACATTGCGGCGTTGACCACCTTGGTTGCACTGGGAGAGCGGCTGTTCCCGAGCATGCGTGCGCTCGATCTGCCGGTGGTCGTCAAGGAGTTCTCGCGCAGTCTGAGCCGGGAGATCGACTTCGGACGTGAAGCAAGCTCCATCGCTCTCTTCCGCACCGCACTGGCGGACTTCTCCGACCTCTGGATTCCGGACGTCGTTCCGGCACTCTCGAAAGGGGCCGTGCTCACATTGGAGTTCTCACCGGGCGAGCGCATCGATCACTACGCCGGCCCGCACCCGGAGACGATGCCGCGTGCCATCAACGCACTGGTCAGGTTGATGCTGCAATCGATCTTCGAGGAAGGCATCTTCCACGCCGACCCGCACCCTGGCAACGTGTTCGTCCTCCCGGACGGTCGCCTGTCGCTGCTGGACTTCGGCAACACCGGTGAGCTCGACGAACGGATGCGGGAATCGCTGATGCTGCTGCTGGAGGCCGTGGTCAAGGGCGATGCAAGGGCCGCCATCGAGGCCTATCTCGAAATGGCGGCAGCGGGCGACGAGGTCAATCGCGCCGGCCTGCTGGCGGACATGAAGGCGGCGCTGTACGAGATTCGCCGCAGCAACCTCGCCGACGTGTCGATCGGTGACGCCTTGGACTCACTGATGAGCGCCGGCAGCCGCAACGGCGTTCACAACCCGGCTGAGTTTGTCCTGCTCACCCGTGCCTTCGTCATCCTGGAGGCGATGGTCGGCCAGCTCGCGCCCGACCACGACTACATGCAGTCGTTTCGCGACGAGATCGCGCGCCTCACGGCATTGCACTTCGCGCCGGAGCGCATCAAGACCAAGACCCAGCAATGGGCACGCGACATGGAACGTCTCTTCGCTGACGCACCCGGCGACACGCGACGTGTCCTGCACCGGATCGCCGCGGGCGACCTGGGACGCCTGCCCGGTCTGGAAGCGCTGGGCGCCCGCCTCAGCCGCAACGTCACACGCCTGGCGAGCGCCATCTCCTTCGCGGCGCTGGTGATAGGCGGCTCGATGCTGCTGCTGACGCCCATGGGTGGCTGGCACCACGTCCTGGGTGAGGCCATGATCGTCGGCGGCGTGGTGGGCATGCTGGTTGCGGGCATTGGCGCGTTACGCCGCCGCCAGGTACACGGCCAGCACTGAGTTCTGGCCAACTGGCGCCCCTCAACGAACCGCCTTCGAGGGCGACCTGCGCGGCCTTGCCACCGCCAGCAAACGGTGGCAACGTAGTCCAACATGAAGCAGAACCTGGCCTCCGCTTTCGTGTACAACGCGCTGGGCGTGCCCCTGACCGCTGGCGTGCTGCTTCCGTTCACGGGATGGTTGCCATCACCGATGATTGCGGCGCTGGCGATGAGCCTAAGCTCTGCCTCGGTGATTCAGCAACGCGCTGCGCTTGCGACACGCGAAGCTGTTGAAGGATTGAGGCGCCGGGCCGCTGGCAGGGACGGCGGCCGCCCACGTTGCCTGGCCAACAGCCGTCGACCAATGCCCACAGGAAGTGAACGATGAAGATTCTTATCGTCGAAGACGAACCGAAGACCGGCGACTATCTGAAGCAGGGTCTGGCAGAGGCAGGCTTCGTCGTCGACCTGGTGCGTGACGGCAGGGACGGACTGCACCATGGCACTACCGGGGACTACGATCTGGCCATCCTTGACGTGATGCTTCCCGGACTGGACGGCTGGGCCATTCTGCAAGGGTTGCGCAAGGCGGGTCGGGACACGCCGGTGCTGTTCCTCAGCGCCAGGGACGGCGTGGAAGACCGCGTCAAGGGGCTGGAACTTGGCGCTGACGACTACCTGGTCAAGCCCTTTGCGTTCTCGGAACTGCTGGCGCGCGTGCGCACGCTGCTGCGTCGCGGCAACAAGGCCAGCGCGCCCGAGCTTCTGCGCGTGGCGGATCTCGAACTGGATCTGCTGCGGCGGCGCGTCACCCGCGCCGGCAGGCGCGTCGACCTGACCGCCAAGGAGTTCTTGCTGCTCGAGTTGTTGATGCGCCACAAGGGTGAAGTGTTGCCACGGTCGCTCATCGCCTCGCAGCTATGGGACATGAACTTTGACAGCGACACCAACGTGATCGAAGTCGCGATGCGACGGCTGCGCGTCAAGGTGGACGAGGACTTCGAACCCAAGCTCATCCGCACTGTCCGAGGCATGGGCTACGTCCTGGAGTACCCCGATTGATCACCATGGGACGTACGTCGCTCACGCGGCGCCTGACCCTGTTGTTCGTCGTTGCGTCGTCCGCGGTGCTGCTCGCACTGGGATTCGTGATTGCCGGCTCGGTGGAGAAGCACTTCGAGCAGCAGGACCTGGACATCCTGAAGCGCCAGATGGAACTGGCCCGACACAGCCTCGAAAAGGTGGAACTGCCGGGCAAGCCGGAACACATCACGCACGTGCTGGACGACGCGATGGTCGGCCAGCATGGCCCCGAGGTGCTGGTACTTGGCCAGGACCGCAAGCCGATACTGGCCACACCGAATGCCGGGTTCCCCCTCGACCTGGTGGTCAGCGCTGCCCTGCACAGTCCGGGCGTGCCGGCGCAGTGGACAGTGGGCCAGGAACCCTACCGCGGCATCGCGGCCGAAGTGCCGCTAGGCCCGCCTTCCGGCACCGGCAAGCGCGAGTTGGTGATCGTGGCGGTGGCCATCGGCGTCGCGCACCACCATGACTTCATGCGTTCATTTCTGCAGACCCTGTGGATCTTCGTCGTCTGTGCCGCAGCGCTGACCGGCCTGCTGGGGTGGGTCGCGGCCAGTCGCGGCCTGGCGCCGCTGCGCTCCATGCGAGAGCAAGCGCAGGTGGTCACATCCGAACAGCTGAGCCGCCGCCTGCAGGTGGAATTCGTGCCCGTCGAACTGGCCGAACTCGCTCAATCGCTGAACGCGATGCTGGCGCGACTGGAGGAGGCGTTTCATCGACTGGCCGACTTTTCGTCCGAAATTGCCCACGAGCTGCGAACTCCGGTGAGCAACCTGCTGACACAGACCCAGGTCGCATTGTCGCGCTCGCGGACGGCCGATGAGTACCGCGGCATTCTCGAATCCAACGCCGAAGAGTTCGAGTACATGGCCCGGATGATCTCGGACATGCTGCTGCTGGCCAAGGCGGGCAATGGCCTGGTGCCACCGAAGCGTCAGGTCTTCGAACTGGAAGCCGAGATTCGCGGTCTCTTCGACTATTTCGGCGCCGTAGCCGAGGACAAGCGACTCGGCCTGGTGCTGGAAGGTGCAGGCGAGGTGAGTGCTGACAGGAGCCTGCTGCGCCGCGCACTGGCCAACCTGCTTTCCAACGCCATCCGGCATTCGGCCGCCAACACCACGGTCCGAGTCACCATCCAGGACCAACGGGATCGGGTCTCGATCTGTATCGAGAACACCGGCGACACGATTCCACCCCAGTACCTGGAGCGCGTGTTCGAGCGCTTCTTTCGTGTCGACCCCTCGCGGCATCGCGACAGCGATGGCACCGGCCTCGGCCTGGCCATCACCCGGTCGATCGTCGTGGCGCATGGTGGCTCGATAGCCGCAGCGTCGGACGCCGGCGTCACGCGCTTCACGATGACGCTCCCCCGGTCTGCGTGATCGGCGAGTGCCCCCGCGCCGGCCTGCCGCCGGCGCTCTCTGCGAGCCTGCCATCAGCGCAACCGCAGGTTCCTGACAGTTCTGTAATGTAGGGGCCATGCTCCCGTAGGGCTGCGATTCCTATAGTTAACTCAGATCGCGACAAGGCGATTCGAACCGGGCAGGCAGGAGCATGAAACCCACCGCCCGGAAAAGATCAAGCAACCCTGAAAGGAATCATCATGAAGACCCCGTTTGCAGCGACCGCCGTGATCATCGCTTCCGCCCTGATGGCCAGCAGCCCTGCCTTCGCCCAGCTGACGCGCGAGCAGGTGAAGGCCGAGTTCTTGGAGGCCGTGCGCACCGGCGACATCGCGCCCGGAGAGCGCAGCGCGAGGCTCAACGAGTTGTACCCGAACCGCTATCCGGCCAAGCAGGTGAAGTCCACCATCACCCGCGAGCAGGTCAAGGCCGAACTCGCGGAAGCCGTGCGCACCGGCGACATCGCCCCCGGAGAGCGCAGCCTGAAGCTCAACGAGCTGTACCCGAACCGCTATCCGGCCAAGCAGGTGCGGTCTTCCATCACCCGCGAGCAGGTCATGGCCGAGCGGGAAGAAGCCCTGCGGACCGGCAACTACATGGCCAACGCCGAGACCGGCGGTCTGTGCAAGGATGAACATCCCAGCATGCACCCGGCCAGTTGAATCGGCATCCGCGCCCGAAATGGCCGGTCCCGCTCCACGCGGCACCGGCCTCACGGTCGGATGGTCTGTCTCCCTGTACGGGACACCACGGGCATCACCGAAGCAGGATTATGGCGACCCTCCACGAGGTCGGCGCGGCGGAGTTGCACGGCGGGGACTGTGGGAGGGCGCCGTCGGAGCGCCTCGCGCCTCGACACACCCGGGCGAGAACGCGGCATTGATCCCCGGGGCGTCCAGCCTCGCGACCTCAGCGGCGCTCTCATGCGGCGGCACTCCCATTTTGGCTCCATTCTGTGCAATTCCATTCATCCGGAATCGACTTCCGTCGGTGGCCGCGCGACAGCGTTGATCTTGGTCTCGGCCTGGCCATCTCCCGGTCGGTCGTCGTGGGGCGCATGGCGGCTCGATAACGGCAGGTTCGGATGCCCGAGCCACGCGCGTCACGATGACGCTCCCGCGCGCTGTGTGATCGGCGAGCTCATCCGCACCGGCCCGCCGCCGGCGCTCTCTGCGAGCCCGTCACCGCTGAAGCCGCAGGTTCCTGACAGTTCCGTAATCTTGGGGCCATGTTCCCGTAGGGCAGCGATTTCTATAGTTAAGTCAGATCGCGACAAGGCGATTCGAGCCGGGCAGGCAGGAGCATGAGACCCACCACCCGGAAGTGATCAAGCAACCCTGAAAGGAATCATCGTGAAGACCCCGTTTGCAGCGACCGCCGTGATCATCGCTTCCGCCCTGATAGCCAGCAGCCCCGCCTTCGCCCAGCTGACGCGCGAGCAGGTTCAGGCGGAATTTGCCGCGGCCGTGCTCAGCGGTGATGTCGAGACCGGCCAGCGCAGCCTCAAGCGCAACGAACTGAACCCGGGCCGCTATCCGGCCCGGCAGGTGCAGTCGGCCATCACCCGCGAGCAGGTGAAGGCCGAACTCGTGGAAGCCGTGCGCACCGGCGACATCGCGCCCGGAGAGCGCAGCCTGAAGCTCAACGAGCTGTACCCGAGCCGCTATCCGGCCAAGCAGGTGCGGTCCTCCATCACCCGCGAGCAGGTCATGGCCGAGCGGGAATCAGCCCTGCGGACCGGCAACTACATGGCCAACGCCGAGACCGGCGGTCTGTGCAAGGATGAACATCCCAGCATGCACCCGGCCAGCTGAATCGGCAGCCGCGCCCGAAGCGGCCGGGCCCGCTCCACGCGGCACCGGCCTCACCGTCGGGTGGTCCGTCTCCCTGTACGGGACGCCATGATCATCATTGAAGCAAGATTTTGGCGACCCTGCACGAGGCCGGCGCGGCGGTGACTCACAGCGCTGAGTGTGGTGGCAAGTCCGGCCGCAACTTCCTTCAGCACCATGCGGCGCACGCGCTCGGATTGCCTGCAATGCGGCAGGTCATCGCTCGCGACATGTGCCGCCGCCAGTTGCAGCTTGATCTGCCGGTACGACCCAGGTACGCAGTGCAGTCGCTCGGACCCATCTGGCCCGGGCGGATGAGCCCTGAAAGCGCGATGCAGGCCTATCCGCTGGTGTGCATCGGCGGGTTTGAGAAACGGCAGACGAAGGTTTGCGATGATCAACCAGTCCAATTGCATGGACCACATTGAACACGGCGATCAGTGCAGCTGCGTGCTGCTCGCCAAAGCGGTGGGGCTCGACCCCCGCAAACTCACCTTCGCATATTGCCACCGCGTGCTGCACAAGCATTGGCGCATGACCTGCCGGCATGGAGAGCGCAGTGGTGAGCCCGTTGAAGCCGAGCTGAGCGAACGCTGGCGCAATGTGGGGCCGGTCGATCCTGTCAAAGCGGTCTTGATCTGCAACGATCAAAGGCACAAATGACTTGAGCGCAGCACAAGGGGCAAGCCTGGTTGACTCGTCGTGACCAAGCTGTCGCACGGGGCGTCAGCGTGGTTACGCTGCTGCTCCCGTACCATGCCCGTCAGTGCTTGTGCACCGTGGGGCCGTCAGCTGCAGTGCGGGGGGCCCTTTGCCCGACCCGAATGGCCCCCTTCATCCCCGCGCCGTAGTGGCCTGGCTGCAGGCAGGCGAAGTCGATGATGCCGTCGTTGGTGAATCGCCAAACGATCTCCCCAATCTTGCCAGGCGCCACGCTGACTTGGTTTTCGCCTGTGTGCGCCATATCCGGCATCTTCATCATCATCGCGTAGTGCTCATTGATTTCCGCGGGAGTGCCCAGCACCATCTCGTGCTTGACCAACCCGACATTGCGGACCACGAAGCGCACCGTCTCGCCAGGTTGCACGGAAATCTCGGCGGGCGTGAAACGCATGCTGTCCGTCATGTCGACGTTGACGGTCCGCGTCGCAGTTCCGGCCTCTCCCGGTTGGCCGATCGAGTGGTCGCCGTGGGTGCCTCCGGCAACGACCGCGGAAGTAGCAAGCACCAGTGCCGGCAGAACGCCTGCCAGGCGGAGTCGGGTAGAAGTCATCGGTGGATTCCTTTGCGTCGAATTCGGCGTGCGCGGTCGTTCAGCTGCCGTGCCCGTCGTTCAGGAGACTGTGCAATCTGACAATCTCGTTCCCGACGGCGGTGACTTTGCGCCCGTCGGCCAGCTCGAGCACCTCGCCCTGCATCAGGTAGGCGGCGCGGCCGTAACGGTCTTCCCTGGCCATCTTGCCGTCCTCGAAGATGTACAGCGTCGAGCCGTCCTTCAGGTTCAGCGATTGGTGGGTGGTCTGCGCCAGTGCGTCGCTGGCAAACGCGGGGGCCGCCGCAGCGGTGGCCAGCGCGAGACTCAGGACGGCAATCGATGTCTTCATGGTCGATCCTTTCGAGGTAAGGTTGCGCGCCGCCGGTGATTCGATCGGCACGATGCGACTTCGCATGAGCGGCACTATGCGGACCGGTAGCCGACGAATGACTGACGCACGCATTACAACTTTGTCATCTCCTGACCTCGTGCGCAAAGCCTCGTCGCCGCAGCACCTTTCCCTCCCGGTGACCGCCGAGGCGGGCAGCGCTGGAGGCCATAGTTCCCCGGTGTCCGCTTTTCGGTCTTGCCGTACCCAGGTCTCGCCGTCCCGCCGTGGCGTGCAATCCATCTCAGGCCGACGCTGCCCCTACAGGCTACTTCGGATACGTGGCAAAGACGCTCGACTGCCCGTCGCGGTTGACGAGCACGACCTGATACGGGTCCTTGTTGCCCGGCGCGTCCATGCCTGGCGAGGACTGCGGCATGCCGGGCACCGCCAGCCCGAGTGCCTTGGGCTTCATGGCCAGCAGACGCTTCACTTCCGCTGCTGGCACGTGGCCTTCCAGCACGTAGCCGGCAATGGTCGACGTATGGCAGCTGGCGAATCGATCTGGCAATCCCAGGCGCTTTCTCGTCAGCGTGGTGTCCGTCACCGCCGTCACCTTGACCGGGAATCCAGCCGCCTTCATGTATTCGATCCAGCTGCCACAGCAGCCGCAGAACGGGCTCTTGAACACCTCCAGCTCGGGGAGCTTGGGTGCGGCGAGGACTGGCACGACGGCCAGGGCCGACAGGGCAGATGCACTCTTCAGGAAGTGACGTCGATTCATGATGAAGCCTTCAAGTCTTAGGGCGGCGCTGCGCTCATTGGCAGCGCCGGTGGGTTCAATCCCGGTGCAGTCACCTACACCTGTCGGTCGATGCTCCAGCCTCTACTTGGCCAATTGCCGATGCTCGGCAGCCATGCCGTCGAAGCTTCGGGCGATGTCCTCGTAACTGGCCGCTGCGGCATTGCAGTGGACGGTCCAGCTGCCGCCGCCACGGCCGCCTGCCGGCCACGCAGCGTAGCCCTTGCCCATCTTGCGGTGCTCCTCGGCCTTGTTGCGGGCAGCGGCGGCCTCCTTGTCGTAGTAGGTCGCCAGCGCCGCGTGGTCGGCAGGCGTGCGCGCAGCCTCGATCTGCTGCTGAATCGCCGCAGGGGGTGACGTGGCCAAGCCTGCGCAGCCCGTAAGCGCGACGATGACCAGCAGTGGGCCGGCAACTCGCCATGATGATTTGAACTTCGTGCTCATCGCACTTCTCCAGTTTAAGAAAGACCAAAGGTGACCTGCCGACCTCATAGGGTCGCGGCCGTGGATTGCGCAGCCTCCACCGAGGGCGTGGATGCACTGCGCAGTTCGCGTCGCAGCTGCCACTGTTTGACCAGGGCATACAGCGCGGGGATCACACCGAGCGTGAGCACGGTGGAGGAAATCATGCCGCCGACCATGGGCGCGGCGATGCGGCTCATGACCTCGCTGCCGGTACCGGTGCCCCACATGATGGGCAGCAGGCCGGCCATGATGGCCACCACCGTCATCATCTTCGGGCGCACGCGCTCGACGGCACCTTCCATCACGGCCCCGTACAAGTCGGACGGGCCGGGCTCGCGGCCTTCCAGGCGGCAGCGCTCCCGGGCCTCCTTCCAGGCATGGTCCAGGTAGATGAGCATCACCACACCGGTCTCGGCGGCCACGCCGGCCAGCGCGATGAAGCCCACCGCGACGGCCACCGACAGGTTGTAGCCCAGCAACCACATCAGCCACACGCCGCCCACCAGCGCGAAGGGCACCGAGAGCATGACGATGAGCGTCTCGGTCATGCGGCGGAAGTTCAGGTACAGCAGCAGGAAGATGGTCAGCAGCGTCACCGGGATGACGATCTTCATCTTCTCGACCGCGCGCTCCATGTACTCGAACTGTCCGCTCCAGGTGACGTAGTAGCCCGCCGGGAAATTGACCTTGTCGGCCACCGCCTTGCGCGCGTCGGCCACATAGGAGCCGATGTCGCGGTCGCGGATGTCGACGAAGATGTAGGCCGAGAGCAGCGCGTTCTCGGTGCGTATGCCCGGCGTGCCGCGCGCCACCACCACGCGCGCCACCTGCCCCAGCGGCACCATGCCGCCACCCATGATGGGCACCAGCACTTCGCGTTCGATCTGTTCGGGGCTGGTGCGCAACTCGCGCGGGTAGCGCACCGTCACGCCGAAGCGCTCGCGCCCTTCGACGGTGGTGGTGACCATCTCGCCGCCCAGCGCCGTGCCGATGACCTCCAGCAGTTCCCCCACCGACAGCCCGTAGCGCGCCAGTTGCTCGCGGTCAGGCTCGATGTTGAGGTAGCTGCCGCCCGTCAGGCGCTCGGCAAACGCCGAAGTCGTCCCGGGCACCGTCTTGACCACCGCCTCGATTTCCTTGGCGAGCTTCTCCATCTCCCCCAGGTCCTTGCCGAAGACCTTGATGCCGATGGGCGTGCGGATGCCGGTGGACAGCATGTCGATGCGCGCCTTGATCGGCATCGTCCAGGCGTTGCTGATGCCGGGGAACTGCAGCGCCTTGTCCAGCTCGGCGATCAGCTTGTCCGTGGTCATGCCCGGCCGCCAGTCTTCCTGCGGCTTGAGGTTGATGATCGTCTCGAACATCTCCACCGGCGCCGGGTCGGTGGCGGTGTTGGCGCGGCCGGCCTTGCCGTAGACCGAACTCACTTCCGGGAAGCTCTTGATGATGCGGTCCTGTGTCTGCAGCACCTCGGCGGCCTTGGTGATGGACATGCCCGGCAGCGAGGCCGGCATGTACAGCAGCGTGCCTTCGTTGAGCGTGGGCATGAACTCGCTGCCCAGGCGCGAGGCCGGGTAGTAGGACAGGCCCATGGCGATCAGCGCCAGCGCAATGGTCAGCTTCTTCCAGCGCATGACGGCCTCGATGATCGGACGGTAGACCCAGATCAGGAAGCGGTTCACCGGGTTCTTGGCCTCGGGCATGATCCGGCCGCGGATGAACAGCATCATCAGCACCGGAACCAGCGTCACCGACAGCAGCGCAGAGCCGGCCATCGCAAAGGTCTTGGTATAGGCCAGCGGCGCGAACAGGCGACCCTCTTGCGATTCGAGCGTGAACACGGGCAGGAACGACACCGTGATGATCAGCAGCGAGAAGAACAGCGCAGGTCCTACTTCCTGACAGGCCTCGACCATCGCGGCGCTGCGGTCCTTGAGCGTGTGGACAGGCTTCAGGCGGTCCAGCCGTTCCAGATGCTTGTGCGCGTTCTCGATCATCACGATGGCTGCGTCCACCATGGCGCCGATGGCGATGGCGATGCCGCCCAGGCTCATCAGGTTGGAGTTCATGCCCAGCAGGCGCATGGCGATGATGGAGATCAGCACGCCCACCGGCAGCATCAGGATCGCCACCAGCGCCGAACGCACGTGCATCAGGAAGACGACGCACACCACCGCGACGATGATGCTTTCCTCGATCAGGGTGTAGGTGAGGTTCTTGACGGCGCGGTGGATGAGGTCCGAGCGGTCGTAGACGGCCTGGATCGACACGCCTTCGGGCAGGCCTGCCGAGATCTCGGTGATCTTGGCCTTGAGGTTGTGTATGACTTCCAGCGCGTTCTGCCCGAAGCGCGACATCGCGATACCGGAGACGACTTCTCCTTCGCCATTGAGTTCGGACAGGCCCCGCCTTTCGTCGGGCGCCAGCTCGACGCGGGCGATGTCGCGGATCAGCACCGAGGTGCCGCCCTCGCTCTTCACCACCAGCGTCTCGATGTCGCCCTTGCCGCGCAGGTAGCCCATGCCGCGCACCATGTACTCGGTCTCGGCCATCTCGACGACGCGGCCGCCGACGTCGCGGTTGGAATCGCGAATCACCTGCGAGACCTTCATCAGCGGGATACCGAAGCTGCGCAGCTTGAGCGGGTCGACCGTGACCTGGTAGGTCTGCACGAAGCCACCGATCGAGGCCACCTCGGCCACGCCCTGGGCCTTGGTGAGCTGGTAGCGGATGTACCAGTCCTGGATGGTGCGCAACTCGGCCAGCGTCTTGTTCTTGGCCAGCACGGCGTACTGGTAGACCCAGCCCACGCCGGTGGCGTCAGGGCCCAGCGACGGCGACACGCCCTTGGGCAGGCGGCTGGCGGCGAAGTTCAGGTACTCGAGCACGCGGCTGCGCGCCCAGTAGATGTCGGTGCCGTCCTCGAAGATGACGTAGACGAAGGACGCACCGAAGAACGAGAAGCCGCGCACGACCTTGCTTCTGGGCACGGCCAGCATCGCCGTGGTGAGGGGGTAGGACACCTGGTCTTCCACCACCTGCGGCGCCTGGCCCGGGTATTCGGTGTAGACGATCACCTGCACGTCCGACAGGTCGGGCAGGGCGTCCAGGGGGGTCTTCATGACGGCTACGACGCCGCCGATGACGATGAAGAGCGTGGCGAGCAGGACCAGGAAGGGGTTCCGGCCAGACCACTGAATGATTTTTGCCAGCATGTCGTTCCCCGCTCAGTGGCCCGCGTGGGCCTTGGGGTCCGGCGCGGGCTTGGGCGGCGCGCGGTCCTTGTGGTCCTGCGCCCCGGGCGGTGACCCGGGCTGAGCGGCCGGCGCCGCCGTCGGAACGCCGCCGGCGGCGGTGAGGGCGGTGATCACCCACTCGCCCGGCGCACGCTCGACGAAGTCGAAGGACACGGCCGCACCCGGCTTGAGGTCGCGCACCAGCCCCCCATTGGCCAGCTTGAAGTCCATGGTCATGGCCGGCCACTGCAGCGACTCGACCGCGCCGTGGTGCAGGCGCGCCGTGCCGGCCTGCAGGTTCACGGCCTCCAGCGTGCCGTGGGCGCGGTGGGCCACCGCGCCGCCGGTCTTGGTCGCCGCCGCCGCAGCCGGCGCGCCCATGCCGCCGATGGCCGCCTTCAGGTTGCTCTCGGCGTCCAGCAAAAAGTTTGCCGACACCACCACGCGTTCGCCCTCGCGCACGCCAGCCAGCACCTCGTCGTAGTGGTCGCTGCGCTCGCCCAGCTGCACCTCGCGCGGCTCGAAGCGGCCCTCGCCCAGTTCCACCAGCACGATGCGGCGCGTGCCGCTGTCGATGACCGCCGACTCGGGGATGGTCAGCACCGGCTGCTTGGCGCCCACCTGCAGCTCCACCTGGGCAAACATGGCCGGCTTGAGCTCGCGCTTCGGGTTCTCCAGCTGGATGCGCACCGGCACCGTGCGCGTCTCGGCACGCAGCGTCGGGTACAGGTAGGTGATGGTGCCGGCGAAGGTGCGTCCGGGGTAGGCGTTGATCTTGACGCTGGCCTTGGCACCTATCTTCACCAGGCCCAGGTCCTGTTCGAACACGTCGGCCATGACCCACACCGTGGACAGGTCGGTCACCTGGTACAGCGATTCGCCGGCCATGAAGCGCATGCCCTGCAGCGCCTTCTTCTCGGTGACGATGCCCGACACCGGGCTGCTGAAGGTGATGCTGCGCCGCACCTCGCCGGTCTTCACCAGCGCTTCGATCTGCTCGGGCGCCATGTCCCAATTGCGCAGCCGCGCCAGGCTGGATTCGGCCAGCTGGCGCATGCCGGCCTGGGCCTCGGCGCCGGCATTGCGCATCGCGCGCATGCCCTGCGCGGCGATGGCGTATTCGCGCTGCGCCGACACCAGCTCGGGGCTGTAGACCTCGAACAGCGGCTCGCCCTTGCTCACCGGCTGGCCGGTGGCGTTGACGTGCAGGCGCTCGACATAGCCCTCGAACTTGGGCGTGATGGCGTAGACGCGGCGCTCGTCGGGCTCGACCCGGCCCGAGGCGCGCACCGTGCGGCCCAGCGCCCGCAGCGCCGCGGCCTCGGTGCGCACGCCCAGCTTCTGGACCTTGTCGGTGCTGATGCGCAGCGTGCCGGCTCCGCCCTTGGCGCTGTCGGCTGCGGGCTCGTCCTCGCCCTCGTAGACGGCGATGTAATCCATGCCCATCTGGTCTTTCTTGGGCGTGGGCGAGGTGTCAGGCAGCCCCATCGGGTTGCGGTAGTACAGCAGCTTGCGCGCCTGGGGTGCCGAGGCGGCGGCCGCGGCCGAACTTGCCGCGGACTCGGGCTGCGCGCCCGAGCGGCTGCCCAGCCAGTAGCTGCCGGCGCCCACGGCGCCCAGCAGCAGCGCGCCCACGATGATGCTTGCGTTCTTCACAACGTTTCTCCCAGGATGCGTTCGATTTCGGCCAGGCGCAGCTGCGCGTCGACCTGGGCCTTGAGCAGGTCTTGCCGGGCCTTGCGGATCTGCCGCTGGGCGTCCAGCAGCGTGGCGAAATCGGCCTTGCCGTTCTCATAGGCGGCCAGGGCCGAGCGCAGGCTCAGCTCGGACTGCGGCAGCAGCTGCGTGCTGATCAGCGCCTGGCTGCGGCGCGCAGCGTCCAGGCCGGCCAGGGTCTCCCCCATCTCGCCGAGCAGCTGACTGGCCAGGGCCTGGGCGCGCGCGCGCGCCGCCTCGACCATGGCCTCGGACTCGCGCTCCTGCGCACGGCGCGTTTCCCGCTGCAGGGGGATGTTGATCTCGACCATCAGCGCCCAGGCGGTGATCTTCGAGCCCATCTGCGTGGGCGACACGCCCACCTGCAGGTCGGGCCAGCGGTTACGCAGCGTCAGCTCGCGCTGGCGTTCGGCGCCCAGCAGCCCGGCCTGTTCGGCCTGCAGCGCCGGGTTGGCGTCGCGCGCGCGCTGGGCCAGCGTCTGGGCGTCGAGAACGCTCAAATCGGGCAGCGGGCGCAGCGCCTGCGGCTCGGCCAGCGGCGCTGCGGTGTCGCGGTTGAGCAGCGCGTTCAGGCGCGCGCGCTGCATGCGCTTGTCCTGCTCCATTGCGATCACCTCGGCGCGCATCGCCGTCTGCTCCAACTGCGCGCGGATGGCGTCCTGCTGCGCCACCAGGCCGCCGGCGTAGCGCGCCTGGGCGATCTGCTCCAGCTGAGCCATCAAATCGAGGATCTCGCGCGCCAGCCGCTCGTTGCCGGCCGCCAGGTAGTACTGGGCGTAGGCCGTCTTCAGCTTGGCGGCGATCTCGACCCCCGTGGCGGCGCTGCGCGCCTGTGCCTGCTGCAGCTGGGCGTTGGCCACGTCGCGCTGCAGGCCGCGCTTGCCCCAGGCCGGAAAGCTCTGCAGCAGCGTGTACTTGGTCTCGCCCACCTTCCAGGGCAGCGGCGAGGGGCGCCCGCCCAGGCCGCGCTCGTCCAGGTTCTCGAGCTCAACGCGGAACATGGGGTCGGGCAGCGCGCCGGCCGGCTGCACGCGTTCGGCCGCGGCCGCGGCCTCGTGGCGCATGGCCGCCAGTTCGGGGTTGTGGGCGCGGGCATAGTCGAGCAGGCCTTGCACATTGCTGCCCAGCGCGGGCTCTTGCGCCTGCACCGGGCTTATGGCCCACCCACCGAGGAAGCCGGCGCACAGCAGCCTGCGTGTCCATTGCGCAAGCGCCTTGGCAACATCGCCTGTCCTGGTCTTGGGGCCCGGTGACGCGGCGACGGCATGGGGGCATTGCCGGGCTGAGCCCGACCTGCCTGCAGGATCGCTGGATGCCGGGACAAGGCCCTGAGTTTTGAGAGTCGTCATCTCTTGAGTGCTCCCGGATTGGCAGTTGATGTGCTCATCACATGGTCTTGTGGAATGTGGAGTGGTCGTGCTTGAGCGGCATCGGTGACTCCGAGGCCGCATCAGCGGAAGCGAAGACGGCGACGCAGAACGGGCGGATCTTGGGCATGGCGAGGACTCGTTTCAGGAACGGTTAATGCTGTCGACCGACCCGCACGCCGATGGCGGGTCAAGCTCGAAATCGATGAGGAGCCCTTACGGCCAGCCGTCGCGTGACGGCACTACCAGGGGAGGTAGGGGTCCGCAGCGCAGAGCGGCCGAGGCCGTCTGCGGCGTCAGGCGCTATAGCGCCAGACGCAGGAAGGCAATGGGGATCGACAGTGGGCCAACGCCATCCCGGCGGGGCACCTGCAGCAGAACCGGCTCAAATGCCGGCATGGGAACGACGATCGAGGCTGTCGGCAGTACAGGCGCATGGCCTTGCCCAGCATCGAGTGCCGACTTCAACGGTGGCAAGGAGATCGATGCCTTGTCACAGAAGTCCAGGCAGTTGGACTTGGCGGCCGAGTCCTGCTGGTTCAGTGTGCCACCCGCATCCTGTGCCCAAGCCGATTCGCCGTGGTGGCCGACGCCGACGAGCCCGACCTCATGGTGCGTGACCTCCAAACTCGAGGCGCCAGCGGCCACATGGCCGTCAGGCAACGTCATCACGGCAGGCGCCAGGCAGGCGTTTGCAACTCCGGCGAAAACGCCAAACAGCCAAAGCAGCAGCACGCGGGCTGCCCACTGGCGGAGTTGTTGGCGATGGCGGAACATGAAGGTTTGATCAGAGGTCTCTTGCGAGGGGCAGTCTAGTCATCGGCGTGTATGGACCGATTGACCTGCGTCAACGGCCCAACCGCCTTCTCCGTGCGGAAAGGCCGGCTGGCACCAGCGGCGTCGTTGCGCAGGCTGTGAAGCCGCCCCTACCGGGCGCCGGGCTGCTTCCAGCGACGCAGCAGCAGCGCGTTGCCGACCACACTGACGCTGCTGAAGGCCATGGCGGCGCCGGCCAGCATCGGGTTGAGCAGGCCGAAGGCCGCGAGCGGGATGCCCACCACGTTGTAGGCAAAGGCCCAGAACAGGTTCTGGCGGATCTTGGCGTAGGTGCGGCGGCTGATGTCTATGGCCGCGGCCACCAGCGCCGGGTCACCGCGCATCAGCGTCACGCCGGCCGCCTGCATGGCCACGTCGGTGCCGGTGGACATGGCGATGCCCACATCGGCCGCGGCCAGCGCCGGGGCGTCGTTGATGCCGTCGCCCACCATCGCCACCGTGGCGCCGCCCTGCTTCAGCCCGGCGATGAGGGCCGCCTTGTGCTCGGGCAGCACCTCGGCTTTGACGTGGGCTATGCCCAGCGCGCGGCCCACGGCGGCGGCGCTGCCGCGGTTGTCGCCGGTGATCATCACTGTCTTCACGCCAGTCGCCTGCAAGGCGGCGATGGCAGCGCGGGCCGTCGCCTTGAGCGTGTCGCCAAAGGCCAGCAGACCCAGCAGCTGCGGCGTCTGGCTCACGTCGGCCAGCCACGACACCGTGCGGCCCTCGCCCTGCAGCGCGTCGGCGCGGCCTTGCAGCGCGCCCAGGTCCACGCCCAGTTCCTGCATGTAGCGGGTGCTGCCCAGGCGCAGTTCGCGGCCGCCCACCTGCGCGGCCATGCCCCGGCCGGCGACGGCCCGCACTTGCGCCGCGGCGGGCACGTCGACGGCGGCCTGCGTGGCCGCGGCCAGCACAGCCTTGGCCAGCGGGTGCTCGCTGCCAGCCTGGATGGCGGCGCTGGCCGCCAGCAGCGCGCTGCGCTCACCCAGGGCCGGCTCGGCGGCCACCAGCTCCGGCCGGCCTTCGGTCAGCGTGCCGGTCTTGTCGAAGGCCACGGTGTCGATGCGGTGCGCCAGCTCCAGCGCCTGGGCGTCCTTGATCAGGATGCCGTGGCGCGCCGCAACCCCGGTGCCGGCCATGATGGCCGTCGGCGTGGCCAGGCCCAGCGCACAGGGGCAGGCGATCACCAGCACCGCCACCGCGTTCAGGATCGCCTGCGTCCAGTCGCCCGTGGCCAGGCCCCAGCCCAGCAAGGTGACCAGCGCGATGCCCAGCACCACCGGCACGAAGACCTCGCTGACGCGGTCGACCAGGCGCTGGATCGGCGCCTTGCCGACCTGCGCCGATTCGACCATGCGCACGATGCGCGCCAGCGTGGACTCGGCACCCACCGCCGTGGTCTGCACCAGCAGCAGGCCTTCGGCGTTGACGGCGCCACCGGTGACGAGGTCGCCGCGGTGCTTGGCCACCGGCAGGCTCTCGCCCGTGATCAGCGATTCGTCGACCTGGCTGCTGCCCTCGGTCACCCGGCCGTCCACGGGAATGCGTTCGCCGGGGCGCACCACCACCAGCATGCCGGGCTGCACCCGGGCCATGGGCAGGTCGACGTCTCCGGTGGCCAGGCGCACGCGCGCCACCTCGGGGCGCAGCGCGTTCAGCGCCCGGATCGCGTCGGTCGTCTGCCGCTTGGCCCGCGTTTCCAGCCACTTGCCCAGCAGCACCAGCGTGATGACCACGGCCGAGGCTTCGAAGTACAGATGCCCGCTCAGGCCGTGGTCGGCGTGGGCCAACAGCAGGTAGACGCTCAGGCCGTAGCCGGCGCTGGTGCCCAGCGCCACCAGCAGGTCCATGTTGCCGGCCCCGGCCTTCAGCGCCTTCCAGCCCGCACGGTAGAAGCGCGCGCCCAGCCAGAGCTGCACCGGCGTGGCCAGCGCCCATTGCAGCCAGCCGTTCAGCTGCCAATGCAGGCCGAACAGGATGCCGAGCATCGGCAGCACCAGGGGCAGCGTCAGCAGTCCCGAGACGGCGATGGGCCACCAGTCCGGCAGCGCCTTCGCCCGCGCCGCCTCGTTCAGGCCGGCTTCGGCGGCCCGGGGACGGGCGGTGTAGCCGGCCTTCTCGACGGCCGCGCTCAACGCGGCAAGCCCGACCGACGCCGCGGCCCGCACGGCAGCGGACTCGGTGGCCAGGTTGACCTCGGCCGACAGCACGCCGGGCACGGCCTTCAGCGCCTTCTCGACACGTGCCACGCACGACGCGCAGGTCATGCCCTCGATCGGCAGGGTCCAGGCCTGTGCGGCCAGGGCCGCAGGGGCTGCGGGGGCTGCGGAGAGGGTGGTACTCATGGTCGGAACTCCTGGATGGGCGGGACTGGTGGCCCCGGGTGTTCCGCACTTTCGAGCTTGCCCCTGCGGGAAGGTCAAGCGGGCGCCCGGGCAGTCTCATCGAAGCTCCTCTTGACCTTGCCCCGGGGGCAAGGCTGAAGCTGACGGTCCCTACCCAACCCCCCTTCATTGGAGAAGCCATGATCGAGTTCCAACTCCCCGACATGACCTGCGGCCACTGCGCCAGCCGTGTCACGCAGGCCCTCAAGCTGAACGATCCGGCCTGCCAGGTCCACATCGATCTGAAAGCGCAGAAGGTGCAGGTGCAGGGCAGCGACGATCGCCAGACCCTGGCCGACGCGTTGACCGAAGCCGGCTACCCACCCGCCTGATACGGCGCCCCTGCCTCGCCAGCGACGGGGGCAAAGGGACTTGCGCTTGCCACTGTGGCAAGCTCGAAGCTGTGTTCAGCCGACGCAGGCGCAGCACCGGAGGGCCCATGGCAAGACTCATGAACATCGGCGAAGCCGCAGACGCCGCCGGCGTCTCCGCCAAGATGATCCGCCACTACGAGCAGATCGGCCTGGTGCCCGCGGCCACAAGAGCCGAATCCGGGTACCGCCAGTACACCGAGCGTGACGTGTCGCTGCTGCGCTTCATACGGCAGTCCCGACGGCTGGGCTTTTCGATGGAGCAGATCGCCGACCTGCTGGGTTTGTGGAGCAATGACCACCGCGCCAGCCGCGAGGTGAAGGCCCTGGCCCAGGCCCACCTCGATGCGCTGGAAGCCAAGATGCGCGAGATGGCCGAGATGCAGCGGGCACTGAAGAAGCTGGTGACCTCGTGCCACGGCGACGACGACCCGCATTGCGCGATCCTCGATGAGCTGGCGGTCAGCAGCCCCGAGGCACCCGAACCAGGCGCGGTGGGTTCAAAGCCCATCCGGAAGCTCGCCAGCCCGTCCCAGAAGCATGCCAAGGCACCCCCGTCGGAGCCCTCGACCCATGTCGACCTCATGGCATGGACCAGGGGCATCCACGCCGGACCTGGGCATCACTGAACTGCGCCGCGGCATCGGCAGAGCGAACGCTACCCAGGTTAAAGCCCTGTGGGCGGGGCGTCTTGATGGCGTCCACTGCGCGCTTCTGAGAGCCCGCTGGCCGCTTCTGAGAGCTCATCGCCATTGAAGGTGTCGGGCGATGTGCACCGCAGAGCGGCTGCATCGCCCGCCACCCCTTTCACGACCCGGCCGCCCCCGGCGCGATGGCCATGCCGGGATCTTGGGTCAACCCCGCCGCGGGCAGGAAGCGCGCCCCCAGTGTCCGCTGCAAGGCCACTACCTGCTGGCGCTGCGTCGTCACCGCCACCGAAAGGCCCAGCTCGGCTCGCTGCGCAACCCGTTGCGCGTCCAGCAGTTCCAGCAGGTCGGAGCCCCCCGCCTCGAAACGCTTGCGGGCCAGTCCCTCGGCCGTGACCGCGTGGCGCGCGCCGTCCTGCAATGCGGCCAGGCGTAGCTGGCCTTGGCTCACCTGCACCAGCGCGCTCTCGACTTCCTCGGTCGCCAGCAGCACGCGCTGACGGTAGGCCAGCAAGGCTTCGCGCTGGCCGGCCTGGGCGGCTTGTAGGCGCGCATCGATGCGGCCGATGTCGAACACAGGCACCGACAGGCTTGGCGCCAGGAACCAAGATGCGCTGCCAGCGGCGCCCAGGCCCGTCAAGGACCCGGCGACGAAGCCGAGCACACCGCTGAGCGACAGGCGTGGCATGAACTCGGCGCGGATGGCCTCCACGTCCAGCGCCTGCGCGCGCAGCTGCGCTTCGGCGGCCTTGAGGTCCGGCCGCAGGGCCATCCATTGCGCCGGTTGGGGCACGCGCAGCGCCAGTGCTTGTGGCTCGCCCGCTGGCGGCGGGGGTGCCTGGAAGCCCGAAGGCCCGACGCCCAGCAGCACCGCCAGCCGATGCGTCGCGACGGCCAGCGCGGCGTGCTGGGCTGGCAGCTCGGATTCGGCCGCCGACAGCTCCGCCCGGGCACGGGCCTCGTCCAGCGGTGCGCTGTAGCCCGCGCTCACGCGGCGCAGCACCAGTGACAACGTCGCGCGGCGGTTCTCGACCACTGCATGGGTCAGGCGCAACTGCTCGCGGGCGCCGTTCAGCGCGAACCAGACCTGCGCGATCTCGGCGCCGACCGCCAGGCGCAGCGCCTCGGCATCGGCCGCGACCGCGTCACCGCGTGCAGCTGCCGCGTTGGCCTGCTGACGCAGGCGACCGAAGAGGTCGATCTCCCAGCTGAAATCGAGGCCCGCGGAGGCGACTTCGCTGCGGCGGGCGTCACCGGCCAGGCCTGGCGCCTCGACCCGGGCCAACTGCCGGGCCAGGCCGGCGACACCCACACCGCCGGATGGCGCCAGCTCGGCTCGCCGGCCTGCAGCCAGCGCCCGCGAGCGCTGCACGCGCTCGGCGGCTTGTTGCAGGTCGAGGTTGGCCGCCAGCCCTTGTAGCACCAGCGCGTCGAGCGTGGGGTCGCCGAGCACGGTCCACCAGTCAGGCTGCGCCAGACCACCGGGTTCGAGACCCTGGCCTTGGGCGAAGGCCGGGGGCACGTCCCTCTGCGGTGGCGCATCGGCCGGCAAGGTGCCGCAGGCCGCCAGCAGCGCGGCCGCGGCGATGACGCTCAGGCGCGGCAGGATGTGCTTGTAGTTCATGACGATCTCCTTCATTGCGCCGCCAGCCGGGCCGTGGCCTGGCGGGCCCGGCGCCGCTGCAGCAGCACGTAGAACACAGGGGTGAAGACGAGTCCGGCCACGGTGACCGCCAGCATCCCGGCGAACACCGCCACGCCCACGGCCTGGCGCATCTCGGCGCCGGCTCCGGTGGCAAAGACCAGCGGCAGCACACCCATCACGAAGGCCAGCGAGGTCATCAGGATCGGGCGCAGCCGCAGGCGGGCGGCTTCGACCACCGCGTCCGCCGCGCTCGCGCCCTGCTGCTGCAGCCGGCGCGCGAACTCCACGATCAGGATCGCGTTCTTCGTTGCCAGCCCCACCAGCACCACCAGGCCGATCTGCGTGAACAGGTTGTTGTCGCTGCCGGCCAGCCACACACCGCCCAGCGCGCCGAGCAGCACGGTCGGCACGATGGCCAGCACCGCCAGCGGCAGTGCCCAGCTGCCATAGGTCGCGGCCAGGATCAGGAAGGCCAGCGCCACGGCCAGGGGAAAGACCCACACGGCGCCGGCGCCGTCGCGGATCTGCTGGTAGCTCAGGTCGGTCCATTCGTAGCTGAAGCCTGCAGGCAGCTCCCGCGCGAGGATCTCCTCCATCGCCGCGACGGCATCGCCCGAGCTCACGCCCGGCGCCGGCGCGCCGGAGAGGTCGGCCGAAGCGAAGCCGTTGTAGCGGCTCACGGGGTCCGGTCCGGTGGCGGGTCGGCTCGTGACCAGCGCCGCCAGGGGCACCATCTGGCCCTGCTCGTTGCGTGTCCACAGCCGCTTCACGGCCTCGGCATCGGCGCGGAAGGGCGCGTCGGCCTGCACGTTGACCTGCCAGGCCCGGCCGAGGAAGTTGAAGTCGTTAACGTACATCGAACCCAGGTAGACCTGCAGGGCCTCGAACACGTTGGCCAGTGGCACGCCCATGGCCAGCGCCTTCTCGCGGTCGACGTCCAGCGCCAGCTGCGGCACGCCGGCCTGGTAGCCCGAGAACAGGCCGGCCACGCGCGGGTCCTTGCCAGCAGCCGCCATCACCTGGCCCAGCGCGGCGTTCAGCGCCTCGTGCCCCTGCTGGCTGCGGTCCTGGATCTGCAGCTTGAAGCCGCCGGCCTGGCCCAGGCCGGGCACCGGGGGCGGCGGGAACATCGCGACGAAGCCCTCGTCGATGGCCTGGAAGCGGCCGTTCAGGGCCCCCGCAATGGCGCCCGCCGCAAGGCTCTTGCCCCTGCGCTGCTCGAAGGGGTCGAGCATGGTGAAGATCACCGCAGAGTTCGGACTGTTGACGAAGCCGTTGATCGAGATGCCGGGGAAGGCGACCATGCTCTCCACGCCGGGCTGGTCCAGCGCGATCTTGGTGACCGCCTTCGTCACGGCCTCGGTGCGGTCCAGCGACGCGCCCGGCGGCAATTGCACGATGCCCACGAGGTAATACTTGTCCTGGGCCGGCACGAAGCCGGTGGGCACGGCCTTGAAGCTCCACACCGCGGCGGCTACCAGCACGGCATAGAGCGCCAGCAGTCGCAGCCCGCGCTTCGCGCCGGCGCGGGTCAGCACCGCATAACGCTCTGCCGCCCGGTCGAAGCCGCGGTTGAAGCCGCCGAAGAAGCGGCTCAGCAGGCCCTGGCCCGCGCTTGCGTGCGGCTTGAGCCACATCGCCGCCAGCGCCGGGCTCAGGGTCAGCGAATTGACGGCCGACAACAGCGTCGAGATGGCGATGGTCAGCGCGAACTGCTGGTAGAACTGGCCCGACAGCCCGCCCATGAAGGCGGTGGGAATGAACACCGCTGCCAGCACGGCGGTGATGGCCAGGATCGGGCCGCTGACCTCCTTCATCGCCGCCAACGCCGCGTCGCGCGGCGTGAGGCCCCGCGCCAGGTGCCGCTCGACGTTTTCGACAACGACGATGGCGTCGTCGACCACGATGCCGATCGACAGCACCAGGCCGAACAGGCTCAGCGTGTTCAGCGTGAAGCCCGCCAGCTGCATCACGGCCAGCGTGCCGATCAGCGACACCGGTACCGCGGCGATGGGGATCAGCGACGCGCGCCAGCTCTGCAGGAACAGCAGCACCACCAGCACCACCAGCACCATGGCCTCGGCCAGGGTCTGGATCACGTTGCCAATCGAAGCGCGCACGAACAGCGTCGGGTCGTAGGCAATGCGGTGCTGGATGTCCTGCGGAAAGCCTTGCTGCAGCCTGGCCATCTCGGCGCGCACGGCGGCCGCCACCTCGATGGCGCTGGCCTGCGGGTCCTGCACGATCTGCATGCCCACCGCAGGCTGGTTGTCCAACAGGCTGCGCAGCGAATACGAGCTCGCACCCAGTTCGACGCGGGCCACATCCTTCAGGCGCAGTTGCTCGCCGGTGGGGCCGCTCTTGAGCACGATGTCACCGAAGGCCTCGGGCGAAGTCAGTCGCCCGGCCACCGTAAGTGGCAGCTGGTGCGCGCTGCGGGCGTCGGGCTGCTGGCCCACCGAGCCGGCCGCGACCTGCAGGTTCTGCGCCCGGATCGCCGCGATCACGTCGCCGGCAATCAGGCTGCGCGCGGCCATGCGGTCCGGGTCCAGCCAGACGCGCAGGCTGTAGTCGCCCGCACCCCAGACCACGACCTTGCTGACGCCGGGCACGCGCAGCAAGGCGTCGCGCACCTCGATCTGCGCGAAGTTCGACAGGTGCAGCAGGTCGTAGCGCTCGCCCGGCGACAGCAGGTGCACGACCATCAGCATGTCGGGTGCGACCGACTCGCTGACCACGCCCAGGCGCTGCACCTCGGCGGGCAGGCGCGGCACGGCGCGGGCCACGCGGTTCTGCACCTCGGCCTCGGCGCGCGCGGCGTCGGTGTCGGCGCTGAAGGTCAGCGTCAGCGCATAGCGCCCGTCGCCTGAGGCGTTGGAGCCCATGTACTGCAGGCCCGGCAGCCCCGTCAGCTCGGTCTCCAGCGGCGTGGCCACGGTGTCGGCAATGACCTGCGGGTTGGCGCCCGGGTAGGCCGCACGCACCTGCACGGTGGTCGGCATCACGTTGGGGTATTCGGTCAGCGGTAGCCTGCCGATGCTGAGCAGGCCGGCCATGACGATGAGCAGCGACAGCACGATCGCCACGATCGGGCGGTCGATGAAGAGTCTGGCGAAGCGGTTCACGGCGGGCTCCTCAAGACTTGGCCGCTGCTTCGGCCTGCGCGTGCGCGGGTTCTGCGGCCGCCGCCTGCGCCCTGACCGTCATGCCGGGGCGCACGCGCATCGGGCCGGAGACGATCACCTGCTCGCCAGCCTTGACGCCGGCGGTGACGATGCGGTGTTCCTCATGGCTGGCGCCCACGCTGACGGTCCGGTACTCGACCTTGCCGTCGCCGCCCACGACCAGCACGAAGCGCCGGCCCTGGTCGGTGCCGATGGCCTTGTCGGGCACCAGCAGCGCGGGCTCGCTCTGCCCGGTGGCGAGTTGGATGCGGACGAACTGACCGGGAATCAGCCCCGCATGCGGCGCGTCGACCCGCGCGCGCAGGCGCAGCGTGCCGGTGGCAGCATCGATCGAGTGGTCGGCAAAGTCGACGGGGGCCTCGGCGAGCGGGTGCCGGCCCTCGGCATCCAGGATGCGTGCCTTCCAGTGCTTCATGCCGTTCGTGCCACGGTCTGCGGCCAGGCGCTCCAGCACGTCCCGGTCGGAGACGTCGAAGTGCACGTGCAAGGGCGCGACCGAGACGATCGATGCCAGCGGCGTGGCCTGGTGGCCCGCTGCAACGAAGTTGCCCGCGGTGACCAGCGCGCGGCCGATGCGACCGGCGATGGGAGCACGCACCAGCGTGAAGTCACGGTCGAGCGTCGCGGTCTGCAGCGCGGCCTCGGCGGCGGCTCGGTGGGCCTGGGCCTCGGCATGCGCCGAGACGCGCCGTTCAAGCGCTTCTGCGGCAATGGCGCGGTCGGCGTGCATCAGCTTGGCGCGCTCGGCCTCGGAGGCCGTGAGCGCCTCGCGCGCCTGGGACAGTTGCAGATCGGCACGGGCGCGTGCCACGGCAGCGTCGAACGGGCGCGGGTCGATCTGGAACAGCGGCTGACCCGCTCGCACGAGATCCCCCTCGCGGAACAGAACGGCCTCGACCGGGCCGGCCACGCGCGGTTGCAGGTCCACGCGCTGCGAGGGCTCGACGCGGGCCACCTGGGTGTGCGTCGACGCCAGCGGGCTCTGCACGACCCGCGCCACCGGTACGGCAGGCGCTTCTGCGGCCGCGGGTGCGGCTGCATGCGCATCGGGCAGGGCCGGCTGGCAGGCCACCAGCACGGCGGCGGCCAGCACGGCCAGGCCACCCACTGCCAGGGTGCGGCGCAGGCTGCGCGGGGACGGGGTCGGATCTGCTGGGGCTCGGAACATGGTCGGCTCCTCGGTTGCGAAGTGCCTGCATGGTCGGGATTGCCGCAGTGGCAAGGTCAAGCCAGCGTTTGACACGCCGAAGGAGCCCGCCAGGGGTCGGGGCCTGTCTGAGAACTGCAGGCGCGACATCGCGACCGGACTCCCAGCACATCCGGCGAATCGCCGCCAGCACACAGGCCCCCAAGGCCAAGGGCCGTAGCCCTGGGCCGGTGCACGAAGCAAGTCGCCTCGCTACACTCAATGCACCATGCGCCGTTCCGCCGTCCTCTTCGTCATGCTGTTTGCCATGCTCTGGCAATCGGTGGCGTTGGCGCGCGTTGGCTCGACGGTGAATGCACTGGCTGACCAGGAGCACACCGCGCTGCACTGGCAGGAAGTGAGCCACCATCACCTTGAGGATGGCTCGCTCCAAATGGACGATTCGAAGGAATCCGTGCAGCACGTGCTGAGCGATCACGTGAGCGCAACTACTGCGCTCATGGTCACGACTCCGCACGATTTCGCGAGCCTGGGTTCCGCCGCTCCGGCCGACTTGCACGGGACACGCGTGCCCAACCCCACGCTCGACGGCCTGCTCAGGCCACCTCGCGCCCGCTCCTGACCCGCCTTCGCGGCGGGCGTCCCCCTGTGGGCGCCCGGCCTCCCGCCGCCCCGGCCACCCCCGCAAGCGCTCGTCCGCCCCTGGCGTGACCTGAACTCCGCGTCCGGCCGGCCCCGGCTGTCGAATCGTCAGGATCATCGTGAAACCACTTCCCTGGCTGTCTGCCTGCGCGCTTGCGGGCAGCCTGGCCGGCGGGCCCGTCTGGGCCCATCCTGCCGCATCCCCACCAGGCCCTCAGGACGCGCTCGCCGCCGCGTCTGCCCCAGTGGCGGGCACCGTCACCCTTGGCGCGGCCCTGGACGCCGCCTGGCAGCGCGCGGTCGCCGCAAGTGAAAGCGCTGGCCAGCGCCGCCGCGCCGAAGCCGACCGCGTCGCCGCGGGCAGCCTCTGGGCCGCGCCACCCTCGCTGGAACTGAGCCACCGTGACGACCGGCTGCAAAGCAGCGCTGGCCGGCGCGAGACCGAGATCGGCGTGGCCGTTCCGCTGTGGCTGCCCGGCCAGAGAGCGGCGCGCGCCGGCACCGGCGAGGCCGCTGCGTCACTGGCCCGGGCGGCCGAACAGGTGGCCCGCCTGCGCCTGGCCGGTGAACTGCGCGAGGCGGCGTGGCAGCACGCCGCCTTGCAGGCCGAGGCGGCGCAGGTCAACGCCCAGACCCAGTCGCTGAAGCAGCTTGCCGAGGACGTCGAGCGTCGCGTGCGTGTTGGCGACCTGGCGCGTGCCGATGCCCTGGCCGCCCAGGCCGAACACCTGGCAGCGACCGCGCTGCAGGCCGATGTACGCCAGCGCCTGCAGGCGGCGAGTGCGCGCTGGACTCAGCTGACCGGACTCACGGCAGCGCCGGACCTGACGGCGCCGCCTGGCGACGCAGTGCCCGAGCCAGCGGCACCGCATCCGGAAGTGCAACTCGCCAGCCAGTCCACCGAACTGGCTCGTAAACGCGTGGACTTGATGCGCCACTCGCGCCGCGACGCGCCCGAACTTAAGGTGGGGCTGCGCCAGGACGTCCCCGGCCGGGGCGAAGCTTCGCAAGGCAGCCTTGTAGTGGGCCTGCGCCTGCCCTTCGGCACCGACGACCGCAACCGGCCGCTGGAAGCGGCCGCACTCACCGAACTGGAAGTGGCCCAGGTTCAGGAGCAGCGTTTGCGCGAACGGTTGGGCAGCGACATCGACACCGCCCGCGATGCGCAGCGTTCGGCCGACGCACAACTCGAAGCCGAGACCGCCCGTGCGCGCCTGCTGCGGGAGCGCGCAACCCTGATCGACAAATCCTTCCGTGCCGGCGAGACGCCGCTGCCCGACCTGCTGCGCGCGCTCGCGGCCGCGGCGCAGGCCGACAGTGCCGTTGCGCGCCAGATCGCCGCGCGGGGTCTCGCCCGCGCCCGACTCCAACAGACCCTGGGACTCCTGCCATGAACCGTCTCCCCAAGCGCCGCTCGTCGCAGCAACTGCTGGCCGCCGTAGCGATGACGCTGCTGCTGCTCGCTAACGCACCCACGCTCGCCGCCCCCGGCGCCCATGGCCCGAACGGCGAACATCTGGATGCCCCGACCGCGATGCGCCCTGCATCGGCCCTGCCGCGCGTCGAGGCCAGCACCGAAGCCTTCGAACTGGTGGCCGAGCTGCGCGCCGGCGAGTTGGCCATCGTGGTCGACCGCTACGAGACCAACGAACCCGTGCTGGGCGCGAAACTCGAAGTCGAGAGCGGCACACTGAAGGCCGTCGCCGCGTTCCGCGCCGAGCAAGGTGACTACGTTGTCACCGATGCCGGCATGCTGAAGGCGCTGGCTGTGCCTGGCGAGCACGGGTTGGTCTTCACACTCGTGGCCGGCCCGGACAGCGACCTGCTCGACGGCACGCTGGCGAGCACAGCGGGTGGCTCTGGCGCTGCGTCTGCAGGGAGTGACCACGGACACGCCCATGGCAACGATGCCCATGGGCACGACCATCTGCTGGAGCGAGCCGCCTGGCTGGGCGCCGGCATCACGGCCGTGGGCTTGATCGGCGGCATCGCCTGGTGGCGCCAGCGCCGTCGGGAAGCCAGCACGCCGCAGGGAGGCGTGTGATGACGCCACACCGCCTGACACAACGCAACCCGCAAACTGCGGTGGCCATAGTGGCTTTGGCGGCCTGTCTGCACTGGCTGTCGACGGCGCATGCCGCCCCCGGCGCGCATGGCCCCAATGGTGAGCACCTCGACGCGCCCGGCGTCGCGGTCAACGCGTCCGGCCTGGCTCGCCTGCCCGACGGCAGCGTCAACGTGCCGAAGCTTGCCCAGCGGCGCATGGCCATCCGCACGGTGCTGGCACCCGAGTCCGATGCCGCGGCCACGGTCGAAATGCCCGGCAGGGTGATCATGGATCCCAACGCCAGCGGCCGCGTGCAGGCCGTGCACGGTGGACGCGTCGAGCCCGGGCCCAAGGGCCTGCCCGTCGCCGGTCAGTCTGTGAAGCGAGGTGACCTGCTGGCCTACGTGCGCCACCACGCCGAGCCCTATGCCCTGGGCGCGCAGCAGGCTCAGATGGCCGAACTGCGTGCGCAGCGTCAACTGGCCGAACAGCGCGTGCAGCGGCTCGAGGGCCTGGAAGGCACGGTGCCGCGCAAGGAGATCGAGGCGGCCCGTTCCGAGGCGATAAGCCTGGCCGAGCGCGAGCGCAGCATCGGCGGCAGCTTGGTGGCCCGCGAAACCCTGACCGCTCCGGTCAGCGGCGTGATCGCGCGTGCCGACCTCGTCGTGGGCCAGGTCGTGGAGTCGCGCGACGTGCTGTTCGAGGTGGTGGACCCGGCGCGCATGCTGGTAGAGGCCACGACGGCCGACGTCACCGTGGCCGCCCGCGTGGCCGGCGCGTCGCTGCAAGGGGTGCCCGAGGTGACGCTGCGCTTGCTGGGCACGTCACGCTCGCTGCGCGAAGGCGTGCTGCCGCTGACCTTCGCCGTGAGTGCGGTGAAGAAGGGCGCCTCCCTGTCGGCGGCTTTGCCATTGGCCATTGGCCAGCCGGTCACCGTGGTGGCGCAATCAAGAGAACGCATCAAGGGCGTGGTGCTGCCGGCGCAAGCGGTGGTGCGCAACCCGTCCAACGAGCCCATCGTGTGGATCAAGTCGGGCGCCGAGCGCTTCATACCGCAGCCGGTGCAGGTCCGGCCGCTGGATGCGAGCACGGTGGTGGTGACGCAGGGCTTGAGCGCCGACAACCGCGTCGTCGTGCAGGGCGCGCCGCTGATCTCGCAGATCCGCTGAACGGGAGACCTCTTCATGTTCAACTGGATCGTTCGTCACAGCCTGCACAACCGCCCGCTCGTGCTGGCGGTGGCGGCGCTGTTGATGGTCTACGGTGCAATGACGGCCTGGCGCACGCCGGTCGATGTCTTCCCCGACCTCAACAAGCCGCTGATCACCGTGCTGACCGAGGCCGGCGGCATGGCGCCGGAAGAGGTGGAGCAACTCGTCACGTTTCCGCTGGAGACCGCGCTCAACGGCATGCCGGGCGTGACCCGCGTGCGCTCGACATCGGGCGTGGGTCTGTCGCTGGTCTATGCCGAGTTCGACTGGGGCACCGACATCTACCGCAACCGCCAACTGGTGGCGGAGCGGCTTGCGCTGGTGCGCGAGCAGATGCCCGGCGACATCACGCCAGTGATGGGCCCGGTTTCGTCCATCATGGGCGAGGTCATGCTGGTGGCGCTGCCCTTGATTCCAGCTGGCGTGCCGGGTGATGGCAAGTCCGAGATCGCCACACCCATGCAGGCCCGCGAATACGCCGACTTCGTGCTTCGCCCGCGGCTGCTGTCCATCCCCGGCGTGTCGCAGGTCATTCCCATCGGCGGTGAAGTGCGCACCCTGCGCGTGGCGCCCGACACCGCGCGCATGGCGCAGTTCGGTGTCTCGCTGACCCAGGTCGAGCAGGCCTTGAAGGGCTACGCCGGCAATGCGGGCGGCGGCTTCATCGACCTGAACAGCCGCGAGTACCTGATCCGCCACCTGGGCCGCAGCAACCGCGCCGAAGACCTTGCCGGCATCTCCGTGGCCTGGAAGGACGGCCGCCCCATCCTGCTGGAGCAGGTGGCCACCGTCTCCTTCGCCGCCGGCCTGAAGCGCGGAGATGCCGGCTACAACGGCCTGCCGGCTGTGGTTGTCAGCGTGCAGAAGCAGCCTGACGCCGACACGGTGAAGCTCACTGCGCAAATTGAGGCCGCGCTGTCCGAGCTGAAACAAGGCCTGCCCAAGGGACTGGCCGAGCCGCGTGTGCTGTTCCGCCAGGCCGACTTCATCAAGGCATCCATCGGCAACGTGGCCGAAGCGCTGCGCGACGGCGCCATCATGGTGACCATCGTGCTGTTCGCCTTCCTGCTGTCGGTGCGCACGACGGTCATCTCGCTGGTTGCCATCCCGTTGTCGCTGGCGGTCACGGCGCTTGTGTTCCAGTGGCTGGGACAGTCGATCAACGTGATGACGCTGGGCGGCCTGGCCATCGCCATCGGTGAGCTCGTCGACGACGCGGTGGTCGACGTGGAGAACATCCTGCGGCGGCTGAAGCAGAACAAGTCGGCTGGCAACCCGCTGTCGGTACTGGAAGTCGTGCGGCGCGCCAGCGTCGAGGTGCGCTCGGGCATCGTCTACGCCACCGTCATCGTGGTGCTGGTATTCGTGCCGCTGTTCGCGCTGCCGGGGATCGAAGGGCGGCTGTTCACGCCGCTGGGCATCGCATACATCGTCTCCATCGGCGCGTCGATGCTGGTCTCGATGACGGTCACGCCGGCCATGTGCGTTTACATGCTGCCGACGATGAAGCGCCTGGACCATAGCGACAGTCCACTGGTCGCATGGCTCAAGCGCCTGGACACCCGGCTGCTGACCTGGTCCTTCGGCCGCGCGAAGCTGCTCATCGCGCTGGCTGTGCTGGCCGTGGCCGCCGCGGCAGCGACGGTGCCTCTGTTCCCGCGGGCCTTCCTGCCGGCATTCAACGAGGGCTCGCTGGTGCTGGGCCTGGTGATGCAGCCGGGCACGTCGCTGGTCGAGGCCAACCGCGTCGGCGCGGTCGCCGAGACGCTCATCCGCCAGGTGCCCGAAGTCACGCAGGTGGGCCGGCGAACCGGCCGCGCCGAGCTCGACGAACATGCCGAAGGCGTGCACTCGGCCGAGATCGACGTCGACCTGAAGCGCGCGGGTGACGGAAAAGCGCGCGACCGCGAAACCATCATGGCCGACATCCGCGACCGGTTGTCGACGCTGCCGGCACAGACCAGCATCGGCCAGCCCATCAGCCACCGGCTGGATCACCTGCTCTCGGGCGTGCGCGCGCAGATCGCCGTCAAGATCTTCGGCGACGACGCCGACACCCTGCGAGGCCTGGCCGAGCAGATGCGCAGCCAGCTCGCGGCCGTACCGGGGCTGGTCGATCTCACGGTCGAGAAGCAGGTGCTGATTCCACAGATCACCGTACGCCTGGACCACCGCAAGGCGGCGCAGGTGGGGCTGGCACCTGGCGAGGCCATCCGCGTGCTGCAGGCGCTCACGGACGGAGCGCATGGCGCGCAGATCGTCGATGGCCCGCGCCGCTACGACATGGTATTGCGCCTGCCCGACCACCAGCGCAGCCCGCAAGACCTGGCGCGCACGCTCATCGACACGCCGGCCGGCCGCGTGCCGGTGTCCAGCATCGCCAGCGTGGAAGAAACCGACGGCCCCAACCAGATCGGCCGCGAGAACGGCCGCCGCCGCATCATCGTCTACGCCAACACCGACGGCGGCGACATGGGGCGCATCGTCAAGGACATCCGCGCCATCATCGACCAGACACCCTTGCCCGCCGGCAACTTCGTCAGCCTGGAGGGGCAGTTCCAGGCCCAGGAACAAGCGACGCGCCTGATCGCGAGCCTGTCGGTGGTGTCGCTGGCGATGATGTTCCTGGTGCTGTACAGCCGCTACCAGTCGGTGGTGCTGGCCGGCATCATCATGGCCAATATCCCGCTGGCGCTGATCGGCTCCGTGGTGGCGATGTGGATAGCGGGCGTCAGCCTGTCGGTGGCCTCGATGGTGGGCTTCATCACGTTGGCCGGCATCGCCACGCGCAACGGCATCCTCAAGATCAGCCACTACATCAACCTGTGCAAGTTCGAGGGCGAGAGCTTCTCGCAGGCGATGATCGTGCGCGGGTCGCTGGAGCGGCTGACGCCGGTGCTGATGACGGCACTGGTGGCGGCCTTTGCGCTGACGCCGCTGCTGCTGGCCGCCGACGCCCCGGGCAAGGAGATCCTGCACCCGGTGGCGGTGGTGATCTTCGGCGGGCTGGTGAGCTCGACGCTGCTGGACACCTTGCTGACGCCCGTGCTGTTCTGGCTGTTCGGCGAGAAGGCCACGAAACGGTTGACCCGGCCTGAGCCCGATGCAGCGCCGAGTGCCGGCGTCACCCAGGAAGCCTATTGAGTCGAAGTCAGGCCTGGCGGCGCCGCCTGTTCCCGTGCGCCGCAATGTCGGAGGAGATTGAAGATGACGAAATTGCTGTTGACCGTGGTGGTGCTGGGTCTGTCGGCTTTGTCCTTCAATGTCGCGTTCGCGCATGGCGGCGGCGCGGCCAAGCACGGCGGCGTGGTGGCGACGTCCAGGGACCTGTCGTTCGAGTTGGTGGGTTCGCCCGATGGCGCCGTCATCTACGTCGAGGACCATGGCAAGCCCATGGCGCCCACCGGCCTGAAGGGCAAGCTGACGGTGCTGAACGGCGCCGAGAAGGCTGAAGCCGACCTGGTGGTGGCGGACGACAAGCTCGAAGCCAAGGGCCTCAAACTGGCCAAGGGAGCCAAGGTCGTCGCCGCGCTGGTGACCCCGGCCGCGAAGCCGATCACCGTTCGGTTCACCGTCAAGTAGGCGGCCTTGTCTGCCCAGGCACGGCCCGCCTTCCCGGCCCTGAGAGGAGGGCTGCTGGACATGGCGGGCTTCGGCGCCGTAATCGACCTTGTGGCAATGGGCCTGGGGTCTGCAGCACATCAGCGGTACCAGCGCTTCGCTGATGCTGACGCTTGAGTGTTGGCGCGTGTCGCCGATTTCACCATGTGCCGGCATTCTGGTAAGCCGCCGAATCAAGAGGCAAGTTGCTTATCAAGCAATAGTTTCGGGCGTTCATGCCGGGTCACCGAATCGTCGGCGCTTGGCTCGACTTGGCGTCAGAGCCAACAATCACTGAACTGCGCCGCACTTTCGGCAGAGTGGACGCCAACCCAGGTCGGAGAGTTGCAGGCGGACCGTCTCGATGGCATCCGCAGTGCGTTCCTGCAAACCCGCCGGGCGCATCTGGAGCACACCGCCGTTGATGGTGTTGGACGAGCCAAACCGCAGAACGGCGGCAACGCCCGCAGCCCCTTTCACGACCCCTACCGCCCTCGGTGCAATGGCCAGGCCGGAATCTTGGGGCACCTCCGCTTCGGGGCAGTAAGCGCGCTGCCAATGCCTGTTGCAAGGCCAGAACCTGCCTGCCCTGTTCAAGCTTGCCATGCAATGCTCAGTGAGCACCCCGTACGTGGCGTTTAGTAGCCGCCAACGGCTTGCCCCCCGCATGATCGATGCCTTGAAGAATGCCGCAGTCGGCCGCCGCATGCGGCACGGGACAGGCAGCCCTCAATGCGCGCAGTTCTTTCTCCAGGGCGCGCAGGGCGCGGATGCGCTCGGCCACATGGCCGATGTGCTCGTCGAGCAAGGCGTTCACCTCGCCGCAGTCGGCCAGCGGCTGGTCCTTGAAGCGCAGCAGCACCCGCACTTCGTCGAGCGTCATGTCCAGACTGCGGCACTGGCGGATGAACGCAAGCCGGTCAGCGTGCTGCGGCGTGTAGATGCGGTAGTTGCCTTCCGTACGGGGAGCAGCCGGCAGCAGGCCCTCATGTTCGTAGAAGCGAATCGTCTCGATGGGCGTTCCGCTGGCCTGGGCCAGTTCACCGATGCGCACGTGCGGTTCCCCTTCATGGAAGCAATGGATTGCGAAGCGCCTTGACTCTATACCCACTTCAGGGTTTGCAATGGCGGCATGGCTCACGATCATCCCCACGACACTCGGCCGCGTCCGGCCAGCACTTCTGCCACGCCCCGTTGCGGCGCCTGCTGCGGCACCTCGGACCAAGCGCCCGCCACTGCGCCCGCGCAGCCTGCAGGCGGCCAGCGCTTCCGGGTCCCGGCGATGGACTGCGCAAGCGAGGAATCCGAGATTCGCCGCGCTGTAGAGGGCATCCCCGGCGTGCTGGGCTTGCGCTTCCAGCTGGGCGAGCGCAGCCTGCGCATCGACGGCGAGCCGAAGGCGGCCCTGGCGGCAGTGGCAGCGATCCGAGATGCCGGGTTCGAGGTTCAAGCCTGGCCCGACGCCCCCGCGTCTGCGGAGCCCGGTGACGCAGCGGGTCACGCGCACGATGCAGAGGCCAGTTCCGGCCTGCCCCGCCTTCTGGCGGCACTCGCCCTGGCTACGGTCGCCGAGGCCCTGTCCTTCCTGGTGCCGGATGCGCCTTGGTCCAAGTGGGCAGGCCTGGCCATCGCGGCTGCGGCCATCGCGCTGGCCGGCTTCGGTACCTTCCGCAAGGGCCTGGCGGCCCTTCGGCACGGCCGGCTGAACATCAATGCGCTGATGACCGTGGCGGTCACCGGTGCCTTCGTCATCGGTCAGTGGCCTGAAGCGGCGATGGTCATGGCGCTGTACGCCATTGCTGAGTTGATCGAGGCGCGTGCCGTCGACCGGGCGCGCAACGCGATCGGTGGCTTGATGGCGCTCGCACCCGACACGGCTGACCTGCGCCGGCCTGATGGCACCTGGCAATCGGTGCCTGTCGGCGACGTGCCAATCGGCGCCACGGTGCGCGTCAAACCCGGCGAGCGCGTGGCCATGGACGCGGTCGTAACCGATGGCAGCACCAGCGTGAACCAGGCGCCCGTGACCGGCGAGAGCCTGCCGGTGGACAAGGGGCCTGGCGACGCCGTCTTCGCCGGCACCATCAACCAGACCGGCACCGTCGAGTGCCGCGTCACCGCCGCAGCCTCGCAGTCGACGCTGGCCCGCATCATCCACGCCGTCGAGCAGGCCCAGGGCAGCCGCGCGCCCACGCAACGCTTCGTCGACCGCTTCGCGGCGGTCTACACACCGGCGGTGTTCGTGCTGGCACTCGTCGTGGCCATCGCCGGCCCCTGGCTGTTCGGCTGGACGGCCCTGGCCGCGGTCTACAAGGCCCTGGTGCTGCTGGTCATCGCCTGCCCCTGCGCACTGGTGATCTCGACGCCCGTCACCGTCGTCAGCGGCTTGGCGGCGGCGGCCAAGCGCGGCATCCTGATCAAGGGCGGCGTCCACCTGGAGCAGGCGCGGCTGCTCAAGGCCGTCGCGCTCGACAAGACCGGCACCATCACCGAAGGCAATCCGCGCCTCGTCGAATGGGAGATGCTGAACACCAGCCTGCCCAGGCCGCAGGCAGAACACATCGCTGCTGCGCTGGCGGCGCAGTCCGACCACCCAGTGTCGCGCGCCATAGCCGCAGGGCTTACCCCGACCAGTGTCGAAGCCCGCAACTGCGCTGCGCTGTCCGGGCGCGGCATCGAGGCCGACATAGCCGGCCAGCGCTACGTGCTGGGCAACCACCGTCTGATCGAAGAGCGTGGCCAGTGCTCCGCGGCGATCGAAGCCGTGCTTCAAAGGCATGAAGCGGCAGGCCGCACGGTGAGCCTGCTGGCCACCGCGTCCGGGGTGCTGGCGCTCTTTGCGGTGGCCGACACCATCAAGGCGTCGTCGGCGGCCGCCATCGGCGAGTTGAAGGCCATGGGCATCACCCCGGTGATGCTGACGGGCGACAACCAGGCCACCGCCGACGCGATAGGGCGCGAGGCCGGTTTGACGGACATCCGCGGCAACCTGCTGCCCGAAGACAAGCTCGCCGCGATCCAGGCGATGCAGAAGCAGTACGGACCGACGGCGATGGCCGGCGACGGCATCAACGACGCACCAGCGTTGGCCCAGGCCGACATCGGCGTGGCCATGGGCGCGGCTGGCACCGACATCGCGATGGAAGCTGCCGATGTCGTGGTGATGAACGACGACCTGCGGCGCATCGCCGAGACGGTGCGCCTGTCGCAACGCACGCACGCGGTGCTGTGGCAGAACATCGCGCTCGCGCTGGGCATCAAGGCCGTGTTCCTGGTGCTGGCGCTGTTCGACAACGCCAGCATGTGGATGGCCGTTTTCGCCGACATGGGTGCCAGTCTGCTGGTGGTCTTCAACGGCCTGCGGCTGCTGCGCACCGCCGAGCGAAGCTGAGACGGTCATGGATGCTCAACCCCGCCTGCTGCAGCCTACGAGGCTGCTCGACTTCACGCATCCCGCCATCGAAGAACTGATGGCGAATCGCGGTTGGCGGCAGCTGCCGACATATGAATGCATCGGCGCCGTCTACGACTTCGTACGCAACGAGATCGCCTTCGGCTACAACGCCGGCGACGAGTTGCCGGGATCAAGCGTGCTGGCCGACGGCATCGGTCAGTGCAACACCAAGAGCACGCTGTTGATGGCCTTGTTGCGGGCGGCGGGCATTGCTTGCCGCTTCCACGGCTTCACCATCGACAAGCCGCTGCAGAAGGGTGCGATTACCGGGCTGGCCTACGCGCTTGCCCCGCAGCGCATCATCCACAGCTGGGTCGAAGTGGCCTTCGAGGGCTGGTGGGTGAACCTGGAAGGCTTCATCCTGGATGCACCCTACCTGGCCAGCCTGCAGCGACGGTTCCCGCGCCGACAGTGGTTCTGCGGTTACGGCGCGGCCACGCCCGACCTGTCTGCGCCCGCGGTCGATTGGCGCGGCCAGGACACGTACATCCAGAAAGACGGGATCGCCGACGACTTCGGCGTCTTCGACAGCCCGGACGAGTTCTATTCCCGCCATGGGTCGAACCTCTCAGGGCTCAAGCGCTGGCTGTACAAGCAGGTCATCCGGCATCGGATGAACGCTCAAGTGGCGCGCATCCGCGCCGAAGAGTGGTGACATAGTCTGGTACGAAGCCGTTCAGCACACCCAGCATCGGGGTCGGCAAGAGCGCCAGACTCAACGAAATCCAGGAACTATTCATGTGGGCGAGACTGATTGCTGCTTCGTTTGCTCTTGCCGTGTTGCCGCAGGGTCATGCCGCAGAGGCCAAGAAGATTCAGGACAACTCCTTCTTGCTGGAGGAGGCCTATAACCAGGAGGCCGGTGTCGTTCAGCACATTCAGGCCTTCACGTACATGAAGCAGTCGAAGGACTGGTTCTACACATTCACGCAAGAGTGGCCATTCCCGGACGAGACGCACCAACTCTCGTACACGCTACCCTTCCTGCGGCTGAACGATATTTCAAGCGCCGGCGGCGTCGGCGACATCGCGCTCAACTACCGCTACCAGGCCATCTTGAAGGACCGGGTAGCCTTTTCGCCCCGGTTGTCGCTGGTCCTGCCCAGCGGCGACTACAAGACCGGGCGAGGGGCGGGCGCACTCGGGCTGCAGGTGAACCTGCCCTTGAGCCTGGAGGTGTCGGACCGATTCGTGACCCATTGGAATCTCGGTGCGACCTACACCCCGAACAGCCGGTCCATCAATGGGACCAAGGCCAACACGAGCGGAACCAACTACGGCGCCAGCGTCATCTACCTGGCATCCGAAGGTTTCAACCTGATGCTTGAAGCTGCCGGGTCCGCTGCCCAGACAGTCCAACCCGACGGCACCAGGACGAAGGTCCGCAGCTTCTTCATCAATCCCGGAGTACGTTTCGCCTACGACTTCAGTTCCGGGCTGCAGATAGTCTCCGGGCTTTCGGTGCCGATCGGTGTCGGGTCGTCGTCGGGCCAATCCGGCGTGTTGCTCTACCTGTCGTTCGAGCATCCGTTCCGATGAGCCTGGCGGGCGAAGCGCAGCTCGAGCACAACTACCGCGCCGCAGTGACGAAGGTCGCGGCGGTCAGCTCCGCACACCCGCCTCCGACCCTGTAGCTGCTAGACTCTCTTGATGCGTCGTTTGCTCGCGATCTTCCTGCTCGCCTTGCTGCCGTTCCAGTTCAGCTGGTCAGCGGCAGCGGTGTATTGCGGGCACGAAACCGGCGAAGCGGCTCAGCATTTCGGGCACCACGAGCACCAGCACGCGGGTATTGCCCACGGCGACGAAGGCGGTGCTCCGACGGACCAGACTTCGCCGGCTGGGTTTGACTTCGACTGCAGCCACTGCCACGGCTCGTTTGCCAACATGCCCGCGCCGTTGGACAGCCTGTCTCCGCAGACCCTGGTCGCGCACCCGGCAATGCCGGTTGCAGGCTCCATGCGCACGCTTGCGCAGAGCCCACCCGAACGCCCTCAGTGGGCGCCCCTCGCCTGATCGGCGAGGCGGGTCTCCTCTTTTCCTGAAGCCCGTTCGCGCCTGAGTGCGCGCCGCATGACGTTCCCGTCAGCAGCGCCGTTCGAGGGCCGACGCGACCGCTTGGTCGCCCCTTGCCGATCTCCCGTGGGTTGTTTTCAACACTGGAGCATCGGATGCACCGAAGAAGAATCCTGGCAACTGGGCGGTGGCAACAAGCCGCCCGCGCCACCCTGGCGACCGTACTCAAGACGGCACTCACCGCAACGCTGGCTGGCAGTGTGCTTGGCACCCAGGCCCAGACATCTGCGGCATTATTGGCCGCGGACAGGTCGACGTTGCGACTCGCTTTCGAATCCGCCTGGTCGCGCCAGCCCGAGGCGCAGGCCCTCGCGGCCTGGCAGGACGCCGCACGCGCCCAACAGCAGGCGGCCCGGGCCTGGACGCCCGAACCGGTGGCACTGGAACTGGCCACCAAGACGGATCGGCTGAACCGCAATCAAGGCACGCGTGAAGACGCGGTGGGCGTGGCCATCCCGTTGTGGCTACCCGGTGAACGGGGGCGCAGCCAGGCCCTTGCCGATGCCGAAGGCCGCGCCGTGGAAAGTCGCACCACCGCCGCCCAGCTGAGTGTGGCGGCTTCCGTGCGCGACGCCTGGTGGGCATGGCAGCGCTCCCGCGCGGAGCTGGATGCCGCGCAGGGGCAGCTCGACAACGTCCGCCGCATCGCGGCCGACGTCGGCAAACGCCTGAAGGCCGGCGACTTGGCGCGTGCCGACCAACACCAGTCCGACGGCGCCGTGGCCGCGGCCGAAGCGGCGCTTGCGCAGGCCGAGGCATCGCACACGGCCGCCCAGCAACAGCTGCTCTCACTCACGGCCCTGCCCGGGGCTGCCCTGGTCGGTGACACGGCGCGCCCGGACGCTGAACCCGAACCGCCTGCCACGGCGACGCCCCCGGCCGAGACAGACACGCACGCGGAACTGCTCGCATTGAAGGACCGCAGTGCCGTCGCTGAGGGTTCGGCCGCCCTTGCGGCCACGCGGACTAGGGCCAGCCCGGAGCTGACGATTGCGACCACGCGCGACCGGGGAGCGTTCGGGGAGTCCTACCAGCGGACTTTCACACTGGGAGTGCGCATCCCATTCGGCGCAGGGCCTCGGCACGATGCCCGCGTAGCCTCGGCGCGCGCCGAAGCGGCCCAATTGCAGGCGCAGATGGCACTGGCCCGCGCCCGCTTGGCGGGTGAACGCGAGGCCGCCCGCGCACGAACCGACGCGGCGCGTACGCAAGTCGCCGCCGCCGATCGTCGCGCGCAGCTGGCGCGTGAGTCGCGCGGCTTCTTCGACAAATCGTTCCGGCTCGGCGAGACCGACCTGCCCACCCGCTTGCGCATCGAGGCCGAGGCCACCGACGCCGAGCGGCAGGCCGCACGCGCCCGCATCGAACTTGCCGCAGCGATCTCCGCGTGGCGGCAGGCCCTGGGCCTGCTGCCGCAATGAGTCCGCGCCAACCCCACACGCTCAGCGAACCTGTTCAGGAATCCCACCCATGAAGTCATTTCACTCCCTGGCCACCCTCGGCCTGGCCGCAGCCCTGTTGGGCGCCTGCATGCCGGTCCTTGCGGGCGACGGCCACGACCACGGTGACGCGGCACCGGCGGCCACCGGCTCGGCGCTGCCCCGCTTTGCAGCCGTCTCCGAGACCTTCGAGCTGGTCGGCGTGCTCGACGGCAAGCAGGTCACCTTGTACCTGGACCGCTTTGCCGACAACACCCCCGTGCGCGGCGCGCAGATCGAACTCGAGATCGCCGGTGCCAAGTTCAAGGCGGAGGAACACGGCGAAGACACCTACCAGGTGACGCTCAAGGATGCCCCCAAGCCTGGCGTGCTGCCGATTACCGCCACCGTGACCGCCGGCAGTGAGATCGATCTCCTGGCCGGCGAACTCGACCTGCACGAAGAAGCCCACGCCGAGGAGCCGGCCCATGCAAGTTCGTGGAAGAAGCTGGCCGGCTGGGCAGCGGGAGGCCTGGCGGCACTGGCCGTGCTCGTGTTCGGTGGGCGGCGCCTGATCTCGGCCCGCCAGGTTCGCGCTGGAGGCGCAGCATGAAGCGCGCTGCCATGCGTCGGCTCGCAGGGTTCGGTTTGATTCTGACGTTGGCGGTCTGGGTGCCCGCGCACGCCGGTGACGGCCACGACCACGGCGACGCGCCCGCCGCGCCCAGCGCGAACGGCCCGCAGCGCCAGCCCGATGGCAGCGTGTTCCTGCCCAAGCCGGCACAACGCCAGCTCGACGTGCGCACGGTAGTGACCGACGAAGCCGAACTGCCGCGCTCGGTCGAGCTGAACGGCAGGGTGCTGATCGACCCCAACGCGGGCGGCAAGGTACAGCCGCTGAACGCCGGCCGCATCGAGCCCGGACCGCGCGGGCTGCCCAACCCGGGGCAGGCGGTGCGCAAGGGTGAAGTGCTGGCCTATGTCGTTACGACGACGGCGCCCATCGAGCGCTCCAACCAGGCGGCGCAACTGGCTGAACTGCGTGCGGCCAAGTTGCTTGCCGACAAGCGCGTCGCGCGGCTGAAGGAACTGGCCGACACCGTGCCGCGCAAGGAGATCGAGGCGGCCGAGAGTGAGGCGGCAAGCCTGGCCGAACGCAGTTCAGCCGTGGGCGGTGGCCTGGCGACGCGGGAAGCGCTGGTGGCCCCGGTGTCGGGCGTGATCGCGTCGGCCCACGTGGTTGCCGGGCAGGTGGTCGATGCCCGCGAACTGTTGTTCGAGATCATCGACCCGGGTCGCTTGCGCGTCGAGGCGCTGACCTTCGAACCCGCGCTGGCGGCCAACGTCGGCAGCGCCTCATTGGCGGTGGGTGACCAGCGTGTGCCGCTGGCGTTCGTCGGCGCCGCGCGCAGCCTGCGCGAACAGGCCCTGCCGCTGAACTTCCGTGCCCAGGGTGCGGCGCTGAACGGCCTGGCCGTTGGCCAGCCGGTGCGCGTGTTCGTGCAGACCCGGCAGAAGGTCAAGGGCATCGCGGTCCCCGTCGCAGCGCTGATGAAGAACCCGGCGAACCAGACCGTCGTCTGGGTCAAGACCGCTCCGGAACGCTTCGAGCCCCGCGCCATCACGACCGAGGCACTGGACGGCTTGAACGTCGCTGTGACATCAGGTCTGAAGGTCGGTGAACGCATCGCCACCCAAGGTGCCACCCTGATCAACCAGGTGCGCTGACATGTTCAAGTGGCTACTCGACAACAGCCTGGCAAACCGGCTGCTGGTGATCATCGCCAGCGTGGTGCTGATGGCCTACGGCGCGTTCACGCTCTCAACCACTCCGGTGGACGTGTTCCCCGACCTCAACAAGCCCACCGTCACCATCATGACCGAGGCCGGCGGCATGGCCGCCGAGGAGGTGGAGCAACTCATCACCTTCCCGCTGGAGACCACCATGAACGGTCTGCCCGGGGTGGAGAGCGTGCGCTCAACCTCATCGGCCGGCCTGTCCTTTCTCTACGTCACTTTCGACTGGAGTACCGACATCTTCCGCGCCCGGCAACTGGTGTCGGAGCGGCTCTCGTCGATGGAGGAAGGCGTCGCCGCAGGCGTGGTGCCGCGCATGGGGCCGATCAGCTCGGTCATGGGCGAGATCATGCAGATCGCCATTCCGGTCGATCCGAGCAAGATCAGCCCGATGGCGGTGCGCGAGTACGCCGACTGGGTGCTGCGCCCCCGGCTGCTGTCGGTGTCCGGGGTGGCGCAGGTCATCCCCATCGGCGGCGAGGTGCGGCAGTTCCAGGTGCAGCCGAACACCGCGCGCATGGCCGAACTGGGCATCACGCACGACCAGCTCGAAGGCGCGCTGAAGGGCTACTCGTCCAACACCTCCGGGGGCTTCTTGGAGCTGAATGGCCGCGAGTACCTGATTCGCAACCTGGGTCGGACCTCGCGCCTCGATGACCTGAGCAACCTGGCGCTGACCGCGAAGGGCGGTCAGTCCATCCTGCTGCGCCAGATCGCCGAGGTCACTTTCGCGGCAGCGCTCAAGCGCGGCGATGCCGGCTTCGAAGGCAAGCCGGCGGTGATCCTGGGCATCCAGAAGCAACCGACCGCCGACACCATCGCGCTGACGAAATCCATCGAGGATGCCCTGGTGGGCCTGAAGGCCTCGCTGCCGGCCGGCATGGAGGCACCGCGCGTAACCTTCCGCCAGGCCAGCTTCATCGAGGCATCGATCACCACGCTGCAGGGCAAGCTGATCGGCGCGTCGGTGTTCGTGGCGGTGATCCTGTTCTTCTTCCTGGGGACGCTCAGGCCGACCATCATCGCGCTGACGGCCATTCCGGTGTCGATCTTCATCACCGCGCTGGTCTTCAAGTATTTCGGCCTGTCGATCAACACCATGACGCTGGGTGGCCTGGCCATCGCCATCGGCGGACTGGTCGACGACGCGGTCGTCGGTGTCGAGAACGTGCTGCGGCGGCTCAAGGAAGATCGCGCCAAGCATCCAGAACACCGCCTGCACCCGATCGAGGTCGTCGCGCTCGCCACGATGGAGGTGCGCTCCGCGATCCTGTACGCCACGGTCATCATCGTGCTGGTCTTCATCCCGCTGTTTGCGCTGCCGGGGCTTGAAGGCAAGCTCTTCGTGCCGCTGGGCATTGCCTTCATCGTGTCGACGCTGGCATCGCTGATCGTGTCGGTGACGGTGACGCCCGTGCTCGGCTTTTACCTGCTGCCGCGGATGAAGAACCTGGACCACGGCGACACCCGGTTCCTGGCCTGGCTGAAGACGCGCTACCGCAGCAACCTGCAGGGCGTGCTGAACCGGCCGAAGGCTGCCATCGCTGCTGCTGGCGTGGCGGTGCTGGTGGCGGCGGTGGCTGTGCCGTTCTTTCCGACCACCTTTCTGCCACCCTTCAACGAGGGCACGCTGCTGATCGGACTGCGCCTGAATCCGGGCGTCACGCTGACCGAATCTTCGGTACTGGCGCGCCAGGCCGAGGTGCTGGTCAAACAGGTGCCGGAAGTCACGCACGTCGGGCGGCGCAGTGGCCGGGCCGAGCTGGACGAGCATGCCGAGGGCGTGCACGTCAGCGAGCTTGACGTGGGCCTGAAGCCCGCCGCCGAGCTGACACGCAGCATGGACGAGATCAAGGCCGACATCCGCGCGCGCCTGGTCAACTTGCCGGCCGCGCTGGAGATCGGTCAGCCCATCTCGCACCGCATCGACCACATGCTGTCGGGTGTGCGCTCGCAGATCGCCATCAAGATATTCGGTGAGGATCTCGATGCGTTGCGCGGCCAGGCCGATGCGCTGCGCGCCAAGCTGGCTACCATCCCCGGCATCGCCGACCTGCAGATCGAAAAGCAGGTCCTGGCGCCGCAGATCAAGGTGCGCATCGACTACGCCGCAGCGGCGCAGTACGGCGTGCCCGCACCCCAGGTGCTGACGACGCTGCAAGCCCTGGTCGAGGGCGAGAAGGTCACGCAGATCGTCGAGGGCAGCCGGCGCTTCGCTCTGGTGGTCAAGCTGCCGGAATCGGCGCGCTCGGTCGAAGGCCTGAGCCAGATCCTGATCGAGACACCGAACGGCCGCATCCCGTTGTCCAAGATCGCCACCATCGAGGACGGCGACGGCCCCAACCAGATCAGCCGCGAAGATGGCAAGCGGCGCATCGTGCTGTCGGCCAACGCTTCCGGGCGGGCACTCTCGGAGATCGTGGCCGACATCCGCAAGGGCGTGGCAGAGACCAAGCTGCCCGAGGGCTACTTCATCACCCTGGGCGGCCAGTTCCAGGCGCAGGAGGAGGCCTCGCGCCTGGTCGGCCTGCTGTCCATCGTGTCGCTGACGCTGATGTTCGTGGTGCTGTACAGCCGCTACAAGTCGGCGGCGTTGTCGGCGCTGATCATGGTGAACATCCCGCTGGCGCTGGTCGGTGCGGTGATCGGCCTGTGGCTGTCGGGCCAGCCGCTGAGCGTGGCCGCCCTGGTGGGCTTCATCACGCTGGCGGGCATCTCGGTGCGCAACGGCATCCTGAAGGTCAGCCATTACATCAACCTGATGCGCTTCGAGGGCGAGTCCTTCGACCACAAGATGATCCTGCGCGGCTCGCTCGAACGGCTGAGCCCGGTGCTGATGACGGCGTTGGTCACAGCCTTCGCGCTGGCCCCACTGCTGTTCGAGGCCGAGCGGCCCGGCACCGAGGTGCTGCACCCGGTGGCCGTGGTGATCTTCTCCGGCCTGATCAGCTCGACCTTGCTCGACACCTTCCTCACGCCCGCGATGTTCTGGCTCTTCGGGCGCAAGCCGGCCGAAGCGCTGATGGACGACAAGGACGCCGAGGCGCTTTGACGATTCACCCCGTTTCCCGTTTGAACCCACCCACCCCGAAAGGACACCCATGAAGACGCAAGCCCTTCTCGCCTCCATCGCCCTGGCCCTGGCCGGCTCGGCCTTCGCCGCTGGCGACAAGCATGACCATGCCCACGAGCACAAGCCGCTGCACGGCGGCATGGTCGTCGAAGTCAAGGACATCGACTACGAACTGGTCGCCAAGCCGACGATGATCCAGCTGCACCTGCGCGACCACGGCAAGCCGGCCGACGTGTCAAAGGCCAGCGCCAAACTGACGCTGCTCAGCGGTGCCGAGAAGCAGGAGGTTGAACTCAAGCCGGCCGGCGACAAGCTCGAAGCCTCGGGCAGCTTCAAGGTGGGCCCGGGCACCAAGGTCGTGGCCTTGGTGACCATTGCCGGCAAGCCCGCAGGTACGGTGCGCTTTGCGCTGAAGTAAACCGAGGTCGATCAGCATGAAGAACGCCAGACTTCCCCAACGAAGAACCCTGCTGATCGGCCTGGCCGCCATGGCCCTTGTGCCGCTGGCCGGCTGCATGACCAAGCCCATCCATCCGGTCAATGCGGACGGCAGCTACTGCCACCGCAAGGGCAGGAGTTATATGCCAAAGCTGACCTGTACTCCCGAAGCTGTCCCCACCGCCGCGGCCGAAGCAGAGGCCAAGCGGTTCGAAGGTACGCCGGGTGCCCTGACGGTGTATGTGCTGCGACGAAGCTGGGGCGATGCATCGGTCGTGGTCCCCGTCACCGTGGACGGTGCCGCGGGGGCCGCGACGATTCCGGAGTCGCTGGTTCGTCTGCGCCTGGCCCCAGGCAAGCACAGCCTGTCGGCGCAGTGGGACGGTCGCGACGCAGACATCGCCATCGACGGCCAAGCCGGGGAGGTCCGGCTGGTCGAGCTGAAGGGCTCAGGCTGGGTCTGGGGCAACACCTTCAGCTGGAAGGCCGTTCCGCTGGAAGATGCCAAAGAGCGCGCGCTGGCATCCAAGCTGGTGGCCGATGTCCATCGGCTTCGTTGAGCAAGATGGGTCTGGGTTCGTGGCACGCGCGTCCAACAGGGCGCTGAGTGACGAATCGCGCACGACCTTGATGCCTCCGCCAAGCCGCGCGATCGTCCCTGGGCGTTTCAGCCGAACGTGAACTGACCGAGGCGCTGGTCGAGTTCCACGCCACACGAACCAAACTTGAACTTGCGACCGGCTGGTCGCTGGAAGGACATGCACGATGAGCACGCTCCACGACAACGAAAGGCCGTTGTGGCGCCTGAGCGCACAGGCTTTGCACTGGTCGTCGGACTGGGCCTGTCGGCCCGCGGGAAAGACGACGGGGCCGCGGCTGCCGGCGAACGGCGGCGGCGCCGACGGTTGCCAGCCGAGGGCCGAGTTTGCCTCCGAACCCGGCACGCGGACATGACATGCCCAGACGACTACCCGACACGAACTTGGCCCAGACGATCGTCTGGATCTGGCTGGGCTTTGTCCTTGCCGGCGCCGTCGGCTGGTTTGCCTATCGGTACTGGCGCATGCGCCACCCACTCCCTTTCCCCGAGCCAAAACGGAGCTACAGCAAGGGCCTGGAGCAGCGCCTCTCCAAGAATCAAGGCGCCGCAAACCGCAAGCGGCCAGGGGGCCCCGTCAAGAGCCATCCACACCGCAGCCGATGAAGGCCGATGCCTCAGCCGCCGGTCGTCGAATCCATGCGCGCCCGGCGCTGTTCTGGCGACTCGTTGCGCATCTCTTCGATGACCTGTTGGCGCGTCTTGGCGGGGCCGGCATTCTCAAGCGGCAGGGGCGCGCCGCGCTCCATCAGTGCCAGCGTCCCGTCCCTTCGTGCGGCCTCGAATTCCGCCAGCACATCGGCACGCGACTTGGTGCTCTTGAAGTGATCGGGGTGGTAGGTGTACCCCGCTTCCCCGCCCGCGGCGTGATAAATCGACGTGGCCTGCGACAGCCCCGGCAGCACGAGAGTGGAGATGACGGCGACGCTGGCGATGGCGAACTTGTTGAAGCGCATAGGTATGTCCATTCCTTGGCTAGTAGATGTCCGCAAGCACCTTGCCGCGGAATGCCTGATGGCATGACATCCAATTTAGGTATCGCGCACCAACAGAAGCGGGTCACACTGATGACAGTTCCGACAGGTTGGTTCCACCATCAAACAGGGGCGCCCTCCCTGTGAAGCTGCTCGTAGTCGAGGACGAGATCAAGCTGGCCCAGTACCTGCGCAAGGGACTGACGGAGGAAGGCTTCGTTGTCGACCTCGCCCACAACGGTGTCGACGGACTTCACCTCGCCATGGAGTCCGACTACGAGCTGATCGTGCTCGACGGCATGCTGCCCGGCATCGATGGCTTGGCCCTGCTCGCCGCGCTACGGAAGAGCAAGCAGACGCCGGTGCTGATGCTGACCGCCCGTGTGCGCGTCGAGGATCGGGTGCGTGGTCTGCAGAGCGGCGCCGACGACTACCTCGTCAAGCCTTTCGCCTTCTCCGAGCTGCTGGCGCGCATCCAGGTGCTGCTGCGCCGCGCACGCCCGGGCGGCGCAGCGGACAGCGCGACCGTGCTCGGGCTGGCCGACCTGGAAATCGACCTGGTCCGTCGCAAGGCGGTTCGGGCCGGACGCAGGCTGGAACTCACCGCGCAGGAATTCGGACTGCTCGCTTTGTTTGTGCGCCGGCAGGGAGAAGTGCTATCGCGCACGGAGATCGCCGAGCAGGTGTGGGACATGAACTTCGACAGCGCGACGAACGTCATCGACGTTGCCATCCGCCGCCTGCGCAACAAGCTCGATGCACCTTTCGAGCGCACCCTGCTGCATACCGTACGCGGCATGGGCTACGTGTTGGAGTTGCGCGACCAATGAGCCGCAGCCGCATCGGGTCGCTCGGCCGCCGGCTGTCGTACTGGCTGGCCCTGCAGAGTCTGGCCGGTCTGGTCGTTGTCTGCGCGGCGGTCTATGGCGCCACGCACGTGGGTTTTCAGACCCGCCAGTCGGAAGAGCTGGTGCAAAAGCAGGTGCGGTTGCGCCATCTGCTTGCGGAGGCGTCACGCGACGGCGACGTAGCCACGCTGAAACACAGGCTCGACGACTTCTTTATCGGCCACCCAGACATGGCGCTTGCGCTGATTCGCGTCGATGGATCGGAGTTCTATCGGCGGCTCTCACCGCCCCCGACGGGCGACGTGCGCGTCGCGCGATTCGCACTCCCCGCGCCGTCCCCGGAGCAAGGGTCGCTCGATGCAGTCCTTGCGTTAGACATCCGGGAGGACGCCGCGCTGCTGCGACGCATCGGATTCACGCTCGCGGTGGCCGCGCTCGCCGGCACGCTGCTCGTGTCGGGTGGCGGCTTCCTGCTCGTGCGCCTAGGCCTGCGACCTCTGCGCGACCTGGTGAACCAAACCCGTCAACTGGCAGCCGACACGCTGCATCGTCGGTTGGACGGCTCTGCCCAGCCGGAGGAACTCGAACCGCTGATCGCGCAATTCAACGAGTTACTCGGCCGGCTGGAGCTGGCCTACTCACAACTGGAGGGCTTCAACGCCGACGTGGCCCACGAGCTGTGCACGCCTCTGGCGACGCTGATCGGCAGCACCGAGCTGGCATTGCGCAAGGCCCGTGACGCCGGCGAGCTGCGCGAGGTGCTCGGCTCGAATCTTGAGGAACTGCAGCGCGTCGCCAGCATCGTCCACGACATGCTGTTCCTGTCGCAAGCTGATCGCGGCGCCGCCGCGCGACGCGTTCCTACACCAAGTCTGGCCGTGTTGGCGCGACAGGTTTGCGACTACCATGAAGCGGCACTCGTGGATGCCGGCCTGACCCTGGACATCGACGGCGATGCCAAGGGCAGTTTCGACACCCCGCTGCTGCAACGTGCTCTGTCCAACCTGGTCGGCAATGCCACGCGCTATGCGCAGCGCGGGTCGACCGTGCGTGTCGAGATAGGCCGTGCCACGCCCGGCGAGGTGGAGTTGCGGGTGGTGAATTGCGGCGCCACCATCGAGCCGAGCCATCTTCCCCTTCTGTTCGACCGCTTTTACCGTGGCGACCCTTCACGCAGCGACGCTGATCGCAACCACGGGCTCGGGCTGTCCATCGTTGCGGCCATTGCCCGCATGCACGGAGGGCGGCCGATGGCGTCATCGTCAGGCGGGATTTCGGCCATCGGCCTGAGCCTGAAGGACGGGGTGGCCGAGCCCAGCCCTTCGGCGCTCACCGGTTCCCCGGAGGCTATGCTTCTCTGTCCCGGACAGAGGGCGCCTTCACCCGATCGGGAAAGCGCATGCGACGATGCGCGTTTGGATCGCGGCTGGAGAGGCCCATGAGCTTGCAGCAAATTCAGGATACGGTGCCCCCGGCCCAACAAGCCGCTGAGCGTGATGGCCGGCCTCTCCCGTAAAGTTCAGACCCACTCCCGCCGGTACGGCCGTATTGCCGGCCGAGGACCGCTCGACGCTCTCGCGCCGAACGGTCTGTTTCATACCCGTCATTGCGGCGAGGATCAAGTCCCTCTCTGCGATTCGCCGTTACCGCTTCGCTCGCGTCCATCGCACGATCTCCGTCGACCCCATCGTGCCGGATTTGCGCGCGATATCGCGACAGCCGCGAAGCGCCACCATCGTCGGACGCTGCGCATGCCGGAGCGCGCCGCCAGCACGTTCCTCACCCTGGACTAAGACGACGATGGCGTCATGCGTTCACTTGGGCGTCATGATCCAACTCCGGTGGTGCCCCCGCCAACATCCGGGTGCGGATCACCCGTGAACCGCTCTTTGCTCAAGGCGCGCCGGCCTTCCTGAGTTCCTGTTCGACGAGCACCTTCAACTGCGCCTCGCCGAAATCACGCAGTGGTGTGCCGTTGACGAAGAACCCGGGGGTCCGATCCACCCTCAAGGCCTGCATGTCCGCGATGTCCTGCCGCAGCAACTGGTCGATGGCCGGCCCATTGGCATCCGCATGGGCCTTCGCCATGTCCAGGCCGATGTCCGCAATGAGGTCCCAGATCATCTTGGGCTGCGGGCGGTTATGCGTGGCCCACTGGGACCGCGTGGCCAAGGTCCGCTCGAGCGCCTCCCAATACTTGCCCTGCTGTCGCGCCGCCTCGAGGATCCTCACCGCCGTGTCGGACCCTTGATGCAGCGGGGCATGACGCATTACTAGCCTGATCTGACCTGGCCGAAGCTCGCGTTGACCCTGCGCTTGACTGCCCGAACTGGAAGAGGCCAAGCGACGCAAGGGCGTGCACCACCGATGCCCAGGCCAGCGTCGCGAAGATTGGCCCACGGCGGATATCGGCCTGCCTTGAACGTAAAGAACGCCAGCGACTGCGCCAGCCAGATGTGGGTGGGAGTGGACGTCACCACCGGCGGCAGCGGCATGGCACCGCTCACGTCCACCTGTTGCCGGGGACATCTGGACGGTGCGCCTGCGGCGCACCGGCCTCGACCTATCGAGGGCACTACATAGAAATCAAGGACTTACAAGACCGCGTTCTTGCCGCCGAATAGCAGCGGCTCGACCGCGGTTGACAACCCGTGCGTCTCGGAGCGGCGCCGCCCGCCCGGGAGCGCGCACGTTCTCGGCCAGTTGCAGCTATGACACCGTACTGCCGTCGGCGCGTCGACACTTGGACTCACGCTGGTTATGTGCCCAAGCGTAGGCAGCATCACCCGCGAAAAGCAAAGGGCTATGCGGCGATCCGTGCTTCTAGGCATGTCGCGATTCGCAGGCCCGAATCACCCCGCCAAATCAACCCTTTACGCAACCTCGACGTGCCAGAACCGGATCCATGTGCCCCGGAACCGTCAAAGTCTGGTGTGAGTCCCCGCTGCCGCACGCGGTTCGACGAGAGTAGACATGACGAGACTGTCATGTTCCCGTTCAGCGGCTGTTGGAATGCCGCTTCTACAGTCCACTTCGATACCCGCGCGGCCTGCCCACCGCTGCCGCTGACACCCCCCCATCGAAAGGACTGAACATGCAATCAACCCCCCGACTCCGCACCGCCGCTCTCGCTGCCTTGAGCGTGCTCCCCTTCGCAGGCTTTGCCGCCAGCGGCAACGTGTTCATGAACGGCCAGTCGATCTACGGGCAGCCCGCTGCACAGGGTGCACCCGTGCGCGTCGTGGACCTAGCCTCCACCGACCGGCTCAACGTCGCCTACGGCGAGAGCGTGACCTTCCGCAGCGGCGCACAACAGTTCTCGTGGACCTTTGACGGGCTCGACCGGAGATCCGTCGACGTCAGCCAGCTTGCGTCTGCAGGCTTTGCCGGCAAGCCTTTCGTCGTGTACGTCGGCCGCAATCCGTCGAACCGCCGCTGATGCACTCGGTGCGCGGCGCTCAGAGCAGTTCGTGAACCAGGCTCGCCATGGTGGGCTTGCCTCGCGGGACTGCTCGCGTACCGCGCTTCTCTCGCTGATGCAGAGCACCAGGCCGACCCGCGGCCATTGCTGCGTCCGCGCGGCCCTCGCCTTGATCCAGGGCAAGGCGGCACGCGATGCCTGGCCTAGACTGCCGCTGCCATGCGTCGTCTGGTGTTCATCTGCCTGCTGTTGATCCTGCTGCCGGTCCAAGCGGCCTGGTCGACCGTGGCGCGCCTGGATCTGCATGACGTCCCCTGCACAGTCTGTTCTCATCTGGTGCAGCGCGTTGCCGTCGACGTCGCATCATCGGCGCCGGGCCTCGATGCCGATGCTGGTGCAAGCGGCAGTTGCTGCGACGCAAACTGCCCCGGCTGCTCAGGCCACGGCATGCCGGCGTTGATCTGCCTGCCCTGGGCGCCAGGAATCCACGCGGGTGGCGGCGTTGTCGCGCGAGATGCGGCCCTGCCGCCCGATCACCTGCCTGACCGCCTGCTGCGGCCACCGCTGGCGCACGCCGCCTGAAGCTTGATCGCACCAGGGCCTGTGCGCTGCGCAGCCCGGGTGTTCACTCCCCTTCGCATCACCCGCTGCATCGGCAGCGCCGCGTCCCGCGGCGCGCCGCAGGAGTTCCCCATGAGCCGCAAGTCCCTTCGAAATCAGCCCCGTGCGCAGACTGCCGCGACGCCCTCGCCGACCGTGTCGGCAGCCACCACCCAGGCGGGGTCGGTCAGCCGACGCGGCCTGTTCGCCGCCGCCGGCGCGGTCGCGCTGCTGGCTGCCGGCGGCGGCACCTACCTTGCACTGCGCCGCAGCCCCGCCACGGCCACGAGCCGTCCCGGCCTGTCCAGCGAGCAAGCTCCCACGCTGGGCGTCGCCACCGCCAAAGTCCACATCGTTGAGTTTCTGGATCCCGCCTGCGAAACCTGCGCGGTCTTTTTCCCTCTGGTCAAGCGCATCCTGGCGGACGACAAGGACCGCATCCGCTTGTCTGTGCGCCACTTGGCCTTCCACCGAGGCAGCGACGAAATCGTGCGCTTGCTTGAGGCCAGCCGGCGGCAGGACCGGTACTGGCAGACGCTGGAGACCTTGCTGGCCTCGCAGGGCCAATGGGCGGCGAACCACACGGCCCGGTTGGATCTGGCGCTGCAGGCCCTCGCCTCGGTCGGACTGGACCTGGCACGACTGCAGGCCGACATGCGTGCCCCCGAGGTCAACCAACGCATGGCGCAGGACCGTCGGGACGGTGAAGCGCTGCAGGTGAGCAAGACGCCCGAATACTTCGTCAACGGACGCCAGATGGCCAGCTTTGGCCGCCAGCAGTTGCAGGCCCTGATTCGCGAGGAGCTTCAGCGTGCCTATTGATGAGCTGCCGGGCGCGCGTTCCCGCGGGGCCGCCCGAGGCGAGCGAGCACTTGCGATGAACCCGAAGCGGAGCCCTTCCCAGAGTACGTCCCGCAAACGAGCCATCCACGTGCCCTGGATGCTGGTGGCCCTGTGGCTGCTGTGCCTTTGCGGTGTGCCGATCGTCGCATCTGCGGCACAGGCCGCCTCCACCGCCGTGCACGCGCCTGAGACCGCCACTTCGGCCCCCACGGCCGCTGTGCAGACTGCGGTCGAAGTCTTCGTGCGCGAAGGCTGTCCGCACTGTGCGAAGGCCGAGACGTTTCTTGCGGGGCTGGCCCGTGAACGGCCGGACCTGCGCATCGTCATCCGCGACGTGGTCAAGGAGCCCGCAGCGATGGCGCGCCTGCAGGATATCGCCCGCGAGTTGAACACCGGTGCCGCACGCGTGCCCGCCTTCTTTGCCGGCGGGCAGCTCATTTTCGGTTTCTCGGAGGAGGCTTCGACCGACAAGCTCGTGCGCGCCGCACTGCTGGGGCAAAGGCCACCGACGGGAACCGGCGCGCCCGAAGGATCGAGTTGCGCCGCGCAGGTCGACTCCACCTGCAAGGCCGAGGTGCCCCCTGAGCCGGCATTCGAGGTGTCGATGTTCGGCCGCACCGTGACGCTGAACGATGTCGGACTGCCCGCCTTCACCATCGCAATGGGCCTGCTCGATGGGCTGAACCCTTGCTCGATGTGGGTGCTCATCCTGATGATCTCGCTGCTGGCCACGCTGAATGACCGCCGGCGCATGCTGGCCATCGCCGGCACCTTCGTGCTGGTGGAAGGCGTGGCCTATTTCGTCTTCATGGCGGCTTGGCTGAACCTGTTCCTGTTGATCGGCATGTCGCGTGCATCGCAACTGGTCATCGCGGCCATTGCCATCATTGCCGGCCTGATCAACATGAAGGACTTCGTGGCGCCGGGACGCGGCCCGTCGCTGTCCATCTCCGACAAGTCCAAACCCGGCATCTACGCCCGCATGCGCGACATTCTGCGCGCCAAGAGCCTGCCGGCGGCCATCGTCGGGGTCATCGTGCTCGCCTTGCTGGTGCAGGTGGTGGAGTTCCTCTGCACTTCGGGCTTCCCGGCGCTTTTCACGCGCATCCTCACATTGCGTCATCTCGACTCGGCGGAATACTACGGCTACTTGCTGCTCTACAACCTGGCCTACATGTTCGACGACATCGTCGTGCTGGCCATCGGCGTCACGACGCTGTCGCACCGTCGGCTGCAGGACAAGGAAGGGCGCTGGCTGAAGCTGATCAGCGGTGTGGTCATGGTGGGTCTAGGCGTATACCTCATCGTCGGCGGTTGATCCGGGGCGTGGGCAGAGGCTTGCTGCGCTGCTGCACGCATTGGCGCACAACCTCGGACCCATATTCGTGCGGGCCCCGCAACAGCGCGGCTTGCCGACGAGCGCGATGCGCGCGAGTCTGCCAGGAGCTTGAAGAACCGAAAGCTCCCACCCTGTTTCTTGCCAAGGCCCTGGCCGACATCGTCGGCCGCAACTTGCCATACCTGTGGATGAAGCAAGGCAGGGCCGCTTGGCTGCCCGTTCCCGCGGCATCAAGCCGAAGGCGTGGGGGTGGCCGGCGTGGCGCTTGCGCTAGCCGCCATGGGCCTCGTCATGTTTCAGCCGCGTTGATCGTCGGTTCGACTGCCGCAGCGCGTAACTCCTTCCTGGGTCTGCGGCCTGCCGACCCAGGGAGTGCGTCGTCGTCGCTGCCGGTTCAGCGGCGCACGTGACTCGCGACTCGCGCGAGTTGTCAGTACCGACCTCACCTTCGAAGTCGCGAAGCCGGACGGCCTGGACATCGAGCGGGCCACGGCGGACTGGGCCCGACCTGAGACTCAGGCGCTGCCGGGCCAGGATGTCGAGGAGCTGACCGCGCTGCGGCTCACCAGTACGCCCAGCTTCCGTGTCAAGGGCCCCAGGCGGCCCAGCATCGGACCGGCCCGTACGAGCTTGCGGTCCCTGTGACTGAGAAGGTTGCGAAGGTCAAGCGAAAGGCCGAAGGCTGCATCCGCAGCCCGCGGCCGATCGTGCTCACGCCGCAGGAGGCACTTGGCTGGGCAGCGCGCCTGAACCGGGCGCGCCGGAGACTGCATCGCCACGAGCAGCGGGCCGTCTGCCCCGCATCAGCCGAAAGAGCGCCGGTACCACGAACATCGACAGCAGCGGCGCCGTTACCATGCCGCCGACCATCGGCGCGGCGATGCGCTGCATCACCTCGGAGCCGGTGCCGCCGCCGAACATGATGGGCACCAGGCCGGCGATGATGACGGCCACCGTCATGGCCTTGGGCCGCACGCGCAGCACGGCACCTTCGCGGATCGCGTCGAGCAGATCGTAGTCGCCGCCCTGCCCGCGCGCGAGCCGCGCCTCCCAGGCCTGCTTCAGGTACAGCAGCATGATCACGCCGAACTCGGCCGCCACGCCGGCCAGCGCGATGAAGCCGATGGCACCGGCCACGCTCAGGTTGTAGCCCAGCAGGTACAGCAGCCAGAAGCCGCCGATCAGCGCGCAGGGCAGCGTCGCCAGGATCAGCAGCGCCTCGTCGAAGCGCCGGAAGGTCAGGTACAGCAGCACGAAGATGATGCCCAGCGTGAAGGGCACGACGACTTTCAGCTTGGCCGTCGCGCGCTCCAGGAACTCGAACTGCCCCGACCAAGACACCGAGTAGCCCGGTGCCAGCTTCACCTGCTCCGCGACCGCGCGCTGCATGTCCACAACGGCCGACTTCAAGTCGCGCCCGCGGATGTCGACGTAGACGAAGCCGGCCAGGCGCGCGTTCTCGCTGCGAAGCATCGGCGGGCCGTCGGTGATGCGCAGTTCGGCAACGTCGGACAGCACGATGCGCGCACCGCGCGGCGTGAGGATCGGCAGTTTGCGCAGCTTCTCCAGTGAGTCGCGCGTCTCCCGCGGATACCGGACGTTGATCGGGAAGCGCTGCAGGCCCTCTACCGTCTCGCCGACGTTGTCGCCGCCGACCGCAGCGCTGATCACCGACTGCACGTCGGCGATGTTCATGCCGTAGCGCGCCGCTGCATCCCTGTTGAGGTTCACGTCGACATAGCGCCCGCCGGTCAGGCGCTCGGCCAGCGCGCTGCTGACGCCGGGCACGCCCTTCACCGCCTTCTCGATCTCGCCGGCGATACGGTCGATCTCGGCCAGGTCGGTGCCGGCCACCTTCACGCCGACCGGGCTCTTGATGCCGGTGGCCAGCATGTCGATGCGGTTGCGGATCGGCGGCACCCAGATGTTCGACAGGCCCGGCACCTTGACGATGCGGTCCAGCTCCTCGACCAGCCTGTCGCTGGTCATGCCGCTGCGCCACTCGCTCTTCGGCTTGAACTGGATGGTGGTCTCGAACATCTCCATCGGCGCCGGGTCGGTGGCGGTCTCGGCGCGGCCGGCCTTGCCGTAGACAGATTGCACTTCCGGTAGCGTCTTGATCAGCCGGTCGGTCTGTTGCAGCAGCTCCGCCGCCTTGCCGGCCGACAGGCCGGGCAGCGCGGTGGGCATGTAGAGCAGGTCGCCTTCGTCCAGCGGCGGCATGAACTCGCCGCCAACCTTCAGGATTGGCCAGGCGGTGCTGGCGAGCAGCAGCAGCGCCACGGCGATCGTCGTCTTCGGCCAGGCCAGCACACCGTCGAGCAGCGGCCGATAGGCGGCGATCAGAGCGCGGTTCAGCGGGTTGCGCCGCTCATCCGGGATACGCCCGCGGATCAAGTAGCCCATCAGCACCGGCACCAGCGTCACCGCCAGCCCGGCCGAGGCCGCCATCGCATAGGTCTTGGTGTAGGCCAGCGGCGAGAACAGCCGCCCCTCCTGCGCCTCCAGCGTGAACACCGGGATGAAGCTCAGCGTGATGATCAGCAGCGAGAAGAACAGCGCCGGGCCGACCTCGACCGCGGCATCGCCCACCACGCGCCACTGCGCCTCGCCCTTCAGGGTCTCGCCAGGATGCTCGTGCCGCCAGGCCTCGATGTGCTTGTGCGCGTTCTCGATCATCACCACCGCCGCATCGACCATCGCGCCGATGGCGATGGCGATGCCGCCCAGCGACATCACGTTGGCGTTGACGCCCTGGTAGTGCATGACGATGAAGCTGGCCAGGATGCCCAGCGGCAGCGTGACGATGGCCACAAAAGCCGAACGCAGGTGGAACAGGAACACCCCGCACACGAGCGCGACGACGATGAACTCCTCGATCAGCTTGTGGCTCAGGTTTTCGACGGCACGCTCGATCAGGCTGGAGCGGTCGTAGGTCGGCACGATCTCGACGCCCTTCGGCAGGCTGGCCTGCAGCGAGGCGATCTTGGCCTTCAACGCACGAATGGTCTCCAGCGCGTTCTTGCCCGTGCGCATCACGATCACGCCACCGGTGGCCTCACCCTCGCCGTCGAGCTCGCCGATGCCGCGCCGCATCTCCGGGCCCACCTGCACGCGCGCCACGTCGCCCAGGCGGACGCTGATGCCGGCATCGGTGCTGTTCAGCGGGATCTTGCGGAAGTCGTCCAGCGTCGCCAGCAGGCCCGAAGCGCGCACCACGTACTCGGCCTCGCCCAGTTCCAGCACCGAGCCGCCGGCCTCCTGGTTGGCGTTGCGGATCGCCTCGATCACCTGACCGTGCGGGATCGCGTAGGCCGCGAGCTTGTCCGGATCGAGCAGGACCTGGTACTGGCGCACCATGCCGCCGACCGAGGCGACCTCGGCCACGTTCGGCACCGTCTTCAGCTCGTACTTCAGGAACCAGTCCTGCAGCGCGCGCAGCTGGCCCGCATCCATCGTGCCGCTGCGGTCGATCAGCGCGTACTGGTAGATCCAGCCGACGCCGGTCGCGTCCGGTCCGAGCGCCGGTTTCGCGGCGGCGGGCAGCCGCGACTGCACCTGGTTCAGGTACTCCAGCACCCGCGAGCGCGCCCAGTACGGGTCGGTGCCGTCCTCGAACAGCACGTAGACGAAGCTGTCGCCGAAGAACGAGTAGCCGCGGACGACCTTGGCGCCCGGCACCGACAGCATCGTCGTCGTCAGCGGGTAGGTGACCTGGTTCTCGACGATGCGAGGCGCCTGCCCGGGGTAGGGCGTGCGGATGATCACCTGCACGTCCGACAGGTCGGGCAGCGCGTCCAGCGGCGTGCGCTGCACGGCCCACAGGCCCCAGGCGGCGACGATCACCGTGGCCAGCAGCACCAGGAAGCGATTGACGATGGACCAGCGGATCAGCGCGGCGATCATCGCGAGGCTCCCGGAGCGGCGGCAGCCGGCGTGGCGGGCGAAGACGGCGGCAGCAGCGTCAGCGTGGTCAAGGTCGGCCCGTCGGTCGGATCGACGTAGAACTCGAAGTCGACGCGGTCACGCACCGCCAGCCCGCGGGGTCGCCTGTTCTGAGGCGGCAGCTTGAACTCCATCGTCATCGCACCCATGCCGATGCTCGGGATGGGGCCATGGCTCAGCGTGACGCTCTCGCTGTTCAGCGACTCGATCAGGCCCTGGGCGCTGTGGCGCTGGGCAGTACCGGCTGCTGTCGGCGCCGGTTGCTTGTTCAGCCGCGCCTCGACGCCCTTCAGGCTGGCTTCGGAGTCGATGAGGAACTGCGACGACACCACGACGCGCTGCCCAGCCTTCAGGCCGCGCCGGATTTCGGTCTTGCCGCCGGTTTCCAGGCCGGTCTCCACATCCACCGGGGCAAAGCGCCCACCTTCTTCGGCCACCATCACCACCGCGCGCCGGCCGGTCTGGATCACCGCCTCGGTCGGCACCAGAAGCACCTTCTCCGCGCGGGTGTCCATGAACTGCATCGTGACGAACAGGCCCGGCACCAGCTGACCGTGGGGATTGGCGAGCTGCACGCGCGCCTTCAGCGTGCGCGTGGTCGCGTTCACCTCGGGAAGCAGAGCCTGCACCGTGCCGCGGAACACGGCGCCCGGGACACCGGGGCTGCGCGCCTCGACCTGGCTGCCGGGGCGCACCTGCGCGGCCTGGCTCTCGGGCAGCTCGGCGTTGGCCCAGACACTGGCCAGTCCGTTGATGCGCGCGAGCATCATCCCGGGTACCACCGTCATGCCCTCGCGGGCGATCAGCTCCGCGACCACCCCGCTCGACGGCGCGACGACAGTGACGCGCGGCTGCACGACCCCTGCCGCATCGACGCGCGCGACCTGGGCCTCGCTCATGCCGGCCAGCAGCAGGCGCTGACGTGCGGCGGCGATCAGCGCCGCATCGCCCGCGGCGAAGCGCCTGACGGCCAGGTACTCCTCCTGCGCCGCGACCCACTCGGGCACGTAGAGCTCGGCGAAGGGCTGGCCCGCGCGCACGCGGTCGAGCGTGGCGCGCACGTGCAGCTTCTCGATGTAGCCCGTAGCCCGCGCCTGCACCACCGACTGGTCGCGCTCGTTCCAGGCGATGCTGCCCACCGCGCCTACCATGGGCCGCAGCACACCCTCGACGACCTCGGCCGTGCGCACGCCGAGGTTCTGCTGGATGCGCGGGCTCACGGTGACGGTGCCCTGGTCGTCGCCACCGGCACCGCCATAGACAGGCACCAGCATCATGTCCATGAAGGGCGACTTGGCCGGCGCGTCGAAGCGCTTCCCCGGCACCATGGGGTCGTGGTAGTAGAGGACAGGCTTGCCCGTGGCCGGATCGACATCGCCTGCCTTCAGCCCTTGCTTGATGTGGCGTCGCGTCGCGGCTTCGCCCGCGGCGATGCTGCTGGTCGGGTCCTCGGCCACGGCCGAGCCGGTCGCGGGGGCTGCCACGCCGCCCGACTGCCCCATGCCGCGGTGCATGCCGACCTGGTAGAGCGCATAGCCGCCCGCCGCCAGCGCAGCAACGGCGCCGATGGCGATCAGCGTGTGTCGCGTGTTCATTGCAATGCCTCCGGCTTGCCTTGAGCGCCGTCGTGCGACGGCAGCAGGTAGTTGAGCTGGGCCCAGATGCGGGCGCGGTCCAGCTCGATGCGCAGGCGTTCCATGCGCACCTCGAGTTCGCCGCGGCGAGCATCGAGGACGGCAGTCAGTGGACCGGACCCCGCGCGATACGACGCCAGCGCGGCCTCGCTGCGCTGTGTCGCCAGCGGCAACAAGGAGGCGTCGTAGCGCCCCAGCCGCTCCTCGTGGCTGCGCCACTCCTGCAGCATGGCGCGCACCTCGGCTTCATGGGCGCGCTGCAGCTCCTCGCGCCGGGCACGGGCCTCGTCGACGCCGGCCAGCCGTGCGGCCAGCTCGCGGTCCTGCCGGTTCTTCTGGTCCCACTGCAATGGCACCGACAGGTTGATCGACACCATATTCGAGTAGGCCGGCCCACGCTGGCTGTACTGCAGCTCGACGCTCCAGTCCGACGACTTTGCGGCGCGCGCCGCGTCAGCCTCGCTGTCGGCAATCGCCGCCTGCTGCGCGGCGGCCGCAACCTGCGGGTGCCGGGCCAGGTGGTCCACCAGCGCACCTTCGGCCCACGCTGGCAGGGTGAGCGTGGGCCGTGGCGCCAGCGAGTCCCGCGCGCCATCACCGATCCAGCGACCGAGCTGCGTGCTCGCCACCGCCACCCGGCGCTCGACCTGCGCCAGCCCGTCGCGCAGCTGCTCGACCGAACCCCGGGCCGCGAAGACCTCCGCCTGCGAGCCCTTGCCGCTTCGGTACAGCGTCTTCGCAGCTTCGACCTGCAGCTCGGCCTGGGTGATCTGGGACTTCAGCAGTTCCTGCATCGACTCCTGGTACGAGCGTTCGAGCCAGGCCAGCGCCGTGTCTCGCCGCAGGTCTGCGACCGTGGCCTGGCGGGCCGCCTGGGCCAGCTCGATCTCGCGCTCGGCCCGGCGCACGCGGGCACTGCGCTTGTCGGCCCGGGTCAGCTCCTGCAGGACCCCGACAGAGCGCATGGTCATGAAGTCGCGCGTGATGCTGTAGCGGTCGCGACCGTCGATCGGCAGGTTGTTCAGGCCGAGCTTGAGCACCGGGTCGGGCAGCTGCCCCGCTGCCGAGGCCATCTCGCGTGCAGCCCGAGCCTGCGCGTCGGCGGCTATCACGAGCTGCGAGCGGCCGGCGGCCTCGGCCACGGCTCGTTCGAGAGAAAGCGGAGACTGCGCCAGCGCAGCCTGGGTGCCGAGGGCCACGCACAGCGCGATCGACGGCACCAATCGGAGGCCATTGCGCCTCCGGGGCAAGTAGCAAATCATGGGAACTCCTGAAGTCCGGAACCGGGCCGCGGCAGCGCCGCGACCGTTCAAGCAGGCGACTTCAGGAGGTCAGATGCGAAAGCAGCAGTGCGCGATGCTGAGCGCGAGCGGCGGAGGTCGGTCTCGCAGGCGCTCGTCTTCGGCCCATGAGCTCAGGACCGTATCCAGCCCCTGGTCGAGCGAGACCTCGAACACCGCAGGCAGTGCTCTCACCGGCACGAAGGCCGGGGAGACATGGTCGACCACCTGCGTGGTCGTGCCGAACTGGCAATGCTGCATGCACAGCGTCGGCTGCTCGGGATCGAGCAGCACGCCGGCCGCCATCATTTCGGCACAGGGCATGCCGGTCATCGCCATCGTGTCGGCCGGGCCCCGTTTGGCCCGCTCGCCCATGGCCGGGCAGGCATAGGCGGCCATAGCGATCTGCGAGAACAGCAAGGCCATCGACACGAGGCCGATGAGGCGGGCACGAAGGCGCTGGCTGAGTCTCACTGGGCAAACGATAGCGCAAATGGCCGAGCCGGGGCTCCCATGGAGGTGCACAACCGGCACCGCCGCGGCCGAGTTGCCGGTACGTCGTTGAAGGGGGCTTCAGAACAGCCTGCCGACATTGAATAGCGTCAGCTGCCCGAGCACAGCGAAGATGCCGGAGGCGACGGCGTGGATTAGCGTCATCGATACCTTCCTGGCGATCTTGTCGCCGAGGAAGACCGCAGGCACGTTGGCCCGCATACCGCCGATCGTCGTGCCGGCAATCACGGCGACCAGATCCGTGCAGGGGCTGCAAGCGCCACCGTGGTGATCTGCGTCTTGTCGCCCATCTCGGCGAGAAGGAACGCGACGACGGTGGTGCCAAAGACGCCGAAGCGCTGCGTGCCACCGGCCTCTTCGTCGTCGATCCCGTCGTGGAGGAGCATCCAGGCCGCCATCGCATTGAAGGACAGGCCCATGACCCAACGGAGTACATGCGGGCCGAGGGCGTTGGCCACCCAGTCGCCGACCAGGCGGACAAACGCGCGGTTGACCAGGGTGGCGACCAGGATGCCGAGGCTGATGGGGACGGCACCGGAACTTGGCAGCCAGCAGCTGCGTCTTGTCGCCCATTTCACCGAGGGCGACCACGCCGGTCGAGGCCTGCGGCACTCGTCGATCTCGACGACCTCGATGTACCTGCACTCCGACGATGCCCGGCGCGCCAAGCAGATCACGGGAGCGTTCGGGGTGCGGTATTCGTAGGGCCGGCGGAGCCGAAAGCGCACCGATCTGCACGAGAAGTTCGACAACCTCGTCAAGAACTAAACTTATCCACAGCCGACCCTCTCAAAGTCGGCTTCCACCCCTGCCTCAAAATTCGGTCGGCGCGGTGGCTCAGATTTGGATCGGCGCCGACAAGACCTACGCCCCGACGACGGAAGGCTGTCGGGGGCTCCACGACAAGTCTCTGGCGCTCGTGCTCGGTTGGTTCGCGGAAACGGCCGGCAAAGTGCTGCTGGATGCTGGAAGCTGAGTTCGGATGTGTGCTGCCTGGTGGGAGACCCGGCTGGTCAAGCTACGACAAACGGGTTGAGCAGGTTCACTCCCGTGCCAGCGAAGTCGGAGGTGTTCCTGGTCACGACAGTCAGTCCGTTGACCAGAGCGATTGCAGCAATTTGCTTGTCCAGTTCGTGCTCGGGATGCGGTACGCGCAGTCGCCCCCAAACCTGAGCGGCATGGCCGTCGAAGGCAAGGATGTTGCTCTCGTAGTGGTCAAGCACCTCGTCCAGCCAGGCGTCGAGCAAGGCAGCCTGTTGGAGGTCACCTCGGTGTCGGATCAATTCCACCCCGCGGCGAAGCTCACCCACGGAAATCGCGGACAGGTAGAGCAACTCACCCTTGGCAGCGCTGTCACGCAAGAAGCCGGTGACCCCGGGGTTCGCCTTGTCCTTCTTGCGCGCCTCGCTGACGACGTTGGTGTCAATCAAATACACGCGGGGCCTCGGTGGCGGGGTTCACCCGCTCGAAGTCGGCGTCGATGCCGACGTTCGGCATGGACGCCACGACTTCTGCAAAAGTGCGCCTGCGCGGGCGCACCAGGGCTTGGGCAAGGATGGCGCGGTGTTCTGCCTCGGCACTGTGGCCGTGCTCACCGGCACGCTCCTTGAGTGCCCTGACGACGGCTTCGTCGACGCCTCGAACGAGCAGATTGGCCATTTGCCGCTCCTGGAACTTGGGTGCTATCAATGATAGCGCGACTCCAGGCGAGGTGCATCCTTCTTGCTGTCGCCGGCCTTGCCTGCGGTCAGTCACACGGGCATGGTCAGCCCAGGGCGTCGAGCCTATGGGGTCTAAAGGTCCGCCGCTCCGTTGCCACACCGCGCCATGCTCGTTGTGGCTGGGATCAGAGATGGCCTCCAGAAACTCGGCGTAGCTCCCGACGCCGCCAACGTCCTCTGGCGGACATGCGTTTTCACCCGCGATTCACAACGACCAGGTGTTGAATGAGGGGCCGGGCAGCAGCGCGAGGTGTCGCCAAGTGACGAGGCCCACGCAAAAGTAATCTTGGGTCTGGGGGTAGTGTCGAAGGCGCCCTACCCCGCCCAGAACCGGCAATGTACCTTGATAATCCTTATTGTCACGGTAGCCATTCTTTGCCTCCAGAGCTGCGCCTACTGAAGCTCAATCACCCGACGGCGCGAGGCTGGAGAGTGCGTGATCGACCGCTGGGGCTGTGACGGCCGATCAGTGAGCCCCGCAGTCCAACTGTTGGCGCCGACCGCAACGTGCGCCTCAGCACCGACGAACCGGTGAGCCACGGATACTGGAACTGTCGGAGGTTGCGGCGGCAGGCTACTCGCCGTACGCGGCGATTACCAACACGCGGTCGGCTTCACCTTGTTCGATGGCAGCGCGCGGTGTGCGGCCGTTGAGGGCGCCGGTATGTGACTCAAGGAAGCTGAGCAGCTTCCACCCGTTCGTGGTGTCGAGGGCGGATGACAGCTTCAGCAAGGTGCGCCAGATGTCGGCCTGGAACTGCCAGCGCGGCACCACGAAGTCCTGGTGGTCGGTGGCGCTGGCAAGGCCTAAGCGTGCTACGGCGCGCCCGCCTGGGTTGATCAAGCCGCACTCAGCGAGTCCACCGCGAGGCCGGGCGGGCTTGTCTGTCTCTCTGCTTCTGGGTCGTGCACAGCCCGGTCGCCCGCCAACTCAAGCACTTCCCGGCTTAGTTGATCGAACATGCCCACGATGGATTTGCTTTGCTTGCAGGCCTCGGCGTAGTCGTCCTGGACTCGACGAAGCACATCAATGGCCTCATCAAATCGTTGGGCGTGGGCCAAGCAATCTGCCAGGACTTCTGCCACCTTTACACGGTCCGCAGCGCAAGCTACGCGATGCGTGAACATGATGTCGTGTGATTCCTGGAACTTGGGGACGGCTTCCGCATGCGTGTGCAGGAACCATGTGTGGCATCCCTGCGCGGCCAAGTTCATTGCCAGCGCCCAATGCGCCTGCGGAAAGTGCTCCCGGATGTACGGCTCGCTGTTGCGAAGCACCTTCAGGTCGGCTTCACTGAAACATTCCGCGCCACCCGCCACACACAGCCATGAGCGTGCCAAATGGGTGTTCGGATGTTCCGGCCCAAGCGCCACTTCCAGTCTAGCCACATGGATTTGCAAGGCCCGAATACGGGGCAAGTCCCCGTAATTTTCGAGCCACGGGCCCTTGAAGCGATGAGAGACAAGCGGTGTACTGAGAGGCACGGTCGACATGGCGATCCCCTTTCTTTTGGCGCATAGCGCCGTTTCGTGCCCGCCCGGATTGGGAAGGCATCGTTCAAAAGACGTAGGGAACCGCTGATGAGCTACGTGCGCATCGCCGCAGAATTGTCGAGACCAGCTGCTAACAGCTGGGGGGCCGCGGCGACAAAGAGATATTTGGTAGACAGTCCCACCTGATGTGCGGGTCCGTCAAAGCCCGCCCATTAAACATATCCCACACTCCCGAATCTGTCCACCTTTCCCAAAGTGCTTGGTTGCGGGGCTCGAGACCTCAGCTGGCTGGGCTGGCGCGAACGGCGCGCGTCGAGGCAGTGGTCTGCCAAAGCAACGCGAAATGCGTGTCACTTCGAAATGGGCGACATCTGCCATCGCGAGCGGCGCCATGTCTCGCAGAGTCCTCGTGGGAAATCGTGTAATGGATGTTCGCTACGCAGCATTCGAGTGTCGAACCGCCAGAGGCGGAGCCTGGTAGCTTGCGGCCGGTACAGGGTTGATAGGATTTTGATAGGAATGTAGTGCAGACTCGGTTGCACTGACTGAGGCATCAGCAAACCCGTCAAGTTCGATGAGTACCAACAGTTCCAGGTTCAAACCATGGCAGCCCAGGGCCCAGGCTGCAAAGTACCTGGTCGACTTGCACCCAACTTATGGCATTGACGGCCTGTGGAACGGTTCCACTTTCCGTCGGCGCGCCGTGCACAAACTCAGCGCAAATTGCGATGTACTCGTGACCAAACTCACAGTGAAGCCAATCATCGGTGCACGTTTACTTGGCGTTTGAGTGCCGACTGGACATTCCTACTGTTGACACCTGCCGCGCAACCAACTTTCTGACTGAAGTCAACGAGGCATTTGCCGATGGACTGATGGACCGGTGGACTGATGGTCCGCGCACCCGAGCAACACCGACACAGAGGAATGATGATGAAGGCAACGAAAGAAAACCCGGCCCAGCCAGGCCCGTTCGAAGACGCGCCCGTCGCTCCGGTGGAAACGGGCGGCGTCGGCGGTGGTGCCGTCAATGAACGCGCGGTCCAGCCAGTCCCGAGGGCTCGGTCACAGACGAGCAGCGATTTCGTTCGAAGCTTGCTTACTGTGAGGCCGGAGTCGGTCCCGACCGCGCGACCAGACGCCAGTGGCCAGTCGTCCGGGCAAGTGGTTGCGGCTGCGGCGAAGGTGGAACCGACACCTCTTGCAGAGCGCATTGCAGCAGATTGCATAAAGCCGAGCAGATTTCTGACCCGGGAGAAGACCTACTGGGAGAGTAAAGAATTTGAGGCGTTCAAGGAGGACATCCGGAGTTCCGACGGGAACATTCAACCTATCAAGGTGAGGCCCGTTGCCGAAGAAGGCAAGATCAAGTACGAAGTGGCCTTCGGCCATCGCCGACATCGTGCCTGCCTGAACTTGAGGCTGCCCGTGCTCGCGGTAGTGGAAGAAATGGATGATCTGAAGCTCTTCACGCAGGCAGTGAGAGAGAACACCAGACACAAGGATTGCAGCGCATACGCGCGCGGCGTCCAGTTCAGGCTCGCCATCGACACTGCGGTGATCAATGAAGATCAGAACTGGAACGAACTGTTCGGCGTTGAAAAATCCATGGTCTACAAGCTCTTAAAGTTAGCACGACTTCCGATTGAAATTGTTCAATCGTTTGCCTGCCCCTCGCAACTGCAGACAAGGTGGGGCCCGGGTCTGACCAAGGTGGTGAAGGACGACTGGGAGGGAGTGCTGAAGAGAGTCGCCGAGGTGGCTCAATGGCCGGCGCCGAGAAATCCCAGGCTCGTGCTGGAGTATCTGCTGAACAAGCCGCAGTCGACTTCGGACGCAATGACGAGAGAGGTTCCCATTAAGAGAGAGGATCTGACTGTGGCGACATTGAGGATTCCTCATGCCGCCACGGGCGGAGGGATCGAGGTTGAGTTTGCCGCCGGTGCAGTCGAAGAAGCGGTCTTGCTGGCCACCTTGCGGAAGATGCTGAAGATCGAAGGCGTGGACGGCGGATCCGTCATGTAGGTGCCGAAAGGGCCGGTGTTTGCTGCTCAATTGCGCGCAGTTGGAACCTTCAGCGCGTGCTGACCAGGGCCACTTTCGCGATTCGTAACCTCCGCCTCAGTCGTGCCCAACGTGCACCACGCGACCCACATCGCCACCATGGCATGCGTGAGGGCAAGCTTTCCCACATGGCCGGGGAGCCAGCGCCGCGCGGTGCGTGTGTGCGTGATTTCGGGTTGCCCAAGCAAGGCTCGGTCTGGAAGTTCTTGCCCCACAGATGCCTGGTGACCAAATACGGGCCGAGGCCCGCCTCTTCCGTCAGCCGCCAAATCCCTGGGATCAGTTTCTCGATGCAGACCAAGGCGCAAGCCCTCCTGGGTCAGTGCATGGGCTCGAAGGAATGCGCTCGCCGAGGCATTGCGCTCGGCCAAGAACAGTGCGATCTGTCGATTGGCCCCCGCTGTGTTGACCAGCGCTGGACCCATTTTGAGAAGGCTAAACCTAAGTGAGGGGCGTGACGTACCGGGTTGTCTCGTTCACTTGGCCTTGGGTTCACGCCACTCTTGTCCAAGATAACTTTGAGGAGTTGGGCCAACTCGTGATGTAGGGTGAGCGTGTATCGCCAAACACCCGCCACCCATCCCGAGAGGCCCAACGTGAAGACATCATGCAGCATGTTCAGTCAGCTCCTCAAGCTGTTCCCGCGGTCTGAGTTCGAAAGGCTTGTGAAGGACACGGGCGCGGAGTACGCGGCCAAGGGTTTCACGAGCTGGAGCCAGATGGTGGCGATGCTGTTCTGTCAGCTCGGTCGTGCCCACTCGCTGCGCGAGATCGAAGGCGGGCTCAAGAGCTGTGAAGGCAAGCTCGCGCACCTGGGCATCGAGGCCCCGGCGCGGTCCTCGTTGTCCTATGCCAACGCCCACCGGCCCTGGGAGCTGTTCGAGGCGGTCTTCCACGGCCTGTACGAGAAGGTCTCGGCCGCGGTCGGCGGCGGGCCGCGCAAGTTCCGCTTCAAGAACAAGCTCGTGAGCATCGACTCCACCGTCATCGACCTGAGCATGTCGATGTACGACTGGGCGAAGTACCAGCGCACCAAGGGTGCGGTCAAGCTGCACCTGGTGCTGGACCACGACGGTTACTTGCCAAGCTTCGGCGTGGTCACCGACGGTACGGTGGCCGACGTGCGCGTGGCGCAGTCGCTGCACTTCGACAGCGGCACCATCGTGGTGGACGACCGGGGCTACAACGACTACGCGCTGTTCTCGCGCTGGTGCGGTCAAGGCGTGTTCTTCGTCACCCGTATGAAGATTGACGCCCGATACGAGGTGCTGGAGCAGCGGCCGATCTTCAAGCCCGAGGGCAACGTGGTGGCTGACCAGCGCATCCGGTTGAGCAGCGAACAGGCGCGGCGCGACTGCCCGCACGAGTTGCGGCGTATCGAGTTCATCCACCCCCAGACCGGGCAGATCTTGGTCTTCCTGACCAACCTGCACAAGCTCAGCGCTGCCACCATCGCGGCGATCTACCGGGACCGCTGGCAGGTGGAGTTGTTCTTCAAGGCGCTCAAGCAGAACCTGAAGATCAAGACCTTCGTGGGCACCAGCGCAAACGCCGTCAAGACGCAGATCTGGACAGCACTGATCTGCATGCTGCTGCTGCGCTACCTGATGCTGCGCTCGCGCTTCGGCTGGAGCCTGTCGAACCTGGTGGCGATGCTGCGCATGAACCTGTTTACCCACAAGGACTTGCATGCGTGGCTGCAAGAACCCGTCGCAAGCCCGCCAGACCCGGCACTGGATCCGCAGGCGACGATCGCCTTCACCTGATCCTGGACAGCACCGGGCGAAAAACAGGGGGGCAGCAACTTCGGATCGGGCGATTGGCAACGCTAAACCCGCGTCAGACAACGGGCGCGCTGGCGGGACTCGCCGGTCTTGGACAGCAGTGGGTTCACGCGATGTGCCCAGGTCCTTGGATCTGGACGATACTGCCGGCCACCTGCTGGAGCTTTGCTGGCTGTTCGAAAGTGATCGAAACAGAGCCCATCAATGGATTCGGACTACGGGTCTGCTGCAGGCATGCGTCGCCCCGGGGCGGGCGAAGTGTCGTCTCCAATGATCCAATGCGACGGCGCATTCGCCGTCGCTGGACACAGATCGAGTTAAGCGCCACCCGAGTACAGCGACGGCGGCTTTCCGATGAGGGCGGGCGGCTGGAAAGCTGCGGCCGTATTGGCCGTGGCCTCCGTCGAGGCGTCCACCATCCCGGTCTCGAAGCTGGGGTGGATGGCTTCTTGGGGTGCGCTTGTATGCGACTCATCCGCAATGCACAACCACGTCTCCGGTGTCGCGCAATCAATGCTATCGCCTTGATGGGTTACCTGCACTTGAAACGGTTCGTCCTCAGTTCGTGCGGGCGGAATTGCGGCAGCAGGTGGCTCAGCGTTCTCCGTGACATCGAACTCCAGCTTGATGAGCGTGTTCGTTCGCCGCGGCTTGGCGCGTCCTTCATCAAGTATGTGCACATTTATCCAGAGCCGCAGTTGGGTTTTGAGGTCACAAAGTGCCGCGCCAATTAGTGGCAGGTCGCTTCGAGCCAGCAGTATTGGCTTTCGGGCGAATGATTGGCCGTCGAGCAAGCTGCGACCAGAGATTCCGAGGGTGGTCTGCTTCGCGCCAACCGTCACGGAGCAAAACTCAGCCAGGACTTCGTGCACTACATCCGAAGTGCCGCGTGAGGGGCTGCGTTGGAGCCGCTTTTGGATTCGAAGCGAAGCGTGGCCAGGCACGAGCAGGTCCAGCGGGACCGGAATCCGCATGCCGAGGAAGGTGGCTTGGCGAAGGTCTTCGTGGCGGAGCGGCTCTCGCTCGGCCTCTGCTTCGGGACTTGTCGTCGGCGCGTCAATCGTCGTCTGCGCTGCCTCTGAATTAGCCGAACCGATGAGACGGCAGAATTGCAGTGCAACATCACGGCATTGCGCGACGGTAGTCGGGCTTGCATCAGGACCTAATGCAAGTACGGCCTCGCCGTAGTGGAACTGCCCGCTGCTGGGGGACGTTTGTATGAATCGCTGGAACTTCTCGCCATCGATGCGCAGAAAGTCCGCCAGGGTGGCTTGCGCCGAGGCAATCAGCTCGGTCACGCGCGCCGGGAGGATGTGTTCGTCACTAATACGTACACCCCGGTCGGCTGCATTGCCGGCGCTTGGATGCACGGTGAGTGTCGGCTGGGCGCCGCGAATCGTGAGGATTTCGTGGCTGATGGCAAAGGTAGACATGGCTGCTCCGAGTGGTTAGTCATGTGAATCTCTGCCGAATGAGTCGGAGTTGATCCAGGCCCCTAGAATGGACCCAGCTTGTGGCAACCTTTGTCACCACGCTTGCCGCATGAATATCACTAGAGCAATGCTTAGGAGCGCAATCTCTGGCGCGCCTTTTACCTGCCACCTCTATAATCCGCAGCTCTACCTGCACTGTCAATACGGAGGCGGTAGTTTGATCGTGAACTAATTCACGTGTCACGCTCCGTTGGGATTGCGGGCTTGACTGAATGCGTCTAGGCAAACGAGCGCAGCCGCAAATTCGATGGAGTCGCATGCGTTGTCGCGGGCGTTCACGTCGCCTATCCGTAGCACGAGGCGCGCGTCGATACTCAGTCCCGCCTGCTCAAGGCTGACGGCGGGTAGCCGCGAGGAGGGCTCGACTTCCTTGCATAGTGGACGCTGTCTGATGGAAGGGAGCGCTGGCTCTATCGTGGTCCCAGTTGCCGGAAGCCAACCCGCGTGTACGGCCATCGCCTGCACCCGCTGCATCGCCGCTCCTGACGGTGGCTTGAGGGGCGCCAGCATCTTCAGCCGGGATTCCGTGTGAATGAACTGCCTTGCCGCGATGGCGATCAAGGAAAAGTGTTCTTGCCGCCACATGCTGAACTCGCGGCGCGGACCTATGACGCCCTCCCAGTCACTGTGAGGAATGGAGGCCGTTTGCTGCAACTCATCCAATGACGCGTCGGACAGCGAAGCCAGCCCTGCTCGAAGGCGGCTATGGGCATTGACATGCAGCAGGCGCAGAAGTCCGTGCCTGCCTAGTCGGCTTGACTTCTGTTCCCGGGCCAGCTTGAGCAAGCGCTCCTTTTCCGCATAGGCCAGTCTCTCGTAGACAGCTTCCGCGGAAGCATGCAGCCTCCTCACGAGGTCTATATCCAGCAGGGTGTATTCGGCGGCCTCTGACTGCGTCCGTCCGCGCGACATATAGATCAGTGCCCTCAGAGCGTCTGCAGGAGATGCAGGGCGCGTCGCTCTCGTGCGGACTTGGGTCAATTCGACCGGCGCAAGCATCCTGTCTAGTGCAACAACCTTCACCTTGTCGGCGGTCAGACCTAGGCAATTGGTGCTTGGTGCCGGAGCGGCCAGGTCGATGGCCACATCGCTCAAAATGTGTAGGTAGCTTCTGAACGTGGTCGCCGGGTGGGCGTGACCCATGATGCTCGCCACAGCCCAGCTCCCGCGCCGCGTGCCCTTGGGAGACTTGGTGCCGAGCAGGACCTCTGGTATGCGGCTGTCGCTGGCGGCAGCGCTCAATCCGGGAAACTGCCTTCCGGGCGACTCCACGGCGATCCAGACCCGTGTCGCAAATCCCTTCCTCAGCTTGTGCATCGTGGACGTAGCTTGTCCCGTCAATGACTGGAGCTGCTCGTTCACCCGTGTCCTTGCTCTGATGCCATCGATGGGCCTTGACGGGTCGTTCCTGCTGGCGAAGGCCGGGGGGTCTTCCGTGCCGACGGCCTCACAGTCATGGAAGGCAGCCAGATGCGCCAAGGCCCGCAACTCGATGGGCTGCAACTCGAACAATAATGGCACGACCCTGCGCGCGGCATGGGTCTTCAGCTTGCGGAGGCGATTGCCTTGCACCACGACCCGTATCGGCTGCGCGGTCAGGAAGAGGTCCGAACGCCGCAGCCCTGTGGCCTCGCCGCCGCGCAGGCCGAACCGGAAAGCCAGCAATGCGATGCACTGCAATTGCCACCCTTCGGCCTCATCATCGCCGTCCTGGGCCAGCCGATGCAGCAGTTCAATGTAGGTTGCCTCGTCGACAAGGCCCGCCGAGCCCAGTTGGACGCGGTCGCCGACCGCCAGCACGGACCAGTCGATTTCCGGCAGGCCGGCGGCCATCTGGGCGAACCTATGAAAATTCCGCAGGCCGTCGTAGGTGTCTTTCAGGTTTTCCACGGTCGAGCCGTCGATCACCGCCGCATAGAACTCCTCGACCTCCAGGGCCTCCATGGCCGCGAGGTCGACGGCATAGCCAATGGACTGGAAGCGGGGGGACAGTGCCGTGAAGTAGCGCAGAACGCTGGAGGTCGCCAGTTTGCGCGACCGGCCAGGGCGCAGCAGAAGGTCAATGGCCCACAGGCACAGGAGTTGGATGGCCGATGAGATCTGCTGTGCCTTGGAGTGAATTTCCCTGGCCAACTTATCCGCGGCATTTGTCCTGTGCTTTGAGCCGTCCGCGGCGGCGAGTTGTCTGAGGCTGCGCCTGAGCTCTTTGATCAACTCGAATGCCGCGGCGGCGCGGGTGCTGGCACCTAGGATTAGGTCCTCCGCTTGCTGCTCGGCATCTGATGCAGGTGCGCTGAAGTGCGTGGCAGAAGTCAGCTCGAAATCCAGGGGTGTGTCTTCTGGCAGCTCTGGTGCATGTGAGGCCTGCGCCGAACCGCCTGGCGTCTCCTCGCCCATCGCGGTGTCGCTGGACAGCTGTGCGCTTACCCATCGCCCGCACCGCAACCTGACCCAGTCGCCCCAGCCAAGCGATGCGCCGCAAACCCTGCCTGACAGGTAGGCCGCGACAGCGCCGGGCAGTTCTATGGCATTGGCCTGGCCGACGACCAGAAGCACGCTGGCGAGCAGCTCATCGGCTGTCGACAGGTCTTCCTCCGCAAACTGGTCGGCGCAGGCTGTAACGAGGTCGCCTGCCTTGTCATGGCTGGCGGCCCACGCAGACTCTCGACGTATGGCTCCGCGGATGCGATGCTGAAGCAACCATGCGCTACGCATCGAGATCGCAAAGCGCTGGATGGGCGCCGCGGGCTTGGCGAAAAGGTCGTCCGAAGGACTCCACTCTATATAGAAGGCGTCCAGAAGCCTGACGATGCGCCAGGAGTGATCGTCGACGATCACGCTCCTGAGCAGATCGTGGTGTGTGATTCTGCTGAACAGGGCCAAGTCGTAGACGGCCAAGCACTGGGCCTTCAGGACGGAGATGCGGGATCGCTCTCCTTCGCGTTCGAACATGGTCTCGAGCGCCTGGCACAGCAGGGCCCTGGTTTCGAGAGACTTCGGGGCCAGTGGCGTGAAGGGGGTGGGCTCGATCGGCCGGAGGTCGTAGCGCATGCCAATGCGGGCCCGCCTGCCGTTCTCTGTCCATGCGGTGCCAGCCAGTTGGAGCAGGCGTTCGTAGCGCAGTGCTCCGGTTGACGACGGCATGCCCTGGCCATCGGCGATCAGCCGGTGGCTCAGCTCCGCGATCTGGTCCTCGGTCAACTGGCATATCAGGGCGGCCATTTCGCCGTCGGGCGTGACCGCCGCCTGCGAGGCGTCGTCCAAGGCAGTGCCCTCAAGCTTGTTGGCTTGCGTCAGCTCTTGGACGAAGGCCCGGATGATCTGATCCGCCTGGTGTCGCTGATGTGCGAGCCTGTCTTCCTTGGTGCGACGCCGGTTTGGTCGGGCGGTCGAGGTCCAGCTGACTTTGAGGTCGTCCACGTCGGCTAGGTGGCTGCTCCAGAGCGGCGGCGCGCGGAAGCCAAGGAGGTCAAATACCATGGTGATCGCCGGACGTATCGACTCCGAATCCTGGCGCCACACGCGCATCGAGAAGTCTCCGTGCGTCAGGGTTGCGCCGTCGCTGTGCCCCAGGATGCTGTCCACGATCTCCAGATCGGCTCGCGCAAGGCTGTGCAGCTTCGTTCGGAGCCGATGGCGGAAGAAGTTGAGAGGGAGCTTGGACTCGATGCGATGCGGATCGCCCGGCAGTCCCCGATGCCTGTTCTCCAATGCTGCGAAGCGGAGGCCCGCCTGGCTGGGTTCAAGTATGAACAGGAGGCTAGGCAACTCGACGTGTTCGGCGCGGGCCCTGCCGTGTGGCTCGGAGCCCAGTTCCGAGAGCAGCCGCGGCAGGTGCGAATCTACATATAGAGACTTGAAGGCCCTGCACAGCTGGGTGGGGAGTGGAACCAGGCGTCCTGTTTCCGCGATGGGCGATGCCTTGTCGTCGATGAAAACTTCGCTGTGTTCCCAGTCGAAGTCGTGCACGGAGCGCCAGAGGCCGCTGACCGGCCGGGCTCCGGTGGCGGCGCGCAGCGCCGAGTCCCAGTAGAGTGCTACCGCATTGTGAAATTGAATGGGATCGTTGGCGCGTCGATGCCTCTCAATCAATTCGCGGGCATGGTGGAAGCCGGCGCAGGCGAGGTCGTCGTCTACTGCTTCCAGCAGACTTCCCGCTGCATTGATTGGCAGACGCGGGTCGTCCTGCGTGGATGCAACCAAGCGCGGGTGGAACGGCGCAATCGCATCGCTGTGGTAGGCGGTGTAGACGGTTGAAGATGGCAGCACCGACGCCCGATTTGAAGCGAGCAGTCGGGCGAGAACGTGATCGTGAGTCTTCTCGAAGGCGGTCTGGCCCAGCGAGCGGGCGAGCATCGATGACTGCAGCCGGGCCGTGCCTCTGCCTTGCTTCACCCAAGCGCGGAACGCGCCTCGGATCGATGACTGGCGGTCCGGCCAGATCTGGCCGAGCAGCAGAACGCTCGGCGCATTCGATTGGGCGGCGCGGAGTGCACCCAGTGCGTCGACAGGGATGGCGAAGCTCAGCGATGTGGCCGCAGCCGTGACAAGGTTCTTGGTGTCTGCCTGCGGGCGCCAGTGACCAGGGCGCCGCGGAGGCGCCCGGACCAGTAGTCCGCGGGCCAGATCGATGCGCCACTCTGAATCTGCGTCTTCAACCGAGCCGCTAGGGATGAGTGCAACCTCTTCGAGGGACATGCCCGCCGACAGGGCAACGCTGACCAGAGCCGCGAGCGTGCGCTCCTTGCTGCTCGTTGGGTGTTCCAAGGTGGCGTGAACCAACTTGTCCAGGTCCTCCCGCTCCGGCGGCGACAGCAAACTCCAGTCCCAAGGCAGGAATCGTGCGGCAGCGCCAATCCGAAAGCGGATGGACTGGATGTGCCGGTCCTGTTCCTCTGCCGTCTGTTCTGGATCTACCTCGTAAACCGCGAGTTCTTCGTCGTCCTGGTCCCCGGTCCTCGACAAGGCAAGGGGTGCAGGTCGCGGCACAGGCTGTTCTGGGTCCTCTGCTGCAAGGGCATCGACGGCCTTCTGGTGCTCTAGATACTCACTCCAGGGAATCTCTTCGCGACCGAACACGTCGGAGCCAGGCCAAGAGCCGCTGAAGGGATCGTTCTCGAAATTGGCTAGGCGCCGGACCCTGGTAAGGAAAATCTTGTGTGTCGGCTGGAGCTCGGACGTCTGGCCGCCAAGAGCATCCTCTGGCCTCTTGAGGCGTTGGTTGATTTCCTCCCAACAGTCGGTCGATGCCCCCAACTTGAGCACCAGGCCATGCCAAGCGCTGGTGTCTTCCTCCAGCGCGGCCTGAGCCAGGCTCTTGCAAATGCGGGCCAAGATCAGGTCCGGCACGGGCTTGAGTAGGAACAGGCGCAGGCCGTGGAGAAGGGCCCAGGCACGCAATCGTCGGTGGGGCGCATTGGCGGCGCCAAAGGGATATGGACGCTGCATCATGAAGAAAAGGGCGTCGTGCCGGACCGACAGCACCCCTTCCTCCACGTCCGCCGAATACTCCTTGTCGCTGCTGGCGTCGACGGCGATTCGGGCCGGCATCTTGGCGTCAAAGAAGGAGGGGCGCCGCTCCCAGGCGGCTGCTAGCGCAGCCATTCCGTACGTCTGGGTTCCGTTCAGGTCCCATCGCTTGAGGATGGGCGCCACGCCTTCCAGGGCATCTAGAGTGCACCGATACAGTGCGCGCTGTGTGGCCGTGCGAACCTGCAGGGCTCGGGTGAGCAGCGACAGCGGAACCGCCACGCCCGCAGCCGCTGACCAGTCGATGATGGCCTGATAGATATCCGGCCCAATGGTCAGGCGGGCGCCGCTGGTCGGCGGGAAAGTGGGGACCTCTTGGCGCAAGCAATCGGCCTCAATCGGTGTCTATCGTGGACCGACTCTACCTGAGAAGGGTGCGCCAAGTGCTTGAAAACTGGCTAAAAGTCCGTTTGCCACCAAGTTCGTACGATTAAAAACCATCAAACGTGGTGCTCTCATAACCCAGTCTTTAAGGTACTCAAGGTCGCGTTTGAGCGTGGCCGGCGACACCTCCAACTCGTCCAGCAACGCCTGAAAACTCACGTGTCCGCGGTTGCGGATGAGCATCTCGATCTTGTAGACGCGGGCAGTCTTGGTCATCGAGCGTCGAGACTTCTGCTCGCTCGCTGTTGGTGCGTTACCTACTGTAGCTGCAGCTTCGGGACCTACCGCCTCAATTCCGGGGATCGCGTCCACCAATTCCAGGGGTCTCATGGCAGGACATTGACCTGTCGCAAGCTCAAATACTGAGCCACTCTGCGACAGCCGGGAAGCATGATCCGAGCGTACCTGGCTCACTATTTGAGCTGGTCGCCTGCCATCCTGAGCTGCCCGGCCAATGCCGCCCACGCCCAAGGAGATGCTCGCCATGCTGTCCGACCACGCTTGCCGGCCTTCCACGTCCCCGTCCCAGCCCGGCTTCGAGATTGGCTGGGACTACGCCCACTACCGGCTGGTGCCGCCGCCGGAACACCTGCTGGCCGGCAACCCGGTGCGCGACGGCTGGGAGGCTGGCCAGGCGGTCTTCGGCCTGCGCACCCTGCGGCCCACACCCCAGGTGAAGAAGTGGCTGCAGCTCAGGCTGGGCGCCTGGATGCGCGGCAAGCACTTCGACCTGTTGCAGGTGACGCCCAACTTCCTGCGCCGCATCGAATTGGCCGCCTGCCCGATCACGGGGGAGGCTCTCACCCAGGGCACGGGCCTGCCCAGCGACGCCTCGGTCGACCGCGTCAACAACCAGGCCGGCTACGCGGTTGGCAACCTGGCGGTGATGAGCGTGCGGGCAAACCAGGCCAAGTCGCTGTACGGCTGGCGCGACTGCGCGGAGTTCGCGCGCCAGATCGAGGTAGGCGGGTTGGGCCAGATCGATGGACTGTCGGCCGCCTGCTGGGCGCGCCTTGCAGCACTGGCCAGCCTGTGCACGCCGCTGATCCACGCCGAGGCCGCCTGCCTGCCGCTGCTGGTGCTGCCGCCGCCGCGGCTGCGCGTCATCAATCCCGCGCAGGCGCTGCAGGTGGTGCTGACGCTGCGCTACACCCGCCCGGGGCGGATGCCGCAGGCCGACCGGCTGGAGGCGCTGTTCCCCAGGCCCGCCCGCACTGCCCTGCGCAGCCTGATGACGTCGCTGCTGGCCCGGCGCATCGCCGCCGGTCCCGGCGCGGACGCCGCCGCTCTGGGCCGGGCGATGCAGAACGCCTGGGCCAGCCCGCAGATCCTCAGGCACTGGCAGAAGCTGGCGATGAGCCTTGGGGAGGCCGCCTGCGAACGCATCGTCGAGCAGGCCGCCACCAGCGGGCTGGCCGACCCGTCCTTGCGCTGCCTGCCGCTGGAAGCGGCCACCGACGGCTGGGCGTTGCAGTCCGAGGGGCGGGTGACGGAGGAGGTTGTTATGAACGCCGACTCCACCGACGAAGTGTCAAACGGCTGGAGCCCACCGGCCGTCCCGATCGACGCTACTACGCCGGCCCGGCGCATGGCAGGCCAAAGGCTGCAACAAGGTCTGGCGCGGCTGGCACACTGATCGGCGAAGTGCGCAGGCCGCCGCCGGTCGCCTTGAGGCTCCGCCAATGGTTTCGTTGCAACGGCAGCCGTCTCTGGCCGCGGAGTTGCCGCTGCTGGTGCCAGGCTATGACCAGACGCCGGCCGCTGCTCGGGCCATGCTCGCCGGGCTGCGCTTGAGCGGCGAAGTGCTGAACGAAGCGATCGTGGCGGCCATCGGGCAATTGGCCAAGCCTGCCGAAACCTGAATCTCAACCAGACGTTCCACCCCCATGTCCCGCGAAGATCGAATACTTGCGGCCCTCGCGACCGGCCGCCGACTGTGTGACGACTGCCTGTCCGAAGTGGCCGATGTTAGGCCGCGGCAATCGGTCTACCAGGCTTGCAGCGCCCTGCGCGACCAGGGCGTGCTGACGCGACTCACCGAAGGCTGCGAGGCCTGCAACCGGATGAAGATCACTAACGCCCGCCTGCTGAGGCCGGTCGGTCAACTTCCGAGGGTTGGCCTTGCGGAAGCCAGCCAGTCAGACCCGAAGAAGCCCGGACCCGTCCAGACCCTGGTGATCGAGCGACCCTGGTACTGGGAGGGCCATGTCCAGGCCAAGATCGTCGAGTTCCTCAAGGCCCATGGCGCCGCGGTTCAGTCGCAGGCGGATACCGCAGCACGTGAGCAAGGCAAGGACATCGTGGCTGTGGACCGGGACGGATGCGTCCTGTGGGTCTCTGTCAAGGGGTTCCCGGAGAGCAGCCCCAACACGCAAGCCAGGCACTGGTTTGCCGGCGCACTGCTCGATATGGCGCTCTACCGGGCAGAGAGCGACAAGCCGCGCCTCGCCCTCGGGTTCCCGGCGGGCTTCTCGACCTACGAGAACCTCGTCAGGCGAACCAAGGCGACGCTCGGGTTCCTCGGGTGCCATCTCTTCTGGGTTGCGCAGAGCGGCGAGGTCACACGCGAAAGTCTGTCTGGAACGATCCCAAAATGGGCGGACTGAAGCCTCTGTCCATGCCGAGTCGACATGGAGGTCCCCTGCCGGGCGTGCCTGACCCAGTAGCCTCCGCCGCTTCTAGGAACCATGACGCCCATCAACAGGTTCAACCACCGAGAAGACGTCGGACCCAAGTGGCTGCCTCTCTCCTACCTGCTTGCGTGGCTTCGGCCGCAGTTGGAACGCGGTTCGGCAAGGCATGCGATTTGCGCCGGTCGCTCGAGGCGTCCGATTTGCCGGCTTACGCTCGCCACAAGGCGGCCATAGGCTGGAGGTCATCGAGTGACATCGCATGAAAGACCCAGCAAAGCAGCACTGATGAGCAACCATGGAACGTTGTCCTGGACCGGCGGGCGGCCGGTGCGCACGAGCACCAGCCACCCGCTGCGCATCGATGCCCTGCCGGCGGGGACAGCAGGCGGGCAGATCGGCATCACCTTCTGCCCCGGCAAGAAGGGGCCCAGTGCATCCGGCTACGACTGGGACCGTGACATTGACCAGGACCTGGATGTGGTGGTGGCCTGGAAGCCTGCGGCCGTGGTGGCGCTGATCGAGGACTTCGAGTTCGCGATGCTGGGCGTGCCCGACCTGGGCGAACGCGTGCAGGCCAGGGGCATCGAGTGGCACCACCTGCCCATCGTCGACGTGCAGCCGCCGGACGACCGCTTCGAGGCAGGCTGGATCTCCAGCGGCCCGAGGCTGCTGCAATTGCTGAAGGAAGGGCGGCGCCTGCTCGTGCACTGCCGCGGCGGGCTCGGACGCGCTGGCACGGTCGGCGCCAGAATGCTGGTGGAACTGGGCATGGAGCCAGCCGCGGCCGTGCGCGCCGTGCGGCAGGCTCGGCCCGGGGCCATCGAGACGCGGCAGCAGGAGCGCCATGTGCTCGGCCTGTCACCCGGCAAGCAAGCTTTAGGACCGTATTGATGGCGGCAGGGGACTGGTTCGAGAACCTCACGGGGTTCAAGGAAGACGGCTACGCGGCGACGCGTGAGCGGCTGGCGGTCGAGGGCGAAGAACTCGTCTCGCGCGTAAATGGCAGGCGCATCGCCATCGGGTGGCTGGAGGTCTGCAAGCTCGAGGACCTGCGCAGGCGCGTGCCCACGGATGAAGGGCAGGCCGGCCGCACCCGCGTCAGCTGCCTGGTAGGTGACGCCCGGGCCCTGCACTCCGAGCCCGAGTTCGCGGGCGCGCTGATCCAGGTGGCCTCGCAGTTCAATCTGCTGGAGATGGTGTCGCCGAACGTGAGCCCGGAGGATGGCGTCACCCGCTACCGCGACGACCCCACCCAGGGCCCGGCCTGCGCCATCGCCGCCGGCGGCGCGACGATCTACCGCAACTACTTCGCGCCGGTCGGCGATGAGCAAGGTCAGACAGCCCGGCGGCAGATCGATGCGCTGGCGCCGCTGGGCGAGGCGCTGGCAACGTTGCTGGGCCGTCGCGTCCGATCGTTGTGGGAGATGCGCAATGGCTATGCGCTGGCAACCCCCGACGGCCTGTCGGCGATCGGCAGCCTGCTGCGCGAGGCCTCGCCCGAGTTGCTGGACACACTGAGAGGGCAATTGGCCATCGGCTTGCATACGCAGGTGGAAGTGACGGACCTGCCCGCCGGTGAGAAGCGCCGGGTGTCGCAGGCCTTCTGCTCGGCACTGCCCGTTGCCTACACTCGCATCGCGCCACCCGCCTGGGAGCCGTTTGCACGACTCGTCCTGGAGGCAGCCTATGAGGCCACGCTGCTGGCGGCTGTCCAGCAGCACCGCCAAGGCGGATCGAAGACCGTGCTGCTCACGCGCGTGGGCGGCGGCGTCTTCGGCAACAGCCCCGGCTGGGTAGACGGTGCCATCGAGCTGGCGCTCGGGCGGGTCGCACACTGCGGGCTCGATGTGCGTCTGGTCAGTTTTGGCAGCGTGAACCCGGCCATGATGGCCATTGCAGAGCGCTGGTCCGCGGCAGCCTAGACACGGGCGCGCGCCCATGCCGCTATGTGCCAGGAGTTGTCGATGACTGCAGCGGAGCCGTTTGACCTCGACCGCTTCGTGGCAGCGCAGGCCCCTGTTTATGGCGATGCGGTGGCGGAACTCACTGCGGGCTGCAAGGCCTCACACTGGATGTGGTTCATCTTCCCGCAACTCAAGGGCCTCGGCGAAAGCGCCGTGGCCAGCCACTACGGCATCGGGTCGAAGGCCGAAGCACGCGCTTACTGGCTGCACCCGGTGCTGGGACCGCGGCTCAAGGCGTGTGCCCAACTGGTCCTGGCAGCGCGTGCCAGTGCCACGGCCAGTTCCATGTTTGGCTACCCGGACGACCTGAAGCTGTGCTCGTGCATGACGCTGTTCGCCGCAGTGGCGCCCGAGGAGCCGGTGTTCGGCCAAGTGCTCGAGCGGTTCTATGGGGGCGCGCCGGACACGAGCACCCTGGCCTTGCTCGCGTAGCCGCTGCGGCCTGTCGAAACCGGGGCCTGCCAGTCCGCACTCGTCGCCCGGCGCTGCCGCTCGTTCCGCGATCCATGCGCTTCGTCGCAACCCGCTGGCCCCGCGGTGGGTGCCTCCCTACAGTGCACTCATCGCACATGCACGACACCACCGGGAGCCCACCATGACCACCAGCACGACCCGCCGTTCCGCCGCCACCCTGACGCTGTCGGCCGTGTTCACGCTGGCCATCCTGGGCGGCATCCAGGGCCTGGCCTCGAAGCCGGTGGCCGATGCCATGCTGGCCAAGCAAGGTGGTCAGCCGCTGGTCGTTGGCACCTCGGCGCAGGCCGGCGTCAAGAGCTGACGCCACCACGGGTCGAGGCCCTTGACCGGGCTTGCCAGCCCTCGGGCACCGCAAGGGGCGTCCCACACCGCGCTGCACATCGGCAGCGACTTCACTCAGTGGATGGATGCCCTCGCCTCGCAGGGGTGGCAGTCTTGCATCAACTCAGCAGGGAACTACCGCGAAGGATTCGACATGCCACGGACTTCTGCGCAAGCTCCATTCGATCTGCCTCCCGCGCTGCGCAGCCCTGTCACCCTCTATGCTGCTGCGGTTGTCGCAGCAAGCGTGGTCTTCTCCCTCACGCAGCTGATCTGACTCATCAGCTACGTCGGGCCTGGAGACCGTCATCCAGGAGATGGCGCCAAACAGGCTTCGACGCTGCCTTGGCTGGAATCGCGGGACCCGGCAGGCGGGGTCGATCCGACTCCGCTTGCGCGTCCTGGGCGCGCGAAGGCGCAGGTCCGGTCAATGTGAACCGGTCAGCCCTGCGTCCCCCCCCACTGAAATCTGTCAGGCTCAAGCCGCAGGCTTTGCCAGCAGATCCTCGGGCTTCTTCCCGGAAGCCAGCGCTGCAGTGAACCAGCGGGGACGCTTGCCGATGCCGCCCCAGGTGTTGCCCTGGTCGTCCTTGAACTTGACCACCTTTTCGGTGGACTTCGTTGAGCCCTTCTTGACAGCCCGCTTGCCCACCTTCTTGGCGCCGGCAGCGGCCTTCTCCTTGAAGGGCAGCCCAGGCTTCTCGCCAAACCCGAGGTCTTCGGCGGTCAGGCCGTAATGCGCGATGGCCTCCTTGGCTTTCGCGATCACGTCGCCCACTTCCTTCTGGCGCAGCGCGGTGGCCTGCGCTTCAAGGGCCTTGATTTGCGCACTGATCGACGCGTACGACGTTCCGAATGCCTTTTGGGTTGCCATTAGGTTGCCAGTCTGCAGTTTTATGAAGACCCGAGCATACTGCTGCGCTCATCAGCGATGCCGTTTATCGCTGACGCAGATGCCAGGAGTTACACGCAATCTGGATTTGGGCATTCTGCTGGGCTAATCACACCTTCATGCGTCATTGCGAGAGCGTTTGGTAAGTCAAACGGAAAGCCCGGTTCGCGACAGCAAAGCTCGGCCTGCAGGAACGCGGACGCCAGTCTTGTCAGATGCAGGTTGCAGCCGCATCAGCGCGCCCATCCAGGAGACGCCATCTCGCGCAGGTGGCCCAACGGCCGCCGCAAGCTCACTCCCTGAGCCCCTTGCGGCTCATGCTTCCTTGGATGCATTCGTACTTCAGCCCTTGGCAGGAATCGCACCCGTGCTGGCACTGCACGTACTTCGTGGCGATGGTGTATGGCGGCACTGCGGCCTGGTGCAGCCTGTCCGGTGGTCCACGGGTGAGGTCGGCGCCCGCCAACGGTTGCAGCGCCTGGCAGCGTGAAACAGGCGCCGATGACGAGTCCGGGCCTCCGCCGGTACGATGCCCGGATGGACCAAGCCAGCCGCATCGCCCAGCAGGCCGTTGATCTGCGCCGCACCCATGGGAAGGCGCCCGCGCTGGACGTGCTGGACCTTGTCTTTCAGGGTGTACCGCCAGGTGCGGCCAGCTTCCCGGATCCAGAGACGCCTGACGATCCTCTGGCCGGCCCGCGCTCCCCGTTCGGCCAGATCATCGCCGAGGCCTTCGACCGCGGGATGCTGCCCGAGGACTGGATGACCATGACCGCGCCACGCGCCGACCCGCGGATGGTGGTTGCGCTGATGGGCATCTGGTGCACCTACGTGCTGCCGCGTTTTCGGGCCAGGTTCAGCGTCGGGCAGTAGAGCGTGCCTTTCCCGCAGCGAGTGATCCTCGCCGTGGTGGCGGCAATCTTGTCCACCATGCCAGTGCAGGCCGGCGAGCGGTCGCGGCAGGTCCGCGCGGAGTTCCAGCGCCTCAACCCGTGTCCAAGCACCGGCCAGTCGCGCGGCCCATGCCCTGGCTGGCAGGTCGACCACAGGGATGCGCTCATATGCGGCGGGCGGGACGAACTGAGCAATCTTCAATGGTTGACGGTCGAGGCCCACAAGGAGAAGACCAGGGTCGAAGTGAAGCTTTGCCGGCCGAGATCCAGGTAGGGCAGCCTCCACTCTGCAGACGCTGCAGGCCAGGATCTCGGCCAGCCCCGACGCACGTGCAGAGCGTCACGCAGCTTGACCACACGAAGCACTCCCATAGGCCGAAACTGGCGGGATGCAAGTCATTGACCTCTACCGCTGGCGCGTCACCGATCGGGTGAGCGGCCGCCGCTACGTGACCCGCTACCCGATGAGCGAAGCCAACGCCAAGGACCTCGACCCGGCAGCCGAGCGCATCGAGAGCACGCATGAGTGCATGGAAGTGCATCGGGCGGTGCTGCCGCCCGGCGCGGAGCGCTTCCAGCCGACGCGACAGTAGGCGGCCCCCCGATTGCAGCGGCCAGGTCGGCTCCCCGATACCACGTCTGCTGCAATGCACTCCAGGCAGGGGCGAAGCTCACTGCCTGCCGCGGCCCGACGCCCCCCGACGGGCCACGCGACCACCAGGGTGTTGGCTCAACTCCGGCATGCGCCGCCAGTGCCGCATCTCTGGAGTGAACCCCGAGGTTGGTCAGGCGTGAGTCGGTTGGACTATGCAGGCTGGACCTTCAAATGGAGAAGGCCCGTGTCTTCACGATGTGCCTACCGCAGTCACCCGGCGCAGGTGTCAACGGTGCTCATGACACTGCCGACCTATGCCATGTCAAAGCCGAAAACCGCCGCCGCGTCCTCGCCGCCGGATAGGCGCGACTCCTGAGCACCGCTGACAGCCAACGACCCACGTCGCGCTTCGCTGCAGCCCTGGCGGTCGCGGCCCGAATATCGGCTCGACACCGCATCGAGTGTTCGAAAGCTATCGCCTCAGACGGCCGCTGTACTCCAAGGCCCGGTACTGATCGAGCTGCGGTCACTGACCGCCCACGAACGCCCAGCAATGGCAGTTCGGGGCGCTCTTTCTTGATAGTCTTGCTGGATGAGACGGCGCTGAGGGCATCCGCGCCCAACGCGCGTGCTGCGCAGCGCTCATGCCCATCCCGACAGCCGATCGCTGGCCGCGAGGGACCTGTACCTTTTCTGGTCAGTTAACGACACCGACACTCGCTAGAACTGCCAGAGGCCCACCGCATGCCATCGCTCCCGTCACGCTCCAAGGTCCCCGTCGAGACCACCTGGGACCTGCGTGACTTGTTCCCCGACGAAGCCACCTGGGAGGCCGAGTTCGCGGGCGTCGACGCAGCCCGTCAGGCGCTCGCCGCCTACGAAGGCCGGCTCGGCAGCGACGCGGCGACGCTGCTGGCCTGCCTGACGGACGTCGAGACCCTCGGCGCGAGGCTGATGCGCGTCAGCACCTTCGCCTACCTGCGCAACGCCGTGGACGCCACGCACCCGCCCCACCAGGCGGCAGTGGCCCGGGTCGCGGCGCTGCAGGCTCGGGTCGACGCGGCGACGAGCTTCGTTGATTCGGAGATCCTTGCGCTGCCGGACGGCGTGATGCAGCGCATGCGCGCGACGGAGCCGGGCCTGCCCGCGTTCGACGTGCTGCTCGACGACCTGCTTGCGCTGAGACCGCACCGGCTGTCGGCCGAGACCGAGCGTACGCTCGCCGCTCTGGGCGAGGTGCTGGACGCGCCGTACATGGTCTACGGCCGGTGCAAGTTCGGCGACATGCGTTTCGAGCCCTTCACCGACGCTGCCGGCACGGTGCACGCGAACTCATTCAACGCCTTCGAGTCGCGCTTCGAGATGCACAGCGATGCCAGCATACGCCGCGGTGCCTGGGCTTCATTCACCACCGGGCTGCGCGCCCACCACCACACCAGCGCCGCGACCTTCGCCACCGAGGTCAGCAAGAACGTCGCGCTGGCGCGCTTGCGGGGCTACGCCAGCACCGAGGCCTTGCTGCTACAGCCCCACAAGGTCCCGCACACGCTGTACCGAGACATCCTCGACGTCATCCAGACCGAACTGCGCCTCGCATGCAGCGCTACGCGCGCCTGCGCCAGCGCGTACTGGCGCTCGGCCGGCTGATGTACTGCGACCTCAAGGCGCCACTGGATCCCGAGTTCAACCCGCCGATGCCCTGGGACGAAAGCTGCCGGTTGGTGCTTGAGGCGCTGGAGCCGCTCGGGCCTGAGTACCTGGACTTCGTGCGGCGCGCGCTGACACAGCGCTGGGTCGACCGCGCCGACAACGTCGGCAAGTCCTCGGGCGCGTTTTGCGCGTCGCCCTACGGCGTGCACCCGTACATTCTGATCACCTGGTCGGACACGATGCGCAACGTGTTCACGTTGGCACACGAGCTGGGCCACGGCGGGCACTTCGCGCTGGCGATGAAGCACCAGCGCTTCGCCAACATGCGCCCGGCGATGCCCTTCATCGAGGCGCCGTCGATCATGAACGAGATGCTGCTGGCGCAGCACATCCTGGCCCGCAGCCAGGAGCGGCGGCTGCGGCGCTCCGTCATCATGCAAGTGCTGGGCACGTACCACCACAACTTCGTGACCCACCTGCTCGAGGCCGAACTGCAGCGGCGGGTCTTTGCACTGGCCGAGCAGGGCGACTCGATCACCGCGACGGTGCTCGACGACTGCCAGGGCCGCATCCTCGAGCGCTTCTGGGGCGACACGCTGGAGCTGGACGACGGCGCTCGCATGACCTGGATGCGCCAGCCGCACTACTACATGGGCCTGTACCCTTACACCTACTCCGTGGGCCTAGTCGCGTCGACGGCGCTCGCGCTGCGCGTGCAGCAGGAAGGTCCATCTGCGCTGCAGCGCTGGCTGGAGGTGCTGAAGGCAGGCGGCACACGCATGCCGCTGGACCTGCTGCAATGGGCGGGCGTCGACATGACGTCGCCACAGCCCATCCGCGACGCTGTGGCCTATGTCGGCCGGCTGATCGACGAGCTCGAGGCCTCGTTCGACTAGCGCCTCCGTCTTGGATGTCCGTCGACGCTGTCCTACTGGCAGAAGTTTGAACGCAAAGCCAAGGCTCGACCCTGACGAACTCAGGTATCCGCTGGGAGATGTCGCCCAACCTTGGCTTGAAGCAGGGCCACGAGCTCTGGCTGCATGAAGGTGTAGTTGTCGGCGATGCCAAGGCACACCACGCGCTTGTTGTTCAACTGGCTGCGGAATCGCTCTGACAGCTTGCGCTGATGCTGCTTTTCCATCGCGAAGATGAGGTCGGCCCACTCGACCAATTCAGGCGTCAGCGGAGTTTCGGCGCCTCGGTTCGTGCCAGCCGAGGTGCACTCGATGCCGGGCCAGTTCGCGAAGACCTGTTCGGCCGTCGGGCTGCGCAGCTTGTTCTGGCTGCAGATGAACAGCACGTGTACCTGGGCCATAGGTTCACTTTAGCGCCAGCACCGACTCCGACACAACAGCGACAGCAATGAAGCCTCCGACCCGCTGGCTGCTGCTGGATGCTTGAACGCGGCCACCCACCCGCTGATGAACCGCATGCACAGGCCGCACCCGAAGCGGCCCGTGAACATGCAGGACGAACGCAGCGACGTCCCCTTGAACGGGCCGACGTCGACGCCTGGCTGTCGGCGCCTGTCGAGCAGGCTTCGGCCCTGGTTTGCTTGGCGCCCGTCGAACTGGTTGAGGGCGCCCCCGCAGTGGCTTGACGGTCCTCCGCAAGAGAACAGGTGGCGCCTGAGACCCAGGCGACTGTTGCCGTCGACGGCAGAAGGTTGGAGCAGTGGCCGGTCAACCGAAGAGCGCCCAGCAGTACGATACCTGCGCATGAGCGAATTGGATCCGTTGCCCGAGATTCGACTGGGTTGCTACCGCCACTACAAGGGCGGCGAGTATGAAGTCATCGGCGTAGCTCGACACAGCGAGACGTTGGAGCCACTGGTTGTGTACCGGCCGCTTTACAACGAGACCGGGTGGTGGATTCGGCCGTACAGCATGTTCTTCGGCCTCGTTGAAGTCGACGGTCGGAACCAACCGAGATTCGCGTTCCTCACGGAGTCGGTGGTCAAGCCAGGGCGAGTTCCGCACCAAGATCCGTAAACGAAAGGCAGGCGATTGGGCTTGGCCTGCTGCAGCCCCTGAAGCAGGCAGCCCGGGCGGAGCCCGCTTGAGACTGCGTGCAGACGGTCAGGATGCGCAGGCCAATGGCTGCGGGCGCCGATACCTGACTTTGGCCGGCTCGCCGGGCGGCGGACCGCTGTACCTCGGAACTTGCCCTTCGGCGGCTGGGCGGACGGGCAGGTCAACCATCTGGTGGCGATGCCCGGCCAACGACTGCTCCCGCTGCCGGCGAACTGGGACTTCCGACCCATCAGCGACATCGATCTCTTTGAATTCGTCGCCTTAAAGCTGCCGGTAAGGCCAGAGCGACAGGCCTGATGCAATGCCTCGCGCATCTACCGTGTCCCGTCTATGGGAGGCAGATGCGCTGGGGCACTTCCCTCTTCCTGAGTCATCCCCTGCAGGTCGACCATACCGGCAGCCGACTCACTTCGATGCGAGGGCGAGGGTCGCGACACTTGAACTTCTCCAACCACATGTGGCATCGTTGTACATATCAGCCTAAATCCGGCAGTTCCCCACCCCTGATCGATTGCAGAGCCAGCACTGGCGCAGGTTTGGCCGGTGTTGGCACACTCACCCGATGGGTGAGGCAAGACGCAAGGCGCTGGCGGCGCGCCGAAGGGCTGGCGATGAGCCCGCCGAGCCGCAGGTCGTGGACACCCTGGGCGGGCACGGCAAGGCCGGCCTCGCCTGCCAGATCTCTGCCACGCAGACTCCTAGTGTCGCGAGTTAGACATTCGCAGACAAAACCGTTCAACGCTCGCGAGGATGTCATCGGCGGTCTTGGCCCAGATGAAGGGCTTGGGGTCGGCGTTGTTGACCTTGACGTAGTGCTTGATGGCGGCCTCCAGCTGCCGCGTCGAGCGATGCGTGCCGCGGCGAATGTAGCGCTCGGTCAGGGTGGCGAACCAGCGCTCGACTTGGTTCAGCCACGAGGCTGAGGTCGGCGTGAAGTGAACGTGGAAGCGCGGGTGGCGAGCGAACCAGGCCTTGATGGTCGGCGTCTTGTGGGTGCCGTAGTTGTCCATGACCAGGTGGATGTCCAGCATCGTTGGCACGTTGGCCTCGATGGTGCGCAGGAACTGCAGGAACTCGCTGCTGCGGTGCCGGCGGTGCGTCTCGCCGATGACCTGGCCGGTGGCGATGTCCAGCGCCGCGAACAGGGTTGTCGTGCCGTGGCGCTCGTAATCGTGCGTGCGCCGTGCCGGGATACCGGGCGCAAGCGGCAGTTGCGGCTGCGTGCGGTCCAGCGCCTGAATCTGGCTCTTCTCGTCCACGCACAGGACCATGGCCATGACCGGTGGTGCCATGTACAGGCCCACGATGTCGCGCACCTTGTCCACGAACATCGGGTCGGTGGACAGCTTGAAGGTCTCCTGGCGATGCGGCTGCAGGCCGAACGCCCGCCAGATGCGCGACACCGCCGTCTGCGACAGGCCAGACTCGCGCGCCATGGTGCGCGTGCTCCAGTGCGTGGCGCCGTCCGGCACGGATTCCAGCGTCTTGGCAATCACGGCGTCCACTTGCGCGTCGTCTATCGTCCGAGGGGCACCCGAGCGTGGCGCATCCAGCAGGCCATCCAGCCGAAGTTCCAAGAACCGTGCGCGCCACTTGCACACCGTCTGCGGAGTCACCCGCTGTCGCGACGCGACAACCTTGCTGTCCAAGCCCTCGGCACAGGCCAGCACGATGCGAGCACGCAGGGCCAGCGCCTGAGCCGTCTTGCGCCTGAGCGTCAGCGCAACTAACTCTTCGCGTTCAGGCTCGGAGAGCACCAGTTCGGCCTTCGGTCTTCCTCGCATCGCCGCCTCGTCGTGTGCACACGGTACACGAGAGAGCGGCTTTGCTCCAGATAGTTCAATGAACTTCTAACTCATGACACTAGCCTCGCGCACCCCCCCGCCGAGGGGGCGACAGAATGCTAGTCCGGCTGCAGCATTAGCCCGCCGTTTGCTTCGTTGTGGAGACCTGCATGAAATCCCCCTTGCTTCGCAGCGCATCGTCGCTGGCAGTGCTGACCCTCGTGGGCATGCTTGCCGGCTGCAGCTTGACGCCGCGCATTGTCGAACGCGACCCAAAGAGCGCCGATGAGGTCGGGACAATCGGTGTGGCTGTGGTGGCAGCCGCGCCGTTCGAGGTCTTTGCAGGCGAGCTACGGCCGGGCTTCGATATCGATGGCAAGAAGGCCCTTGAGATGGCCATGGCCACCACGCGCCAGGTTGAGGACAGCAACCTGCAATCGATTCAGGCTGCGCTGAAGCTGGCTCCGGAGCAACTCTCCAGTGAGCGCAAGAGCAGCAGCAGCACAGATGCCGCCGGCAAGGTTACTGAGACCGCCAGCCAAAGCACTACCGCGCAGGCCGGTGACGTCAGCAAGGTGACAGCAACCACCCCGGCCGACACCCTGCCCGCTGTGCTGGATTCGCGCGCTCCGCAGGCCACTGTCAACCCACTGCTAGCCCACTACCTGGCGACGGCGCTGCTGCAGGACATAAAGCTGCTCAACCGCTACGTAAACAGCGCTCCGGCGCTGAAGGAGTACACACCGTTCATCGTCAGAACGCAGATCAACGTAAGACAGTTCGGCCGCAACACGCCCTACGACGCGCAAGTTGACCTGGTCTTCGAAGGCAAAGGTCAGAGCCACGAAGTCGTCGTCGTGCCGCTGCTCATGAGCGATTCGATGGACTTGTCGTCGGCGTCGGTGGCGCGTAGCCAGGCCAGGGCCTTCGCTGCCGGCCTCGCGGCGCTGAGGGGCAACTTCGGCCTGGGTCTGGATGTTGGAAGCCGCACGGCGCAGCTGCTGCGCTCGCTAGGTACTGAGGTGAATCCGGTGCTGTCGGTGGGGCAGCTAGGCACCCAGCGCAACGCGCTGAGCGTCCACATTGGTGCCAGCGAGAAGGGAGTCGATACCCACGAGCTGCTCAGTCGCGCGCACTACGTGACTGCGCTGGTGCTCGTGAAGTTGCCGGCCGCGTCGCCCGACGACCAGACGCGTGTCGGCAGCTTCTCGGTGAAGCCCTTGGTGACGTACCGGCACGCGCGCACGGGAATTGCCTTGCCGCCGGTCAGCCAGCAGGTCGGATCGGACCAGGGACTGGGCTTCGAGCTTGCCTACTGGGAACCGCCGGTGCTGCCCGACGTGCAGCTTGCACGCCTCGTGCTGAAAGGCTCGGGCACCGCCGGCACCGACGCGCCGTTCAGCGGCGAGGTGGAGCTGCGCGGAGGAGACAACCTCTTGGAAGGCATGTTTACGCGCGGCTGCCTGCGCGCAACGGACACCTTGGCCGGGGCGACACTCAACGTCGTTGGCCGGACCGCCGGCCCGGTGCGTGGGTACTTCTGCGCCGGCGCCGATGCACGGCTGGCCAGCCGGCTCGAAGTCAGCTCGCCTTACAGAACGCTAAAACTCGGGTTCGACGGTCTAGCGTTGGCGTCTCCCTCGTCCGGTGCGGGCCCCAAGGTAGATGGCGCGAACTTCGTGTGCTTCGACACCGCAGCAGAGTACCGAACGCTGAAGGTGCCGCAGGGGCTTTGCATGGCGATCACGCCGGCTTTGGCCAAGACACCGAAGGCGCCGCCGAGGCTTGAGGCCACCGTCACCGTCGACGAGCCGCGTGTGCTGGCCGACAGGCAGGGACGCGCTCGCCTAGCGCTATCGGTGCGGGTGTCCGACGTAGACGAGAAGAGCCGGCCTGATCGAATCGAGATCACGCTGTCGGGCGCGGGCGTGCAGCGCGTCGAGCGGCTCGGCGGCGCGACGGACTGCGTGACACGTACTGCCGTGCTGGTGGTGAGAGGCGATTGCAGCTTTGCTTTGCACCTGCAGAACGCTACCCCGGCCAATGCTTTGACGCTCGTGACGAGCGCGCTGAAGCAGTTCAAGGGTGAGAAGGAAGAGACGTCCGTCTCGATCACGCCCTCGCGCACGACAGTCGAGGTGACGCCTGAGCTGCCGGGCCTCGCCGTGGTTCTGCCCGGAACACCGGGTCTGCCAGTAAAGCCGTAACGGCCCGCGAAAGCTGAGCACGCCCAGCATGGAACTAAATGGTGCCTGAGCGCATTGGACAGTCGCCAGCACTTTGGCACCGATTCCACCGCTGGTTGGGCTACCGGCGAATTGGCCGGACTTGTACGTGCTTGAGACTGTGCGTTTGCGATGAAGGCGCACATCGGGGTGTATGCCGAGTCAGGGCTGGTGCACACGGTCATCGGCACGGCGGCCATCATCAACGACGTGACGCAAGCAGGCGCGCTGCTGCACGGGCAGGAGACGTCGGCCTTCGGAGACACTGGCTACCGCGGCGCGGACAAGCGGCCCGAAGCCCAGCTGCCGACCTGGTTCATTGCCATGCAGCCGGGCAAGCGCCGGGCGCTGGACCTAATGAAGAAGTGGGCGCGACTGGTGGACCCGGCCGAGCAGTTGAAGGCCAGCGTGCGCGCCAAGGTCGAGCACCCGTTCCATGTGGTGAAGAACCTGTCTCATCACCGCAAAGTCCGCTACAAGGGCCTGGCCAAGAACCAAGGGCAGCTGTTCGAGCTGGCCAATCTGGTGATCGCCAAGCGAACGCTGATGGGCCTCAATGGCCGATGTTCGTCTTGAGTGGACACATCGGTCCGGAAAGGGCAAAAAGCGAACGCGCATCGCTGCCTATTCGATTGGATGTGGCCTGGTTCAGGCGACGGCCGCCTTTCGGACGCGAGTCGGCCGTTCAACTTGGCCATTGATCAGCGCGTCCATAGGGAAGGCCCGTGCCGGTCACAGACGGACTCAGCCCAACAGTATCCCACTACTATCGTGAGGCTTTTTCGCCGCGCTGCTTGCGATCATTTATTTGGTTGGTGAGTTCTAATGTGGAGTGCACGTCAAGCTTGCTATAAATCTTTCTGACGTGATCCACCACGGTGGCCGGTGCTACACCCAGTCTCGCAGCTATGCCTGTCTTCGATAGTCCTGCTTGCAGCAGCAAGCACACTTCCTTCTGAACGGGCGTCAGTTCGAACGAGTCCACAGCGCGCCGCGCCGCAACCAAGTCGAATTCCCGGTGGCTAACGGAAATGTGCAAGCAAACACCACCTTGAGTTACCGGCGCTCGCAGTACACAGCCCTCAAACACAAACAGGCCCCAGGCGTTCTTGACCTGCAACGAGGTATCCCGAAACCCGTCGCGCTGACCATGCCATTGATGCCAGAGTGTAGAAAGAACCGGAAAACCCACAATCGTCGGCACCTTTGACGCTGACTCGGGTGTCACGTCACCATGAGCGAGAAGCAGCAGCCTGTGCGCGTCGGCTGACAACTGGGCCACCTCTCCGCGAGAGTCAAGGCACACAATGGCCCGAGTGGTTGGAATGCTCGCAAACCGATCATCGCATTGGCTTGTCTTGCCAGTTGTCAGACCCCTTGCCACATACGGTGCGAGCTGCTGCAACAGGCGCTCTTCAGAGGGCGTGAACTTGGGGTCACCCGGTCCGCGATACAGCACCAGCGATCCAAGAGGTGACCCGTCTGGCCGGTGGACGATCGTTTCGATGCGCGTCCTAAGTCGCTGCGGACGCCAAATCTCGTTGTAAAGCGCGGAACGGCAGAACTCTGGGCTGTCCAACTGTGCAGCACCCATAACCGAAGCCTTGCCTGTGACCGTGTCTTTGAAAGAAGGCATCACCTCCAACTCGCGCCGATTGTGGAACTCTTCAAAGTAGTGCTTGGCAATCGCATGGTCGACAGGACCCTCGAAGAAGTAGCGCGTCAGGCGTCCCTCGCTGTCCGTCCAGTCGAAAAGATTTCGATCAGAGGGGATGATGTTGTGCAGCACCTCCAACAGTGCGGCGATGAACCCTTCTGATGGCAGGCCTGCGCTTGCCAAGGTCCGAATCTGACTGATTTTCGCTGTGTGCTTCACGGTTCGAAGATCGCACAAGGCATCGATCCATTTGCCCCCTAGACTGGGGGCGATTGTGCTCGGCAAGTCAACGAAAGTACATGGCGCCCTACTCAACAGGGCCACCGAGATGGGCGCCTTCTGCAGGTCGTAGGGATTGCGCTCCTTTGCCACTGAACGAGGTAGAGCACCGTGCACAGACTGACGAAATCACAAGCGCACCGAGTCATGGCGCTCGCCGGCGCAGCCCTGCTTACCGAACCACCCTGCTGAGCGCTGTGCTGTGCCCGGGCACTGACTCAACAAGGGCAGTGCCGCCTCCGCCAGTTTGGGTTGGATTTCGTCCTGAGCGAAGGGCTCGATCCAATACCTGATTCGAAACTCTCCCATCGGAATTGGCGGTTCACGTCGAGCTTCAGGAGGTGCCTGAAGCAGCGGGAAGTCACGTGCCGGCGTTGAGCTTCCGATCATTTATCGACCGGCAGGTGGAATTTTTTTCAACTCAAAGGAATTACCATGGGAAGACCAATTGCTGAAGTCATCTCGGTGAATTTGTACTTGAGCAAGTCCAATCCGCCGAAATACACCATCGAGGCCAGAGGGAAAGTCTCAACCTCTGGATGGACCAACTCTCGCCTGGAGCCGCGCATGTACATCGGCGGCACCCCGCCCGATGGCGGGTACGGGTTTGACTTCGTCGCTGATCCGCCAGATGGCCTTGCACAGATGGTCATTCAGCCTGCGACCGCAGTGTTTCATATCGAAGGCGAGCTCCCTTCAACCATCGCCTTCTTTCGTGTCTTCTCTGCCAACAACGATATCGCTGTTAAGGTGAAGTGCGAACTTCCGGCATTCACCTAGATGCTTGAAGCGTGACTCCAATAAAGGCGGGCAGTAGCGAAACTTGCTTCGCTCGCCTGCCCATCGTAGCATCTGCGAAAGCGCATCACTAACCTGCGGTTCGAGGACGCTGAGGTCGGTCACTTGTCCCGGTCAACCCGCTGACGGCCACAATCTAGGGAACGCCTGATCAACCGTGCCAAGTCACGGGTGCGGGCGCGTGTGGAACACATGTTCGCGGCCGTCAAGCGGCTGTGGGGCTTTGACAAGGTTCGCTACCGGGGCCTGGCCAAGAACGCCACGCGTGCCTTCGTCGCGCTGGGACTGGCCAACATCTTCCTGGCGCGAGGGGTACTGGATGGAAAAGTGCGCCCATAAGGGCGATGAAGCGGGCGAATGGCCCGCTGGAAGGCCCGAAAAGGGCATCGTTGGCGGCATAATGAGCCGCGATTGGGTGCTGCGAAGCCTCAAATAGCCTGAAATTGCGCATTCCGGCGATGGGCACTACTGGATGAGGTGCGGCGCCCGCTTGTTCAGCATTGCCCTAGAGAAAACACAGATGTTAACCAGAATATGTTGCCGTTCTGTCTTTCGCCTATGGCAGATTTCGCTCATTACACCCCGAATGGAAGGACGTCTTGGCTGCCAAACCTGATCTGTTGCTAAGGTTGGGTGACAACGCATACATGAGCTTGTTGCACTGCCAGTACCATGTGACCCAGTCAATCTCGGGTTGGAGTGGCTATCAACCCAAAGGAGTCGACGATGCTTGAGTTCAAGGTGGCGGTGGCGAGTTGCTGTTCGATCAAGCTTCGTCCCCGGGACGACCAGCCTGCCTGGAAACAGATTCGTGATGCCCGTCCTGACCTCCTATTGCTGCTCGGCGACAACGTCTACATGCACCATTCGTTCGAAGGTGAAAACCTGTGGGATCACACCACACTGGAGCAACGCTATCGGGAACAGTTCGATGTCACCGACTTTGAGGGCTTGCTGCAAGAGACGGCCCACATGGCGATATGGGACGACCACGACTTTGGTGTCAACGATGCGAAGGGCGCCGAGTGTTCGGCCCAGGACGTGCAGCGGACGACCGAACGCTTTCGCCGTTGGATGCATCGCGCGATCAATCTGCAGGGCGCGGCCAAGATCCCGGGCACCATCTTCGGTAGCGAAACCATCAGCGGCGTTCGTTTCATCGCGCTGGACGTGCGCACTCTGCGAACCAGTCCCGGCCTGGGCGCCACCGTGCTGGGGAGCGCTCAGCGCGACCGTCTTCTGGCGGAACTGGCCGAGCATCACGACAAGCCCATCGTCATCGCGTCGGGCTCATGCTTGAGTCGCGGGGATTCCGATGAGCGCCTGCTCGCCTACGCCGAGTTCAGGGAGGTGCTACTGCCGGCCATGGAGGCGCATGGCCGCGTCGTCTTTCTCGGTGGCGACATCCACTTTAATGCTTACGTAGAGCACAACGGTGCGCACGAGGTCATTACTTCCGGCGTGGCGCAGAAAGTCGGCGAGCCGGCTTTCGAGACCAACAACTGGGCCATGCTCACCTTTAAGCCCGGCCGGCTGCAGGTGAATTGGCACGGCAGCCGTGCCAAGGAGTTCGACCGCGCTACGCCTCAGGCCGACTCCACGGCACAACACCGTGCTCTCTCGATCGACACCACCACCTGGAAGAGGGCCTTGCCATGACCACGGCCGTGCAACTCGCCCTGGGCCCACTGATCTAGATGTGATGTCTCAATAGGTTGTTCACCCGGCCGGATCTGGGAGACTGGAGTTGCAACGCTTCAGGACTCACAGAACGGATCGACCAAGTGAACAGTCATAAGAATGCCAGATTGACCTGACATGGCCGGCGCCTGTTGGTCGAACGGGTTGCCGAGATGGGTATCGCTGCAGCGGACAGTGCCGCTGGGGTGAGCACGCAAAGAGCACGCAAGTGGCTGGCGCGGTACGAGGCGACAGGCGACGATGGCCTGGTCGATCGCAGTTTTCGCGCGCTGCGCACCCGCAACAGCATCGACGCCGAACTGGCTGAGCGCATCAAGGGCCTGGGGCGCAGCCGCGTGCGGTTGCGCCGGATCGCCTCGGTTTTTGGCCGCAGCCTAGCCACCATCAGCCGCTTCGTCAACCAGGTAGAGCCGTTGCCAGAGGCGGGCCGGCGAGCGTCAGGTGCAGCAGACTGACCGCTGTCGTCGGCCGTCCCGTCCTCCCTCGCCCGAACCACGGCAGCCGCGCCAGCAACTGCGACACCACACCTTGGGCCAGCTCGATCAGCGGGCACGACAGCCGATCGCGCGGCACGCCGCCATCGCAGTGCAGCAGAACAACCTGGGCGCCAAGGTTGGGTGGCAAATGCGGCCTCCGCCACCTACCAGCAGGGACTCGGCCGCTCCTGGTGCTGGCAACCATTGATGGTCCACCAACGCGCGCCCGCCGGCGGTCACAGCGTCGGAAATGTCGGGCAGCACCCCGGCCAAGCGTTGCTCGTGAGTGTCCGGTGAACGTCGCGTCGCCAGGCCCCCGGTACAGCACCAGTGAGCTAAACCGTTGACCGGATGGTCACGCACTACCGCCTCGATGCGGCTGTGAAGGCCCTGCGGCTTCCAGATTTCCTGATACGCAACGCCAGCGATTCGAACGCCATGACCTCGGCCTCACGCCAGTTGTGCAATTCTTCGAAGAACCGCCGCGCCAGCACTGAGTCGCGTCTACTAATTGCATCGCCCGAAAGCCGACTGTCTCGACAGGCGGCTCTTGTTTAGGGTTGTCCAACACCTGCCCTCAGGACGGTGGCATGCGCCCGCCCGTGGCGTGCGACGGGCAGGTGTCGGACAACCCTAAACACAAGCCGCCGCTGGCGAGCGACAGCTACCAGGCACTACTTTGCAAGCGGGAATGACGTGGAACTGCGGAACAACCCGGGGGAACTTCGAAACGGCGAACCCTGCACCAAGCCGATGCACAGCCGCTACTGCATGTCTCACCCAAACCGTTACCTAGGGAGTCCGCTGCGCAATTCCAAACGCAGGATCAATGGCCACTAGGCCTTAGCGTTCAGGTCGGGAAGGTTCGGTGATCCACTTCCTTGCCGTGCCACAAGCGCCCGCCCTCATCGACGGCCGGCGAGCGGCGGCAACGCTACCGTCGGGTCGCCGAGGATCACCGTGTGTTGGCGGTCGAGCGCCGCGAGCTGGTTGATCAGCGCCGACTCGATCGCCCCCGGCAGGCCCTTGTTGAAGCGTCGCTGCGCCTGCGCCCACAGCGCGAGCAGCGCCGCTGCGTCGTCGAACACGCGCGCCAGGGCCCAGCCGATCGGCCGGCCGCCGCCGCCTGCGTATAGCCCTTCGTACAGCGCCTGCCGCACCGCGTGCGCCAGCGGCTGGCCGGTGCGAGGGTCGCGCAAGGTCCAGTTGAAGGTCGGCTCGACGTGGCCGATGAAGGCCGCGAGCGGCGCGGTCTCGTGGCCGAGCAACCGCTGCGGAAGCGGCGCGCTGCGGGCCCCGCAGGCCGCGGCGACGCCGTCGAGGACCTTCATCACGTCGCTCACCGGATCGAATAGCCCGGTGTACTGCGAGCGCGTGTCGCTGCCGGCGGCGCAGCAGGCGTGCGAGTACCAGATTGCCCCAGACGGACGCCAGTCCCTTGCCAGCGCCTCGAGGTCCAGCACGGCGTGCGCCTGGTCGACCGGCAGGCCCAGAGTCGCCTGCGTCGCGTCGGGGTCGGACAGCGGGCCGGTCTTGCCATGGCTGGTCGTGACGACGAGCGCCGGCTTCGTGCGCGCCAGGGTCTCGATCAGCTTCGCCCCAGTCGCGTCGGCGCCGAAGAGCCCGCTGCGGCGCGAATAGTCTCCGTCTGCGTCGCTGGCATAGGCCGCGAAGAGCTTTCGCGAGATCGCCTGGTCCATCAGCCACGTGATGTCTTCCGGCCCGTGGTCGACGCTCCAGACTAGCGGTGCGCGTGGGTCGCGCGCCGCGGGGTCGCCGAAGTCCCAGCCGCCGAGCAGCGCATCGACGTAGCGAGCTAGCCCGTCCGGCGGCAGGTCGATGCGGCCGACATAGCGCCGCAGGTTGGCCGCATACTGGAACGACCACGGCACCGCCGTCGGCGGTGCAGCGATCAGCAGGAAGCGTGGCATCCGGCCGGGCGCGATGCCGTCGGCACTGACCAGCGACAGCGGCGTGTGGCCGCCCTCGGCGTCGTAGCGCAGCAGCACTTCGTTGCCGTGGGCGGCGTTCCAGCGCAGCACCGGCGCGCCAGGCCGTGCGGCGAGCAGCCGGCGAATCGGCTCGGGCGCGTCCTCGGCAGTGGCGCGCACGGCCTCGGGCAGGTTGAGGTCGTCGGCCAGCACGAGTCCCCAGCCGACCTGCGGGTGGCGCCAGTCCCAGACGTCGAATTCGGCCGGCGCGGCGAGTTGCGTCTCCGGCCCCGGGCCGCCGCTGGCGCGCTGCAGCGCCCAGGCCCGCGCCGACGCTGCCGACGGCACCGCGGCCAACGCGCCTTCGCCGGTCCAAGCGTTGGCGACGAGCGCGCACTGCAGCGTGAAGCCGGCCGCACCGGCGGCGGGCTCAGTCGCCACCGCCGCCGCCCGTCGGGCCGGTGCGGAAGTGGCCGAAGCGGTCCGGACGAAGCGCTGCCGGCACGACCGGGGCTTCGTCGAGCAGCGCCAGCATGCCGTCACGCACCGCGCCGGGGGTGTCCGGCGGCAGGCCGGCCAGCATGCCGGCAATCGTCTCGGCCTTGACGCGCGCGAAGGTCACGTCGACCGCCGGCGCGGCCACGGGCGGCGGTTGCGGTGTGGGTTGCGGCTGCAGTAGCGGCGGCGCCACCGTCGCACCGCCGCGGAACACCTGCAGCGGCTCCTCTGTCTGGAACAGCACAGGCAGCGTCCAGCGCGCCCCTGGGCGCAGCGGCGGCGCCAGGTCGCGCAGCGCCCGCCGCGGACGGCTCATCGCCGGCGCCAGATTGACAAAGCGCGTGCCCATGCCGGGCTGCATCTTCAGCACGTCCTCGAGAGCATAGAAGATCTCCGGGTACAGCGCGGCGCAGAAGCGGCTCGCCTCGCCGACGGCGACCGGCTCAAGCATGCCAATCGCCGCAGCTAGGCCGGCACTTTCGACCATGCGCTCGGCCATCGAGTCGATCTCTGGCGAGGCCTGTGCGCCTTCGCAGCAGTTCAGCACGACTAGCCAGACGTCGCGCAGCTCGGTGAGCGTCGTCAGCACGTCGATCGACACGCCGATGCTGCCCGGCTGGCCGAGAGCGTGGTCGGTCGCGGTCGCTAGCTCGAGGAACGACGCGCCCATCGCTGCCTTGCCGTGACAGAAGAAGTGCAAGATGTGCGGCCGAGCGTCGCGGATCTCGACTTCCAGGTCCGCCGCGCTGGCGGGCACGGAGCTGACGCGGATCACTCCCGGGTGTCTCGCGGCCGCTTCGGCACTAGCCTGCTGGCGCAGCTCATCCTGGCCGATGCACACGTCGGCTTCAACCGGAAGGCCCTTATCCCGCGCCTTGAATATGGCCGCCGACAGCGCGTCCCATTCCTCGGTTGCGTCGAGCCCGGCGCCGGACAAAAAGGCCAGAACGCGCAGCGGCGGTACGAACTCGCGAGCTGGCTGCGGCGTGCCGGCCAGCCGCCGAACAGTGCGGCCGATGTGGCAGCGGCCGTCAAGGGCGACGAAGCGGCCCTGCGGGTCGCGAAGCGTCTCCCAGCGAATCTGTCGGCCCTGGTCGGCGCGCACCGTCAGACCTACAGTGTGCATGTCGGCGCTGTTGGCGCCGAAGGCGCGCTGCAGCACCTGCGCGATCGCCTGGTGCTTGCACAGGCCCTCGGCGAGCCGGTCGCCGTACTTCACTACCAGCTCGTCGCTGGTCAGCGCCGGCAGCTCCGACGCGGCGTAGCCGAATGGGATGCGCTCGTCCCAGTCGTCGGGCAGCGGAGGCTCGCTCTGCTGTACGCTGGCGGCGAGCATGCCATCGCGCTGCGAGATCGTCAGGATCGAGCGCTTCACGGCGTGCCCTTCGCGTCGCGGGTCGCCGCCGTCGTGGCGGCGCTGGCGACGATCGACTGCAGCTTGCGCAGAGTGCGCTCGATCTCCTCAGCGGCGGGGCTTGGCTCGGCCAAACCGCCGACGGTTGCGGCACGTTCGTCGCTGCGGCGCACGTCACGCTGCAGTTGCTGAGTCGCCTGCTCGACGTAGCGCTGGGCAGCGGAGACCCAGCTAGGCAGCTCGGGGGGCGGAGAGGGTGCCGCGGCGGCAGGGTCCGAGGGCTGTGCTGCGCCGGCTCTACGAGTGCGCCGGCGCAGCGGGGTGAACGCCGCGGCTGTCAGTGCTGGCGCCGGGCTGTACGAGAACAGCGCCGCATTCAGGTCTACCGCCGATCCCTCCAGCCAAGGCGTGTCCGCGGGCTTGGTCTCCTGCCCCATCACGATCGCGGGCTGGCAGTAGGCAAACCATTCACGCTGCCGAGGCACTGGCGAAGCGCCTGGCGCGTAAAGAAAGCGGTAGAGCTCCTCGAGGTCCTGTCCGCTATCCGGGTGCAAGCGCTGATAAAGCACCGGGCCAGGCCGCGTCTGTGCCAGCGTGTCGGCCAGCAGCCGCAAGCCCGCTTCGGAGTAGTTGTGCTCGGGGCTCGAGAAGACCGCGCTCCAAGCGCCGGTCTGCATCAGGAACGCGGCGAGCTCGCCGACGCCGACGTACCGCGCGTCGCGGCGGTCGTGGTTGGACAGTGGCGACTCGGCCAGCGCGATCGCCGGCTTCTGGTCGGCGATGAAGCCGTGGCCGACGAAGTGCACGGCGTCGAGCGCGCGGCCCTTCATCGAATCGCGCATCCACAGCAGCCACGGGCTACGCAATTCGAGCAACTCGCTGCCGCCGACGCCGCCGCGCTTCTGCACGCCGTGCACACGCGCGCCTTCGGGGTCGTGCACGGCGATGCGCGGCTCGCCCGCGCAGCGCGCGCGGATCGCGTCGACGTGTTTCTCGTCGCAGAAGACGTGAACGGTCGTATGCGGGCGCTGCGAGCCGGCAAGCGCCGCGCGCGCGATCGTGTCGACCACCGCGGCTGGGTTCAGCCGCGGCTCGGACACCGGTTCACTGCACACGAGCGCGACGTCGAGCACAGCCCGGTTTTCGCGCGGCCGCTCGAGGAAGTCCGGCAGCCGAAGCAGCGGGCGGTCGAGCGAGGGCACGAGCGCCGCTTCCCAGTCGACCGCGCCGAGGAAGCCGTAGGGCTTGACCAGGTGCAGCCACAGGGGCAAGCCCCGCGCGAGTTCGATGCGGTCGATCGCCTGCGCAAGCGCGCCGACCATCGGTGACGGCAGCTGTCGCGACGGCTGCCAGTCCGGTGTCAGCCGCGCCGGCATGCCGAGGTCGTGACTGTCGAGCTTCCAGCCGTCGACGACCGCCAGGCTGCCGCCGGCGTAGCTGACGAGCTCGGCGAGCGCGTACAGCCCGTCGCGTTCAAGCCGCACGCCAACGCGTAGCGTGGCGAGCCCGTGGTTGGCGGCGATCTTGAAGGCCATGCGCGCGGCAGGCTCGTTGTTGGCGTCAGCGCGAGACCAGACGGTGCAGCGCCCACGCCGTTGCCGGTGAGGTCACGTCGCCGTGCGAGTCGATCAACCCGGCAGAACCGTCGAGGCCAATCAGCTTGCCCACGAGCGGCGGGTACGCGACGCCGGCGGCAGGCATCGGGTCGACCAGCGTCTGCCCGGCGCCTCGCGGGCCATAGCCGCCGAGCGCTGCGAAGGTGCTCGGCGGCTGGCCGGCGCTGGTGCCACCGGCGTCGCCGGCAATACCGATATCCTGCTCACCGAGGTCGCTGTCGCGGCGCAGCGCGAGGTGGAAGGTCTTATGCAGCGCGAAGTCCTTGCGGCTGTAAGTGCACAGCACCGGCCCGCGCACGCGGTCATCCGCCAGCGCAGCGACGTAGCCGCCGGGCTTGCCAATGCGCGGAACGGTTTTGGCGAAGCAGAGATGCGACACCGCCGGCTGTAGCAGCAGAAGCGACTGCACCGGCCGAGGCAGCTGCGCCGGCGCGCAGACCGCTGACAACATCACCTTGCAGCCGTAGGAATGGCCGACCGCATGCACCGGCGTAGCCGCGCCGGCGGTCGCAGCCATCACGTCGCGAAGGAGAGTGGCAACGCCGTGCGCGCCGACAGTGCCGGCGCGGTCCTTCATCTGGTAGACGGAGAAAAGGCGCAGCGCTTGGCGCGGGTCGAGCTTGCTCAGGAGGCCCGCGGTCTGCACACCGCCCGCACCGGGCGTGCCGCCTGTGCTCGCGCCGCCGCCCGCGGGCACGCGGAAGTCGTCGATGTCGCGCGTTGGCGCCGCTGCGGCCCCACCGTCCTGCGCACGCTGCATCGCGTTCAGCATTTCCAGCAGCGCGTCGCGGTCGGTGGCGCGCGCACCAGCGGCGGCTTCGTCGTCGACAAGCGTGCCGAAGGCGGGCACCAGCAGCCCGGCGAACTCCTTTGCCTGCGCCTGGTCGAGCTGCGGCATCTCGAGCAGCGCGTAGACGCGCTCCAGTGAGCCGCCGACGCCGGCCGCGACCAGCGCATCGGCGAGCGCATCGCGCGCCGCGTCGTCAGCGGCGGCCGCGGCTGTCGGTGCGTCGTCGGCCGCGGCGATCTGCGGGCCGTTGTCGAGGCTGAGCCAAATGCTCGGCCAAAGGACGCCGACGAACAGCGGCGTGTGCGCCACGCCGCCCGGGCGCTGGAGCGGGTGATGCGCGGCGAGCGTCTCATATTCGCGCAGGAAACGCGCGTATAGCTCGGTCGCGTCGTCGAAGTCGTTGTTCCAGCCGTGCGAGAAGAAGACGATGTCGCTCGGCGGCGACGCGTTCAGCTGCTGCAGAAGCAACGCCCGGGTCTGCGGCGAGATCGACGCACCGCTCTTGTCGAAGCGCAGCAACCAGGTTGGCATCTGCACGCGGGGCAACTGAAGTGGGCCGATGTGCGGGGCGGGCATGGAGGGTCTCCTTTGCATGCGGCGAGACGCGGCTGAGACGGCAGGTGACGGCTCAAGGCGCGGCAGCCTACGAAACTTGGGGTAGGACAGATACTATCCGGTGCGCCCGCCTATTTCGGAAGCATGCGTTCAGCGGCACTGTCCCGTCTCGTCGAAGGAGGGCATTGGCAGATCAATCGGCAGAGCTAGCGCTGGCACATTCGGTGGGACAGCGCATCGGCAAACGGTGGGAGGTGACGACTAGTCCACTGAATCATTGAAATCGGCTGTTTATGCTCCATCTTGGAGGGCATGCACAGGATGACATTGACGGCCGACGAACGCGGCGATCTGGAGGCGGTGATCCGCAAGCGCAGTGGCAGCGCGGCTCTGGCGCGAAGGGCCCGCTGCGTGTTGCTGTGGGCCGACGGCGAGCGCCGGGTAGACATCCGTGCCAAGCTGGCCTGCAACGACTCATTCGTCACGCGCTGGACGCGGGCCTTCGAGCTTCAAGGGCTGGCCGGGCTGGTGTCACTGCACCCAGGCCGGGCGCCGGTGCGGCCTGTGGCCAAGCTTGAGGCGCGGGTGCTCAACAGGACGCTGAAGCACAAGCCCAAGGACGGCTCCACACACTGGAGCAGCCGTAAGCTGGCAGCCGAACTGGGCGATGTCTCGTTCTCGGCCGTGCAACGCATCTGGCGCAAGCATGGTCTGCAGCCGCACCGCTTGGAACGGCACCTCGTCTCCAACGACCCCGACTTCGAGTCCAAGGCCGCCGACGTGATCGGCCTGTACCTGAACCCGCCGGCACATGCTGCGGTGTTCTGCGTTGACGAGAAGACGGCCATTCAGGCTCTGGACCGTAAGGACCGGATGCTGCCACTGGCACCCGGCCGTGCCGAGAGCCACGGCTTCGAGTACAAGCGCAACGGCACCCTGAGCCTTTTCGCCGCGCTGAACACCGCCACCGGGGAAGTGTTGGGTATGACGGCTCCGCGTCACACCAGCGAGCAGTTTGTCGGCTTCCTGGGCGATGTGCTCGCCAGCCAGCCCGAAGGTCGTGAGATCCACGTCATCTGCGACAACGTCAGCAGCCACAAGACCGAGCTTGTCCAGTCGTTCCTGGCCCAGCACACCCATGTCCAGATCCACTACACGCCGACGTACTCGTCGTGGCTTAACCAGGTCGAGAACTGGTTCTCCCGCATCCAGCGCGACGTGATCAGCCGGGGCATCTTCACGTCGGTCAAGGACTTGGACAAGAAGCTCGTGCGCTATATCCGTCAGTACAACAAGAGCCCCAAGCCACTGAAGTGGAAGTACGACAACCCGAACCGTCGACACCACCAATTCTTCTGATTCAGTGGACTAGCACCCCGCACATTGACCCGGCGGTTGCTCGCGCTTCAAGCACGAGCAACTCGTTATAAGCGCTTCAGCGCAGCTCCGAAATGCTGCCGACATGGATCGCGAAGGGTGCCCACGCGACTGGCGGCTCTCCTGCTGAAATGAACTCGAGCATGGTGGATTGCAACGCCGCGACAGGATCGATCCGGCTTACTTTGCGATTCGCGAGCAGGTGGACGTAAAACGACTGCATGAACCTGCTCGTAAATGCATCTTCTACTTCCCATTGCGCAAGCAGTGCACTGCCCACCCCCGAGAACATGCACGCGATGGGAAATCCGATCGCGTTGGCGCCGGAGGACGTGCGAACTCGACCGAGGTCGCAGGCGCTGAGCACGACGAGCGAAGCGGAGAGCGACAGAAACTGGACCTCCGAGGCAGTCACCGCTGCTTCCCCGTGCAGCGGGATTCCGCTGGTCATTGCCGCGATCCCGTTGAACCTGCCGTGTCCGGCAATGTGGACAACGTTGCACTCCTGCAGCGCGGTAAGCACGTCTTCTTTCTTGACGCTACGCCCGAGTCGCGGCTGCGCGGCTAGCTTCTGCGCAACGAGGATGGCTTCCTCGGCTGCGGCCGGCAGGTCCTCAGTTAGGTTTCCCGCGACGAACGCACTCAGATTCTCCGTCTGTCGCTGTGCGCAACCTTCCGAGCGGATCAACAACCAAAGCGAGGGCAGATAAGCAACTGCCACATGGGCAACAAGAGGGCCGTCCCCGCTGTCCACCGCATGAAGCGGCACGCCATGCAACCCCGCGGCGGGTAGAACGTACAGGCGCGAAACGGACTTGGTCTCGCCTGCGAGCCATTTGGCGAGGCCCTCCAATTCGGGCAGGAACCTGGCAGGCGTCGGTACGCTCTCGAACGCGTCGGGACCGACGCTATTGCGCCACCTTTCGACCGCCTCGTGCAGGTTCTGCATGGATAACTCCAACGCCATGCAGGCCGGCTGCCGGCCGCTGACGCAGAGGACTATGAAGACTTCGCGATGGTTAGGGACGATCGCGGCGACGGCAACAGGGGTTGCTGAAGAGTCGAGCCAGCGCTGCACCTCTTCCCACTCCAGTGGATTGCCGCGTCGGTAGCGAAGGTAGTCTTCGGTGCCGTCGATACCCTCCATGTCCTGCCAAAGCGCCTCAAGCGTTCGCCGGCACTGCTGGATGGCGAACGAATGATTTAGGCGTTCGAATGAGTTGTCCGCGCCGATCATTGCGCTCAGCCCGGCTCTTAGCTTCTGGAGTTCCTCGTCTTCTCTGTTGCGGAGCGACAAGGGGATGCCCTCCGGAGCCGGCCGGCGCAGGAACCGTGCATCTTCGATCCGGTCCCGCGACACGAACCGGTCGGCAAGCAGCAGCATCTTCTTGATTTCGCCCTGCCCGATGCAGGCGCGAAATGCCATGACGTACGCACGCTGGCTTTCGGCGGTAACCATGTTGCGGCTCTCTGGGGACACGCTGGCGTTGACAAGGTGCTTGTCGGCCTCGATGCACAGCAGGTAGTGATGCAGTGACTTCTTGTCGTCGGGTACCAGCTGATACGCGTCGCCCAGGATGGAATGCAGTTGCAACCTCGCCAGGTCGGGCGCCGGAGTGGAGCTCTCGTTTTCAGCAACGAGCGCCTTCATGCGCTCCAGGGCACCATCGAAGAAGCGTCGCTGTAGCTCCAGCAGCACTCGCGCATACAAGACGCGGTCCTCCCAGGCAGTGAGAAGTCCTTCCTGCCACTGCGCCTCCAGGATCGCCTGGGCTTCGCCGTAATCGCGCAGTCTTTCTGGCAGTTGTTCGCTCGCCAGCCACCCGGCCAAGATGCACCTGGCCTTGGCCAGCTTCTCGACCTGCATCTCCTTCAAGAATACATCGCAAGCGGTCCTCAATGCCTGGATCGCCTCCCCCTCGTTGCACGGGGCAACCCAAACGCCTTCAGCGGAGCCGCCCTGGAGTATCAGCTCGGCCAGGGCAACCTGCACCTGCGCTGCTTCGACACTATAGTCGCCGCTGCTGAAGTACTCCCACGCGGGGGCGAGGTACCTGCCGGCCAGGGAAAGGTTCTGATGCTTTACCAATCCGGAGCCCATGCCGATCGACGACATACCTTCGCCTTCGGAACGAACATCCACGTACTCGAACGAGCCCGTGTCCGTAGTCATCCGGCGCAAAAAACAGGCACCAACGCGGTACTGAAGAACGGCCAGGTGCGACCCGACGCGTTGCGATTGGGACAGGGCCAGTAGGTACAACTGGAGTGCGATCTCGCCCTCCTCCCATGGGTCCTGGTCCATTCGCTGAACAACACCGGCGTAGTGTTCCGCGGCCCGAGCGAGATTGCTGCCTCTAGTCTTCAGCTGAAGGGCCGTGGCGTTGTGCAAGGCATTGACGGCGCTCTCGAGGGCCTGCCTTCCTGGCATCTTGGCTAGGTATTCCCCAAGATCGAGGTATGCCTCCGCCAGTTGTTCGTGATCCTGGGCTGTAGCCGCACTGCCAGCGCGTAGCAAACTCACTTCAGCTCTACTTAGTGCAGCCCGGAGTCTAGACACCGCCGCCTCATTTGATCCGGCAGGGGCATGCGCTGCTGGTCTCCCGCTCCAGCGCTTAAAGATTGACGACCAGAACACGGTGTCAGATCAGTGGACGCCGTTGGTTCTTGCGGATGTATTCCGCAAAGGCCTCGTACTCGTGGTCGTCGACCTCCACGACGTCCAGATTGGTCAGATAGGGGGGCGGCGGGTGATAGCGGGCGAGAAGTCGGTGCATGAGCTGGTCTGCCGCCGCATTCTGATCGCTCTCAGACATCTTGCCCGGTGCTAGAAAAAAGACGCGCTGCGATTCCGGGACGTGAACAAGAAGCGGGCAGACTGCCGAGATCAACCGCCCGCAGCTACACGCCGAGCTATTCAGGCGGGCCTCAAGCAGCCGCAAGAACGCGGGGCCATCCTCAGCAGCATCCACCGTGTCGTAGATCTTCATTTCTATGAGCGCGCCACATGTGGGACACTTTGTCTGCACGAGCCGAAACCTTGTCACGGTGTTGACACTCGCGCGCGCAGGCGGCGGCGGAAACTTCTTCTTGAACAGTCCGAAAAGAGCCATGCAGGCCTCCCCCAAATATGGTGCTCGTAGCGCTAATGTAGTGAGGCTCACTCAGCAGCACAATGGCGGCGAAGCAGAGTCACGGTAGCTGCTGGCAAGGCTTCTGCCAGACACCATTCACTGACGGACGCCCGCGGTTGCACACGAGGGAGTCATTTAGCTAGCGTCATGGGCTAGGAAGGCACAGAGTGGCGCCTACAAACTGCTCCTCACATGCCCATGACCGGCGCCCGTAACCCATGTTCACAGGTTACCGGTCCATCGAAGCGAAGGAATGCCTGGCACAGAACGCCAGGACGATCGCTCGCGACGGTTGTTCCAGTCACCCATGTAACAGAACGCACCCCAGTCGCGATACTCGGGATGACGCTCGCGCGTTACACGCTGTGCATGGGCAAACGCAAGCAGGCGGTCGTCGTCCTCCTTGAGTTGCCCATAGAGCGCGGTAAAAAACGTCGCGGCCGCCGAGGTCTCCACGTCCCACAGCGTTCCGATGATCGCCGACGCTCCGCACATGAACAGAAATGCAGGCAGGCCGCGCAGGTTATCGCTTATGTCGAAGCGCCCGAGCGCCGTCTGGCAGGAGCTGAGGGTGACAAGTTCAAGGCCGCGAAGATCCAACCCCTGCAGTTGATACGCGTAAAGCTTGCGGTCTTTGCCATCGCGCGGTGCCATCAGCAAGTGATGGAAGCAAGGTGCATCTACGTCCATTTCGCCATGCCCAGCGATATGGACGTAGCGTGCAGCGCCACCTAACGCAGCCACCACATGGCTCAGGTCGAACTGGTCCTCGAGTAGAGGCTCCACACCAAACAAATCCGCAATCGCCTTTGCCTCGAAAACCGCTTCTGGAAGACTTCCATACGCTGGGGATGCCCATTCGTCGCAGGCGAAAACGGCAACGCGGTTCGCCCTGTCGGTTGGCGCGCGAGGGCGCCGGGCGTCCATGTTCAGCAGCGCGAGGTTGGGCAAATAGGTTACGACCCACTTATCGGCCAGGGGCGACGCGCCTGCCCCCAGCAGGTGGAACGGCAGAAAGTGAAGCGGCCCATGGGGAACAATGCACAAATGGGTCTTGCCCGCGGCATGCAGTTCGTCGAGAACGATGCCAAGGCCGGAGAAGAGCGCGCGGTACAACAGCTGCAGTTCCGCGAGAGCATCTGGGGCAACCACAGCGCCGACCGGCGGGTTGCTCTGGATCCCGCGTCCAATCGACGCCACCAACAACGCCAGCGGATGCGTGATCACTTTGTCGGTCACCAATAAGGCGTTGGGCATGCCCTCGGCAGTGATAGCTGAAATTCGCCTCTCGTCGGAGGTAAGCATCATCACGTAGATCGTCAACTGCCCCGACAGCGACTGGCCCAGATAGAAGTTGGCAAGCACGTCGCTGGGGCCTAGTGCTGACTGTACTTCTGCATCGCCCAGGAGCGGCAAGGAGTCGTAGGGCAAGGTCCGGGAGGTAATGGCCGCGCTTAATAACGCCGCCTCAAGCATGCGGTCGTAGCGGGCACGCGGGGATCGTGGAGCCGACTCGCGCGAGCCGGCGTCGACGTCATCCAGAACGGAAGCCGCGTAGTCCAGCAGTGCGGCAACGGTTTCATTGTCATCCTCCCTCGGCGCGACGTCACCCGCTGTGAAGGCTTCCTCGAGCGCCTGCTCCAACCCGGCTTCCTCGGGCCCAAATAGCCGCGTGAGATCGGCCATACCGCGTCCGGCGATGGTCGCGAGCCGCAAACCTTTGGACAGCTGCCAAAGGGCACCTAGGTGTGCTCCTTGGTCAAGACCATCCTGCACGATCGCAGCATTTGCTAGACGCTGCACCTGCTGCAGGTTCCACATGTCCATGGTGGACATCGACCGTTCGAAGGCGAGCCCGTAGTTGTAGAGCGCAACCATCAAGTCAACCTGGGCCTGAGGCGCTCGAACAAGATCGAGCACACGTTCCATGCACGACGAGCGCATTGAGGGTAACTTGAGGCTCGCGCTAACATGCAGCGCGCTGAAGTAGAGGCCCAGAGCCTCCCCTATGCGCCCGCGCGCGATCTCGGTCACGCCAGCGTTAACGGAGAGAGCACCTGACAGCCAGCGAATCGCGTCGACGTATTTAGCAGGGTAGTTCTCGTGGGCTAGTCGTTGCTCGCCTAGGATTTCGAGTCCTTCGCCTTCGCGTTCGCTGGCCAGAGCGGTGGAACCGAGAAGCACCTGTAGGGCGATCCTCTGATCCACAGGCAAATCGTGTGACATCGAGTCCCACACCCGCAAGGGACCCGGCGCAAGGTCGATCGGGCCAAATGAGTCTGCCAGCGAATCAAGAAGCGACTTCCACGCGTTGACTTGCTCGCGCTCGTCGACATCCATATCCATCAACTTACTGGATAACAGGTCGCTAAGGCGCACTCGCCGCGGCGTATACAGGTTAGCGACAGCATCCACGATCTCGGCTAGGTATCGCGTACGCGCGGTGTCACCGGCAGCCTTGGCGAGTTGCAGCGCGGTGGCGGCAACCTCCTGCAGTTCGGTTGGATCGACCGGAATTTGCAGCGCGCGTGCACGGTACAGGGCTTGCGCGAAGGCGCAGTAGCAGACGAGCCGATCGAACCCTCCGCCAGTGGCGATCGTCTGCCGAAACAGGCTGAGCGCCGTCTGGAGGGCAACAGAGGGATCTGGCATTGGATGTTGCCGGCTCGCCGTTACAGCGTCGGCGCCCATCGCCTCGCGCCCGAGCGCGGCCCAGCTCTCGATGGCGGAGGCATAACCGTCGAGCGGTCGACCCACATGAAAGGGATCTAGGAAAAGAATCGCCTTGCGCAGCAGAATGCGTCCCAGGTACGCGTCCTCGCGTCGCCGCGCCTCCGCGATCAGCGAGTCAGCCGTCCGGACGGCGTGGGCGAGCACGCGCAGATCGGCCACCTCGGTGAATGCTGCAGTGGCAACTTCGACCCACGCCGCTCCAGCCCACTTGCGCATGGCCCATAGGTCTTCTGCATTGGCTAAAGTGCGGGCGATCTCGATCGAATCGATGGCGGTCATCAGCAGCTGTTGCCGCCACTTGGGACGTTGGAACTCGCCCGCGCGGATTGCAGCCAAGTTGGTTCTGCTGAGTGCGCTCGCGTAGATCGAGGACAGCCGACCAGCCAGTTCAGGCTGGCTAGCTGCAGCCATCGCTTGCTGGAGCGTCGTTGTACCTTGCGTTACCTCGGACCAGAGGCGTTCGATTGGTCCGTGTCCTAGGGGGTAGCGATCGTCGTACGTGGTGATACTGATCTGGATTCCGTTCTTGCGGATGGCGAGGCCGAACTCCTCGAACAACGCTTGGAAGGCATCGAGCAGTTGTTCGCTGTCGATTACACAGCGCGCTACCGACATGGACAGGAACACGGGATGTTCATATAGGAACAGGCGCTTCTCGTCTGGGCTGCCATGGTGCGCTAGCTCGAAGAACTTGGCGAAGAGCGGATGGTCCCGAAGGAAGGCGTCCCGCTTTTTGCGAGTGAACACCGAACGGGGCATGGCCGCGAACAACGACTCGAAAGTGGCGGGAGCGATGTCCATGATTCTGTGTTCCCCCTTGGACTAGGCGGCACGTAGGCGTGTCACCACAGTATTGCGCAAGCTCGAAAACACCCCCCAACCGGGCGGCAGAGACAGGTTTCCGGCAATCGACTCTACCCTCCACTGCAGGTCCTCCAACGGGTATCTGTGGGGGCTGGCCGACCAGCAGCTTTAGCGCGGTGTGATTAGGACGGCAGATGTCTCTGCTGGGTCGGTTGGGTTAGTTCGGCCCGGGGAACAGCAGTCACCGGCCGGGTGCCGGCGGTGCTGGCCCAGCGCCGGTGCCGGCTACGTCAGCAGTACTTCGTATAGCTGTCACTCGGACCAGCGCAAGCCGATGAGTCGAACGTCGGCTCGATGGCGCCTACCGTGAGTACGCTGGCCGCAAGCGACCGGCTCCAACCGCTGCAATGGAGTCGACGGAACGGCACATCGCGGCAGAGGCCACGGCGTGGCGGCGACCGCGCGCAAGCCTCTGCCGGGCGTCATCAATTCAGCGAACACTGGCAGGATAACTTCGGATCACCTTGTACTGCCCTGCGCTCGATTCGGCGAGGACGTAACGGCCCACGCGCAAGCGCACGGGGGGTAGCCCGATGTCGACCGGTGTCATGCCGGACGCATGTCGGGCCAGGGTCAGGTGCGGGCGGTAAGGGCGTGACTCCAGTTGGATGCCTTGGGCCTTGACAGCGGTGCACAGGCGCAGGTGCAGATCCATGAGCGCATCTGGAACGGCCGTAGGCGCCAGGACGATGATGCCGCGAGACCAGACTTCGACACGGTCGAGTATGAGATTGAAGGGCGCCAGGGGGACAGTACAGCCCGCGGCCAGTTCTGCCACCCTGTCTTGGGTCACCTCACCGATGAAAGGCAAGGTGACATGAAACTTGGCCGCCGAGTGCAAGCGGGAATCGGCCGGCCAGTCCTGGGCGGCCTGCCACCGCAGGGCTTCCTTGCGCGCCACCGGGCTGAGCCACAACGCCAGGAAGAGCCTCAGAGTGTCACCCTTTGCTGAGGCGGGACTCGAAGCGAATGTCGACGACGGGGGCTGTTCCATATCAGGGTGCTGGTATCGAGTTCATGTGGCCCACTGAGTTCATCCAAGCCCTTACCCACAGGTCGCTGCGAATTGCAGCCCGCCGCTGCTCGTCGGGTGCGCCCGATGCCATTGGGGCGAGATGCCACTCGGGTGCGCCGACCACACCGTTGCCCAGGATGCACATCCGATCGAGGTGGCGGCAATTGCGCCCGCTCAGGCAGTTCACGTAGTGTCAGGCCACCAACGTCGGCGATCGGGGATCATTGGCGCTGTTGGCCACGGAGCCCAATGTGGCCGCCCTCCCTGGCGCATCGAGCCCGTCAAGTCATGCTCCAGTCCTAGTGTCCGGAAGTGTGCCGCCTGGAAGTGGTGGGCCCAGCAAGGCGCACATCAGGCGTCCGAGGTCGGCCGCGACCGCCTCGTCGGCATCGGCCGAGGGCGTGGCCGGTTCGCCGGAAAGATGCTGGTGCAAATTTTGGGCAACCAGGCCGGCCATCTCGGGCGGCAGCACGTGCAGCAAGGCTGTCAGCGACGTCGTCACCAGATCCAGGCGCGCCTGCAGCACATCAACTCGACTCCGGGCCATGCAGCTCTCCTTGCGTGCAACCGAAGCGCCATCTTTGCGCGCAAGGTGTGCGTCCGCCATCCACCTTCCGGGCGCACCCTCCACGGCGGGTGCGTGGCAAAGGTCGCACCCCTCAAGATGGTGACCCCCACTCCCGGGGGTGCCGAGCGCCCCCGGGCGGACCCATCATGCCCAGCAACCTGCCTGGCTGGCCGAGATCCGTCCCGGCCTGTCCGGCCCGTGATCGCGAACCATGGTTCCAGGAGTACCGCCATGAGCACCATTCCCGCCAACCGCTGCCGAATGTGCGGCGCCACCAGCTACCACCGCCTGTTCGAGCGCGACGGCGGCGGTGCGCTGCGGCACTCCGGCCGGTACCGCTGCTCGGGCTGCCAGCTGGCTTTCTCGCAGGCGTCGGAGTGGCGCGGGTCCGCGGCGCCGCAGTCGACCGGCGGGGGAGCCGGGGCGCACTGACCGGTCGGCGATCGCGCCGGGCTGCAGCCCGGTGCCGGGGAGGTGCGGCCCCGTATGCTTGGGGCAGTGGCGATTCGCGCCGCCCCAATGGGCCCGCCCGGCCCGACTGTCAGCGCACCGCACCGATGCCCGAGACCTACCTCCAGACCGCCTACAAGGACCGTGAACGGGTCAAGGGCCTGGGCGCGCGCTGGGATCCCGAGCGCCGACAGTGGTACGTTCCGGCCGGCCGCGACCTGACCCCCTTCGTCCAGTGGCTGCCGGCTGAGGACAGAACCGGACTGCCGGCGACCACGCAGCCTGCGGCCACCGCCGTCACGGTGGCCGCCAAGGGCGTCGGCCTGGCTGAACTGATGGCCGGCATCGCCCAGGCCGTGGCACAGGCCTACCGCAACGGGGAATGGGTGCGCGTCGAGGTCGTCAAGGCCGATGCCAAGCGCGGCCACGTTTACCTCGAACTGGCCGAGCGCAGTCCCGGCGGCGACCTGCTGGCCCAAGCCCGGGCCATGATCTGGGCCGAGACGGCCAATCAGATCGTGCCGGCCTTCGAGCGCGCCACCGGCGTGGTGCTCGGCGCCGGGATCAAGTTGCTGGTGCGCGCCCGGCCGAATGTGAGCCCGCAGTACGGCTTGAGCCTCGTCGTCGATGCCATCGACCCGGAGTACACGCTTGGCGATCTGGAGGCCAGGAAGCGGGAGATACGCACCCGGCTGCAGCGCGAAGGACTCTTCGACCTCAACCGGGGACTGCCTGCCCCCTGGGACTTCAACGCCGTCCTCGTCATCGCGCCACAGGGCGCAGCCGGACTGGGAGACTTCGAGGCGGAGGCGGGGCGGCTGCAGCGCTGGGGACTCTGCCGCTTCGTCGTCGCGCACAGCCGCTTCCAGGGGGAGGGCGCTGCGGCCGAGGTGCGGAAGGCGCTGGTCGAGGGCCTGGAGAACTGGAAGGCCAGTGCGGGGCAGGCCCTTCCGGATGCGGTGGTGATCATCCGCGGCGGCGGGGCGGTCAATGACCTGGCCTGGCTGAACGACTACGACTTGGCGCGCGCGGTCTGCGAGGCACCGGTACCAGTGCTCACGGGCATAGGCCACGAGCGCGACAGCACGGTCCTGGACGAAGTAGCCCACATCAGCTTCGACACCCCGTCCAAGGTCATTGCCGGGATTGAGCAGTTGATTGTCCGTCGGGCGACCGAGGCCAGGGCAAGCCACGAGTTCATCCTTCAGTCGGCCGCGAGAGCCGTACAAGGCGCGCGCAGCAGCGTGGAGCAGGTCCATGCCGAGATCAGGGCCGGCGCCCTGCTGGCGCTGCGCGATGGCCGTGAACTCGCGGCAAGGCAGTTTCAGTTCATCAGCCACCAGTCGCTTCTGCGCCTGCAACAGGCCCGACACGACCTGCCGACGGTGCTGGCCGAGATCGCGACCCGCGCCCGCCAAGGCATCGTCGATGCGCGGCAGGGAGCGGATCGGCACCTGACGGACATCGTCGAGCGTGGCCACCGGGACACGGCTCTGGAACGAGACCGGACACGGGCCGCGCTGGACCAGGTGGCTGAAGGCGCGCGCCGGCAGGTGGTCGAGGCCAGGATTCGCACGGAAGCCACTATGCGCGAGATCGCTGGGCAGGGGCCCGAGAAGACACTGGGACGGGGCTTTGCGGTGGTCCGCGCCGAGGATGGTGCGACGCTTACTGGTGTCGACGCAGCGCGCGCCGCTGGCCTGGTGCAGATCGAGTTCCGGGACGGGCGGCTGCCTGCCCGGGTCAGAACAGAGGAAGGAAGCGAAGGACGATGAGCGAGACCACCTTCAAGGAGGCCTGGGGCGTGCTGCAGAAGCATGCGCAGACCTTGCGAGCGCAGACGGAACCCAACATCGACGACCTGCTCTCCATCGTGACCGAGTCGGTGGCGGCCTACAAGGTCTGCCAGGGCCGGGTCGAGGCGGTGGAGAAGGCCTTGGAAGAGGCTCTGCAGGGCAGCGGAGCGGAACGCAAGCCAGCCCAGGCCGCGCCGGCAGGCCCGGCGCCGGCGGGTGGCGACGAGGATGACGATGTGCCGTTCTGAAGCCACCGCCGATGGCCGAGCCGAACCTGCTCAGCCAGCAGAAGTGTTGCGACAGCCAGCAAGGCGACTCCTGGCACTTCTCGCCATGAACGAAATCGCGCTCAACGATGCCACGACGACAGGGCATCGGCCGGAATGCCGGCCTGGGCACGCGTACGTCGAACTGGGGCGGTGACGCCATGCCGTCCGGGCAATGCCCGTTTTGCTCATTGCCGCAGGCGCGGATCATCGACGGCGACGAACTGGCGGTTGTCGTGCGGGATGGCTATCCGGTGACGCCAGGGCATACGCTGGTGATTCCGCGGCGCCATGTCGGCTCGATCTTTGACCTGACCCCGGAAGAACTGCAAGCGGTGTGGCGCCTGCTGGAGCGCTCTCGTATCGCGCTGGCCAGGGAGTTCGCGGCCGAGGCCTTCAACATCGGTGTCAATGACGGCCCCGCTGCCGGCCAGACCGTGCCGCACATGCACATGCATCTCATCCCCAGGCGCTCGGGGGATGTCGCCGATCCCCGGGGCGGTGTCCGGTGGGTGATCCCGGACAAGGCACGGTACTGGCCGTGAAGATGACTCCCCTGTCCCCGGACCAGGTTCGGGCGGCGTTCGCCAGCATCAAGCCCGCCAAGGCCGATGGCCGGTACGCGCCGCACAAGCCCCTGCTGGTGCTCCTGGCGTTGGCGAGGGTGCAGCACCAGCAAGCCCGGCTGGCCCCGTTCGCCGCGGTCGAGCCGAAGCTCAAGTCCTTGCTTATGGAGTTCGGCCCGACCGGATCGGCCGATCGGCGGCACCTGCCTTTCTGGCACCTGGGCACCGATCTCGGTGGCTCACTCTGGAAGATCAGCGGGCCGGCCTCGCTGCAGGACAGACCCAGGGCGGCCACCCCCAACCTCGGCGAACTCCGCCAGGAAGGGGTCGAGGCCGGCTTCTCGCAAGAGATCCACGCGGCACTCCAGTCAAACCCGGGGCTGCTGGAATCCGTCGCCCGTCGCATCCTCGACGACTACTTTCCTTCGAGCCTACATGCCGACATCGTGGCCGAACTGGGGCTGGATCTCGAGGGCGCGCCATACGCCGCGATCACTGACGAGGCAGCGGCCGGCACCAGGAAGAGAAGGCGTGACCCGGGCTTTCGCGACCGCGTGCTGCTTGCCTACGAGTACCGGTGCTGCGTGTGCGGCTTCGATCTCCGGGTCGGACACCTGCCCGCGGGGTTGGAGGCTGCGCATATCCAGTGGCACACGCACGGCGGGCCGGATATCGAGTCGAATGGCTTGTGCCTGTGCTCGCTGCACCACAAGCTCTTTGACCTCGGTGCTTTCACAGTCGAACCTTCAGAGCTGCGAATCGTGTTCAGCAAGCATGCGATTGCCCCCAATCGCGGCACGGATGGCCCGCTGTCGCACCATGGGCAGCCAATGAAGCCGCCGCTGACGGCTCAAGACGGCCCGGCGCCGCAGTTCCTTGAGTGGAACCGTTCGAATGTGTTCAAGGCGCCGGCGAGGCCGTGAGGACGTGCCGGACACGCCTCCACGGACACGGACTTGGCAGAATCCCGCGCGGAGTTCAAGCCACTTCGGAGGGCGCCCATGCTGTCAAAGAGCCCTGCACTACACATCAGTCACATCGTGATGGGAAGGCAAAGGCTCGGCCAGAGGGTCTCGTACCTCGTCGATCCGGAAGGAAAAGGCGTCGAACGTGCTGCGCCCGAGACCGTGGTACTGAAGCGATGGCGGCGTCGCAAGAAGGACGGGTACACGTTTTCAGGAACCCGACTGAGTTCGACGCTCTGGAGGGCCATCGACCATGCCTTTGCTCTGGCACCCGCTCAGATTTGCGAACTGTCCGTCGACCAGATCGAAGAACATGTCCAGGAAGCCAGATCAACCCTGAAGCGGCGGCACCTGAGTCTGCCCGAGACGGTCATGCTTCGGGCCCTTCTACTTGACATCGGTCCGGAGCGATTGGGCAAGCTGATTGATCGTCACATGGCTCGGTCTCACCATGGACGGTCCGGCGTGCCCGACCTCTACCTGATCGCCCGCCCTGCCCAGTCCCCAACTGACAAGCCGGAGTACAGCCGGTTCGTCGAAGTGAAGAAGCCCAAGGAACAGGTGTCCACGGACCAGCAGGAAGAGATCGAGTTCATGAAGTCACTCAGCCTCCACGTGCGGGTGCTGCAACTCATTGAGCGGCCGTGACTTTCTGGCGTCGATACGAAGTTGTACTCCGTTGCCGATGTCGTTTCGGGTCACGATGCCTTGGTAGGCCAGATGGAAAGCAGTGGCTGAATAGGTGATCCCAGGAATTGACCGACTGAAGCTGTAGGGCACTACAGAAATGCGCGGGGGCTCCATCAAAATTCTTGATTAGGCACCAAATGGTGTTCGACATCATCAATATGTGGGAGGGCTCTCATGCGAATTGCTGCAAGCGTGACGTTGCTGGCACTGACCTTGATGTTGCCAACGACAAGCCTTCACGCAGCAGTCAGGGCGGTGAATCTTGACGGAGTTGCCCCAGTGGAGGCGTTCCTGGATGATTCCACTGGCTTGTACTGGAGCGACATGCGGACGCTCGGCGTGTCGACTCATGCGGGCGCACTGGTTGTCGTAGCCAATGCAGATCTTGAGGGGCTGACTGCTTGGCGCTTGCCGACAGTCGCGGAGTTTCAGAGTCTGTATCTGACCCAGGGCAGCAATGGTGTCGGCACGATGCTAGTTGCTCCCTTCACCGGGGCATTGACTCCCACTTCGTACTGGACGTCGGAGTTCAACTCTAGGGACGGAACATTCCGCACATGGTCTCCGTTCGGCGACGCAACTTCAATCGCCCTACCGGGCACTCTCCATAGCATTTGGGCTGTCCAGGCTGTCCCGGAGCCGATGACCTGGCTTATGTTCGCGGCAGGCATCGCCGCCCTGGGGTCGCATCGCGCTTCCAGCATGCGCCGGCGGTGAGTTCTCCGGCGCCACCTCTCGACCTTGGCACGTTGAGGTTCTAGGCTTGAATGTCCTCGTTGTGAACGGCTTGACACTGCGAAGCGGCGCGGTGACGAACACACGCTTCTGAGCAGTGTCGATTTGTCGACGTTGGTTAGCGATGGCGCCGTACCGGTCGATGATGTCTTGGTCGAGCCGTCCGCAGGGAAAGTGGCCGACAGCGGTGCGGACCTCGTCCCGCACCAATTGGCTAATGGCTCCCCGCGGCGTGCTTCGCTGCTAAGCTGTTGGTGTTGGCTTGTAGCCGGCCGCGGGCTTTATTGCACTACTTGGCGCCGCGTCACCAACGCCTAAAGGTCGCGCACCGAGCTCCCCCCGCCTCGATTGCCGACTCCATCGGCACGCGGGGTCCAGGAGTTCTCCATGGCCAAGGCCATCATTGCCTGCAGCACCGGCTTTCAGTACCGCGCAGAGATCCGGCGCCTCCACACACCGGCGGGAACGCTTTCGCTGTCCATCCTAACCGCCTTTGAGGGAGCCAAGGACCCGCAGGCCGAACGGCAGGTTCTCCAGGTCACCACTGATGCCGCAGGCCTGCGCGCTCTGGCCGACCTCGTCCGCCAGGAGGTGTCCTGATGTCTGCCGTCACCGTGCTCCCTGAGGCCGGCGTCGATGAAGACGTTGTGGCAGCGGCCTTCCACCCGGTTGAGGCCGCGATCATTCGTAAGTGCCTCGGCTTGCCACCCATACCCGGTGACGCGTCGCTGGATGTCCGGAACCACGCCGGCGACCTGCCGGAAGGTGTCGTGCATCTCGAGGACGCCGACGGTAGTGTCGGGGACTGCGGGATCGATCGCGCTGTAAGCGATGCCGTCGCGCGGCTGGTCCTAGCGGGCTTTGAGGGGACCTTGCCTGTGTGGGGCAGCGCCCGCGAGAGCGAAGTCATCATCACCCGCAAGGAGCGTCGGCCGCGCAAGCGCGCCGTTCGGGCCCTTCCGCTCCTGCTTCTCGAGGTGAACTGGGCCGACAGCGGTCCCGGCTTTTCCTGGCCGGAGGCGCATCACCTCGGCTGGTTGCCCGGCTTCAACCGCTGGACCGTCACCGCGTCAAGGGACACGCCAGAGATCGACGGCTATTGCGACCGGGTGCTCGCCACGTTTGCGCACTGCGAGGATCCCGTGGCTGGCGCACGGGAAGTGATCCAAGGCTACTGGCAGTCCCTGAAGGACGAGTACGACCAGGCGCGCTGGGAGTACCTGTTCGAAGAAGGGCGCCTGACGGCCGCCGACGCGGAGGCGATGGCGGACGCCGTGTGGCCGGATGAGGTCGAGGGCGACGACTGACCGACCGCGGCCGAAGATGGGGTGGGCGCTGGCATCCCGCGCAAAGTCTCGATAAATCTCGGATGTGGCGGTGACGCCGGAAGATAGCTCACACTGTGAGCCATGGGCCTGCAAGACTGCCACTTCCCCTTCACTTGCGCCGCAGGAGGTCCCGTCGACTGGACCGCTGTCGATCGCCTTCTCGAAGTGGTGCCGAGGCGCTGACGCGCATCGTCGCATCACACCGCGGTTGCGTTCGCACTCGCAAAACACGAAGCAAGTTGCTGAACGTCTTGTTGTTGGGGCATGCGCGTCAGCCACTTCGAGATGGTTGAAGGGTGAATGCAAAGTCGCCCAGCCACCTCGGACTTGCCGAAGCCCCGCCTCGCCAGGGCCAAAGCTTCCTGTATCAGTTGTTCGGTGCCCTGCCCACGCCCACGCACGCCTGGGGCGACATTGCTCGCGATCCGATACCAGAGCTCCGCAGCTCGCAGCCTTGCGCTCCAATCTCCGAGGCGATAGCACAGCGGATCTAGCCTCTTGCAAAGTTCGCGCTCAAGATGCAGGAGCTTGACATCGAGGATGTCTCGTCCGATTGCAGACAAGAGAAGCGGTGACCGTTCCAACTGACGCCTAAGGCCCCGAAGAACTTCCTCCTCGTTAGGGACCGGGGCGCGCCAAAGAAGACGGCGAGCAGCCATCGATGTTGCTGCTGTCCCAATAAGAAGGTCAGTCAACTTCTCATGCTGTGCGCTGCCTGCAAATGACTGTGCGACGACCTTCCCAAGCTCGTACTTTCGTTGACGGGATCTGGAGTCGCCACCGACGTGCTTCGACAGGCAATGCTCGCCGCAGTACTTCGATCCAGACAGGGCAAGCCGGAAGCAGAACACACACACTCTCTGATTTAGTACCCAGACGATACGAGACGCACCGATCAGGAGAACTGCATCGGCATCCACCGTGCGCAGGGTCAGTTCCTGCTTCGACGAGTCAAGCACACGGTAGCAACCGTAAAACAAAGACTGGGGGAGACGGCCAAACTCAGTACCTCGCAGTGGATGCGCATCGCCATCGATGCGCAGCGGCGGAAGTGCGTCCAGAGCACTGCTGACACGTCCGATGGCCTGTACCAAGTCGTCTGACTCAACTCGGTGCTGCTGCCATGCTGGGCGTGTCTCGAGCAGACGCTCTGTGAGTCGGTCGCACAGGGGCTTTCGCGGCCCGCTGAAGCCTGAGGGCTCGAGTCCAGCTCGCCGCGGCAGCCGCTTGAGGCGATCGTCCAGGACCTTGGGCCAATCTCGCGTTGTTCTTCCTCGACCTACGTATCGCAGGGAGATGTCTGTCTTTCCGGGGAGGGCCGCGTCGAGTAGCAACGAGACGCCGTGGGCAAGAAGCGCCCGCGCGAACACCTTGCGGTCTCCAAGCCATCGAACCCAAAAAGGCAGCTCGCTAGCCATCTTCAGCTAGGCACGAACCCGTCGAAGCCAACATTTGACATTTGCTCTTTATGGTACTTCCGCCAGGCTGTTTCGTCGAGATGACACTAGCTTCAACGCCCAACCCGAAGGGGTCAGGCGGAAGTCCTTCTTCGGTGCCGGGCCCGCCTTCTGGCGAACGCATGACTCGAATTCTCGTCAGCTAGTTTCAACATGACTCGACCTCCTTCACTTAAGGTGATCAAGCCCGCAGCGGAGCGACTCGTTCGTGCGCTGGGAGCCCCCGACGAATGGGATGCCTTGGCCCTGGCCGTGAGGAACGCACTGCGCTACATGAAGGCTGCGTCGAAGCTTGGAGAGGACCCTGTAGTAGCAGAGTGGGTTAAACAAGCCAGTGAGTTCCGCGGGCTTCTAGATGCGGCTGCCGAGGAAGAGTCAGCACTGATCACCTTCGGCGTCGACCTGAAGCGGCGGCGAGGCTTCGGAGTCTTCCTGGAGACGATTCGCTCCACGCACGACTCCGAAACCACCTCCGTGATCGAGGGTGAGTTTGGACTCACGATCATCGCCAGCGCGAGTGCCGGCGTCGAGGTACCGCCAGCCCTGAGTCTTGGGTTTGCAACGCTCCTGCGAAGTGGCGATCCAAGGCAGAGTCGCAACCCGGGTTGGGCGGCGCTGGCGAACGACTTCCCCACCACGGGCGAGGATCTGCAAGCCTGGATCGCGGGTGCTAAAGATCCCACGATCCAACGATTCCTGATCGGTATTGAGGAGGCGCGCGCCATAGCCGTCGTTAGGCCTGCCGACCTCGACACTTCACGGCAGGGTCGCGGAGAAGCGGGTTCGGGCCCTGTAGAGCCAAAGGATCCGCCACGCGATGATGGGAGCGGCGACGAAGGCGATCCCGCCGAAGAGCGAGCGCCGCTCGAGCCGCAGAGCAACTTCGTCGTCTGGCTGATCAAGCGGTCGATGCGGTCCGGCTTCCGTGCCCACTTTGGAGTCCTGATGCAGTGGGACTACCAGACGCTGCAAGAGCTGGAGGTCATCTGCAGCGCCATCGCGAAGGAGATCAAGGGCCGCGGCCCGCACTTGGCCAAAGCGCTCTTCGCCGTCATGTGCCTTCTATCCTCGCTGCCGGGGGACATGGCGCTCTTTGTCCCGATGAAGAAGGACACCGACTTCTGGAACGACGGGTTTCGCAGCCTGAAGTGGAACCTGCTCCGCATCCTCGACTCCGATGCGGCCCTCGCGATGTCCCCCGATGACCTGCCCTCAGAGTTGGTGGTCGAGATTCCCTTTCCTGGTTTCGCGACGGAAGCGGCTGCGCCGTACGCTGCTTGGCATCCTCACGCGAAGACCGTTGTCGAGTTCTTGACTGGATCCGACAAGCTAGCAGACGCCCAGCGCTTCCTCGAAGGCTATCGAGCCTGGCTGCGCGGGCTGGGTCAAGGATGGCTGCACGCCGTCTATGACGCTCGCTTCGCCGGGTCGATCTGGCAGGTGTATCGCGCCTACACCGGCGACGTCGCTACAGGCCTGCTTTCGCTCAACTATGACGAGTTGGCACTGGCGATGTTGCACTACATCCGTCTGCAAAGGAAATTCCTGCACGGGAAGGTGGCCACCGTCTACGCCCACCTCAAGTGGGGCGAACCGAGCCCCGGAACCGAGGCTTCGAGCCACGTCGGCCGTGGAATCGCCCAGGAGGTCGAGGCGTTCTCTTGCAAGGTGCTGGAACTTCGGGCGCGTGCTGCCGCGGCAAGGAGCCGGATGGGCTCGGCGACCACACACGCCGACCTGCTGGCAGCGCAGAAGGACCTTGTCCACCTCCGCGCCCTCGAGATCATCACGCTGGCCGGTGGCCGCGGCAATCATCTGGAGCGCATGACGTGGGCGATGCTCTATGGCTGCGCGCTCTATGTCCTTCTGCGTGACAAGGATGTCGACGACTATTCCGAGGTGCGTGGCGTTCCTGTCTATGGACTGCTAGCGGAAGCGCTCGATGCTCACGTCCATGATTTGGACTGCTTCGTGGAGCACGCGGCCAGGCTGGGAATACCAGCCAGCAGCCCTCAGGGCCGTCGCTTTGATGAGCGCCGAGGTGACCAAGTCTGCTTCGTCGCCTACGTACTTGAGGTCCGAGGCGACGCTGGATTCCTTGCCAGCGAGCCGCTGAGCAGGGAGACGCTCACAGGCATCGCGGATGAGGTGTTTGGTGCCGAGCTCAACGTTGGGCGACACACATTGATCAACAGCTGTGTCGAGTTCGACGTCGATTCCTGGCTGAACAAGGCCTTCAGCGGACACCACAGAGGCCATGCCGAGCCGTTCTCGGATGGTGGTGCGGTGTCTCCCGAGTACGCGCTCGGTCAACTCCGGGCCGCTCTGGATTGGATCACCCTGCCGATGGGCTCGCCGGCTCTGAGACCAGAGGACAGGTTCGTGCTGCCGCTGCCAGCTTTGGTCGGTCAACTTCCTTCCCCCAAGCCGGTGGAGGCTCGTGCCCCGGATTCGCGCGCTCGAGTGCTGCCCCCTCCGTGGAGCATCCACACGCCCGCCGCATTGCGTGTCGAGGAGTACTTGCGTGGCAGGCTGCTTGCCGGGCAGTGGCCTAAAGAGGCTGGTGCAGCGCTTCTGCTGGTGCTGCGTGTGGTGAACTGGATTTCCATGGTTGACCTCAAGGCAATCTGGTGTCAACCGGGGAGCCTTCAGGAGGTGGCCAGCGGTGCACCTCTCGCGCTCTGGAGCAGGCACGCCAGTGTTGCGGAGATTCACCGACCACTTGAAGCCCCGGCGGCCATCGCATTGCTCAAGCTGCAGGCAGATGGTTCGGGGACGCTTCCCGATTGGGATCTCACGTGCGCGCAGGCCGCGGCATGGGTGAAACGGGAACTGCCCAGTGGCAACTGGCCTGGTAACCACGGAGCTGCGCTCGCGTGTCTCGACACCCTGTTGGAACTGCATCTCCGCATTGTCGTTACTCCATTCTGTCTGGCAGCGGCGTCTCCGGCTCTCAAGTCCGCGACGATCAACCGTCGATCCGTCTACCGCCTCGCGTTGCCGCAGAACCATGTGAACGCCGCTGACGAGGTGCTGCTACTGCCGGCCCCCGTCATCCGCGGCCCGCAAGGCAAGCATCCGTCCCCGTCTCCGCTAACCGCCCTGCTCGAGCGCGTGCACCACTGGGGTAAGGACGATGCAAGGCTCGGTGAGGACTTTGCTCGCTGGAAAGGCCTGTCCGAAGAAGCCTCCAGAATGAACCTCGCGGACGACTCCCGGGCGATCGCGATCCGCGTCTGGATTGACAAGCGCGCCGCTCCCTGGAAGGCCGGGATTCGTGGACCGTTGCAGGTCAGTAGCGGGAGCGCGTATCTGCGGCGTCTCGAGAAGGGGCTGTTCTGCATCAGTCCAGCGGAGCCGCTCAAGAAGTGGAGCGAGGAGTGGCTCGAGTGGAACGAGGATGTCCTCTCGACGGAGAAGGGCACACAGAAGACGGAGGCTCTCCAGACGGCGCTGCGCAGCTTCTACAGGGCTCTGGCCAGTGAGGGATACGGCATTCCTGAGGAACTACTCGATGCCGGTGGAGCGCGTGGCGTGGGCGACGGGATGCGCCGCGCCGCTGCTGCGACGCTGCTTCTTCGGGCAGATCGGGAGCGCATCGACCGACTGATGATCGGGCGATTCGCCGAGATCCCGCTGTATCGAGAACTCTCGGAGATCTACTCGAAGTTGCGCTGGGAGGCCTCCCTACGTGCTGTGGAGCCGGCCGTCTTGCCGCTCAACGGCGTTTCGCGCTTCGGCTACCTGGTGATCACCAGCGATGGGTTCTCGCACTTGAAGTCCGAGCATGCGCGGCGCCTGCAGATGCTAGGTGCAGCGTTGGCGGCCAACTTCCAGCAGGTAGCGGCGTTGGTCCGCGCCGCCGAACCTGGTGCTAAGTGGCTGTTCCTCTTTGCCAAGGACGACGACTGGACGGTGGTGAATGAACTGGCGTCAAGCTACTCGGCCGCCATCAAGCAGTCGGTCGGCGAGCCTGACGCGCGCCCCCATGCGTCCAGACCGGTTGCGCCTCTGGAAAAGTTGCTTCCCGGATGGGAGCCCATCATGCGGGCTTTGGTCACGGGCTCGGCCACAACCGCCCAGTGCGTCCAGTTCTGCCGGGCGCTAGCCGAACGGGGCGTGCCGGCGCTCATCGAGATCATCGTCGGTGTCGGGCACGGCCACGCGATCACCTTCGCCAAGTACTACTTTGCGATCTGGGCGCTGCTGCTGTCCGTCTTCGCGCGGGCTTCCCTGGCAAGGCACGCTGATCCGCTGGAACTTCTGAAGCGACAGTGGTCGCCGGGTGCGGCGAACGCATTTGTGCAGGCGCGGCGCAGGGCAAAGAAGGACGGGAAAGCTTTCGATGCCTGGGGCTGGGCGCTGAAGTATGCGGCCAGCCAACTGAAGCTCCAGACGCTCAGCGTCACCGATGCCGTAGCCCCGCCGGCAAAGCCTGCTTCGAAACTTGCCGCAGCAGCCGGCAACACAACCGAACATGAACAGGTGCGCTATCTCGCCTTGCGGCTGACTGGCATGAACGCCACTGGCGCGGCTCACGTCTGCCGCTTGACCAATGCCCTGGCAGCAAGCCTTGAGGACCGTCTGGGGCGGGTCAATGTCGAATCGCTGAGGCGGCGGATGCAGTCGTCGCCCACGGGGAGGGGGCAGCGGGCGGAACTCGGCTACCTTCGAAGCGAGTCCGGCGCGCTCCTGATCTCGCGCCTGATGGGTATGCCATCCGAGACGCTCGATGAGTTCGGTCGTGCGCTGGTGTCAGAGCGTGCTGCCCGCATGCTGGTGAGGCCAAACGTCTCCACGCTGCCGCGCCTGCTGGTGTACCTCGCTCACCTTCCAGTTGACCTCGGCTTGATTGTGCAGTTCGGGGCAGGCCGCTGCAGTGTGGATGAGCAGGCCCGCATCAACCAGCACAGTCCCCGGCTTCACGTGGGCAAGCAGGTCCCCGGCCTTGGACCGGTTCCAAGGGTCTCGGTCGTGGAGGCTGAGGACAACGAAAACACCGTCACGCGTGCGCGGCTGACGTCTAGCACGCGCTGCGCGATCGCAGCCATTCAACTGATCAGGGCTTGAGGGAGAAAACGATGATCATCGACAACGAACTTTTGAACCGATTGGTTCGCGAGGGAGAGGGCATCACGGTGCTTTCAAGTTCCCCGACGCTTCCGGAGGTCGTGGATGAGACCGGTAAGTTCCTTCAATCGTCAAATCAGGTTCCGTTGATGGACGCTCTGCGCGCCCAGATCGCCGGCGCAGCCCGACTCGGAGGCACCAGTTCGCATCCAGAGGGCGAGGTCGTACACGCAGTCGACAAGGGCACCCTGGAGCGCCTCATCCAAAGCATTGTGCGTGTTGAACTTCCTCAGCGAAGCCTATTGGACGATGCTCCGCTTCCCATCAAGGTCGAAGCGGATGCGAAGGAGACGGACGAGTCCTACAAGATCGCGAAGAGTTTGGCAGCCTTGCTCAAAGAGAAGCAGAGGCTGCCGATGGAGCAGTTCGTTGATGTATTGAAGGACAGCCCGAATCCGGCGATCACGGAGAACTTCCTTGCCGATGCGGGGCCTAGTCTTACTGTGTCAATAAAATCAACGTACTATGCGCACTTCTTCATTCTTCACGTGAGGAACGATGGATGCAGACGAGCGCTTTGATCGGTTTCTTGATCACGTGGCCGAAGGGC
>JALHPY010000002.1 GCA_022842305.1 Rubrivivax sp.
CCGCGGCCAGCGCCGCCAGGCCGTGCCGCGCCGGGTCGGCCGCCAGGGCTTGCAGCGCCGCCCAGGCGTCATCCTGCGCCGCGGGAAACGGGTGCTCGGGCGCCAGCCGGTAGTCCAGCGCCACCACCGCCCAGCCGCTGCGCCGGGCCAGCTGGCGGCACAGGCTGTCGTGGGTTTCCAGGCTGCCGACGACGAAGCCGCCGCCGTGCAGGAACAGCAGCGCCGGCCGCGGCTCGGTGCCTGCGGCGTAGACGCGCGCCGGTCGCGGCTGGCCATCGGCGCCGGGCAGTTGGATGTCCTGCACCCGCGCCAGCGGCACGCGCGGCAGGTCCAGCACTTCGGCGGCGCGCTCGTAGGCCTGACGGGCCTGTGGCGGGGTCAGCGCGTGCAGGGGCGGGCGCGCGGCGCGCTGGATGCGCTCCAGCAGGCCGGCCATCTGCGGGGTGAGGAGGTTCGTGGACAAGGCGGCCCGGAGCATACTTTGGCCCCGCTCACACCCTCCCCAACCACCATGGCGCGCATCCTCTACCTCACGCAGATCGACATCGACCCGGGCGCGGTGAAGCTGCTGGCGGCCGAGTGTCAGCGCATCGGCATGCGCCGGCCGCTGATCGTCACCGACGCCGGCGTGCGCACCGCCGGGGTGCTGCAGCTGGCGCTGGATGCGCTGGGTGATCTGCCGCATGCGGTGTTCGACGGCACGCCGTCCAACCCGACCGAGGCCGCGGTGCGCGCCGCGGTGGCGGTGTTCCAGCAGGCCGGCTGCGACGGCCTGGTGGCCGTGGGCGGCGGCTCCAGCATCGACCTGGCCAAGGGCCTGGCCATCGCCGCCACGCACCCGGGGCCGCTCAAGACCTACGCCACCATCGAGGGCGGCAGTGCGCTCATCACCGACAAGGTGCTGCCGCTGATCGCCGTGCCCACCACCGCCGGCACCGGCAGCGAGGTGGCGCGTGGCGCCATCGTCATCGTCGACGACGGCCGCAAGCTGGGCTTCCACAGTTGGCATCTGCTGCCCAAAGCCGCGCTGCTGGATCCGGATCTGACTCTGGGCCTGCCGCCCGGCTTGACCGCAGCCACCGGCATGGACGCCATCGCGCACTGCATGGAGACCTTCATGGCGCCGGCCGTCAACCCGCCGGCCGACGGCATCGCTTTGGACGGCCTGGCGCGCGGCTGGGCGCACATCGAGCGCGCCACGCGCGACGGCAGCGACCGCGAGGCGCGCTGGAACATGATGAGCAGCAGCATGCAGGGCGCCATGGCCTTCCAGAAGGGGCTGGGCTGCGTGCATTCGCTCAGCCACAGCCTGGGCGGCGTGAATCCGCGCCTGCACCATGGCACGCTCAACGCGATGTTCCTGCCGGCGGTGGTGCAGTTCAACGCGCAGGCCGACAGCGTTCGTCGAGAACACCGCCTGCAACGCATGGCCGCAGCCATGGGGCTGGCCGGCTGCGACGAAGCCGGCACCGAACTGGCGGCAGCACTGCGTGCGATGAACGCCCGCCTGGGCCTGCCCACCGGCCTGGCGGCCATGGGCGTGACGGAGGACTTGTTCGAGCGCGTGATCGACGGCGCGCTGGCCGACCACTGTCACAAGACCAACCCGCGGCTGGCCAGCCGCGCGGAGTACCGCGCGATGCTGGCAGCGTCTATGTAAGCACGCTGAGGTCAGCGCGCCGGGGTTGGCGTAACTACGCCGGGGTGGCCTCGGCCTTCGGCTTGTCGCTCTTCTTGGGCGGCTGGATGTCCAGCTGCACGGCTTCCTTGTCGTCGATGTCCACCGTCAGGCGGCCACCGTCGACCAGGCGACCGAACAGCAGTTCGTCGGCCAGTGCGCGGCGGATGGTGTCCTGGATCAGGCGCTGCATCGGGCGCGCGCCCATCAGCGGGTCGAAGCCCTTCTTGGCCAGATGCTTGCGCAGCGCGTCGGTGAAGGTGACCTCGACCTTCTTCTCGGCCAGCTGGCCTTCGAGCTGCAGCAGGAACTTATCGACCACGCGCAGGATGATGTCCTCATCGAGCGCGCGGAAGTTGATGATGGCATCCAGCCGATTGCGGAACTCGGGGGTGAACAGACGCTTGATGTCGCCCATCTCGTCGCCCTGCTCACGCTTGTTCAGGAAGCCGATGGTCGCCTTGTTCATGGTCTCGGCGCCCGCGTTGGTGGTCATGATGATGATCACGTTGCGGAAGTCGGCCTTGCGCCCGTTGTTGTCGGTCAGCGTGCCGTGGTCCATGACCTGCAGCAGCACGTTGAAGACATCGGGGTGCGCCTTCTCGATCTCGTCCATCAGCAGCACGGCGTGCGGCTTCTTGCTGATGGCTTCGGTGAGCAGGCCGCCCTGGTCGAAGCCCACATAGCCCGGGGGCGCGCCGATCAGGCGGCTGACGGCGTGGCGCTCCATGTACTCGGACATGTCGAAGCGGATGAGGTCGATGCCCATCACGTAGGCCAGTTGCTTGGCCACTTCGGTCTTGCCCACGCCGGTGGGGCCGCTGAAGAGGAAGCTGCCGATGGGCTTGTCGGGCTTGCCCAGACCCGAGCGCGCCATCTTGATGGCGGCCGAGATGGCGTCGATGGCCGGGTCCTGCCCGTAGACCACGCTCTTCAGGTCGCGGTCCAGCAGCTTGAGCTTGCCGCGGTCATCGGACGACACGCTGGCCGGCGGGATGCGGGCGATCTTGGCGACGATCTCCTCGACCTCGTTGCGCGTGATGGTCTTCTTGCGCTTGTTGGCCGGCAGGATGCGCTGCGCGGCGCCGGCTTCATCTATGACGTCGATGGCCTTGTCGGGCAGGTGGCGGTCATTGATGAATTTGGCCGACAGCTCGGCCGCGGCCTGCAGCGCGCCCACGGCGTATTTGACGCTGTGGTGCTCTTCGAAGCGGGTCTTCAGGCCCTTGAGAATCTCGATGGTCTGCTCGACCGTCGGCTCGACGACGTCGACCTTCTGGAAGCGCCGTGACAACGCCGCGTCCTTCTCGAAGATGCCGCGGTACTCGGTGAAGGTGGTGGCGCCGATGCACTTCATGGTGCCGTTGCTCAGCGCCGGCTTGAGCAGGTTGCTGGCATCCAGCGTGCCGCCGCTGGCCGCGCCGGCACCGATGAGGGTGTGGATCTCGTCGATGAACAGGATGGCGTTGGGGTGTTCCTTGAGCTGCTTGAGCACGCCCTTCAGGCGCTGCTCGAAGTCGCCGCGGTACTTGGTGCCGGCCAGCAGCGCACCCATGTCCAGCGCGTAGACCGTGGCGTCGCCCAGCACTTCGGGCACGTCGTTCTGGGTGATGCGCCAGGCCAGGCCCTCGGCTATTGCCGTCTTGCCGACACCGGCCTCGCCCACCAGCAGCGGGTTGTTCTTGCGTCGGCGGCACAGCACCTGGATGACGCGCTCGACCTCGAGCTCGCGGCCGATCAGCGGATCGATCTTGCCGTCGCGCGCCAACTGGTTGAGGTTCTGCGTGAACTGCTCCAGCGGCGAGCCCTTGGCGTCGCCGCCTTCTTCCTTCTCGCCTTCGGGGTTGGCGCCGCCTTCGTTGCCCTTGGCGGGCTCGGGCGGGTCGTTCTTCTTGATGCCGTGGGCGATGTAGTTGACCACGTCCAGCCGGGTGACGCCTTGCTGGTGCAGGTAGTACACGGCGTGCGAGTCCTTCTCGCCGAAGATGGCCACCAGCACGTTGGCGCCGGTGACTTCCTTCTTGCCGCTGCCGGTGCTCTGCACATGCATGATGGCGCGCTGGATCACGCGCTGGAAGCCCAGCGTGGGCTGGGTGTCGACTTCATCACTGCCGCCCACCGTGGGCGTGTTTTCCTTGATGAAGCCGGCCAGGCTCTTGCGCAGGTCGTCGATGTTGGCGGCGCAGGCGCGCAGCACCTCGGCGGCCGAAGGGTTGTCGAGCAGCGCCATCAGCAGGTGCTCGACCGTGATGAACTCGTGGCGCTGCTGGCGCGCCTCGACGAACGCCATGTGCAGGCTGACTTCAAGCTCTTGCGCGATCATGCGGCCTCCATAATGCATTGCAGCGGGTGTCCCTCACGGCGGGCCGCCGTGATCACCAGTTCGACTTTCGTCGCAGCGACGTCCTTGGGGTAGACGCCGCAGATGCCGCGCCCTTCGTGGTGAATCTTCAACATGATGTGCGTGGCGGAGTCGGCATCGCGCTGGAAGTAGCGCTGCAGCACCATCACGACGAACTCCATGGGTGTGTAGTCGTCATTGAGCAGCACCACCTGGTACAGCGACGGCGGCTTGACGCGTGCCGCCTTGCGCTCGGCCACGACGGCCCCGCCACTGTCGCGGCGCGGCGCCGCGGGAGGCTTGGGCGGGGGTGACGGTGGCGGATCCTCGGGCATGGGGCATTCTATCGAGTTGGTCCATGGCTGCACGAACGCCAGCAATTACCGCGCCCATGCCGTGATGTTGGACGCTTTCTGCAAACTTCAAGCGCCCGGCCCGAGACTTCGCGGCTACGGCACCGCGCGGCTCCTTGCGCCAGCTCCCAGTTTTGACCAGCGTTTGTCAAAGCTGACACGGCAAAGAGGTTTGTCACTTCGTTGACACTTGAACATTGGCACGAGCAAAATTTCAGTTGAATGTCGGAAGGGGTTCGTCATGCTGTCAGGCACGGTCAAGTGGTTCAACGACGCCAAGGGCTTCGGTTTCATCGAGCCCGACGGCGGCGGTGCCGACGTCTTTGCGCACTTCTCTGCGGTGCAGATGGACGGCTTTCGCACGCTCAAGCAGGGTGGGCGTGTCAGCTATGAACTGGTGCAGGGCCCCAAGGGGGACATGGCGCAGAACATCCGCGCGCTCGATGCGGCTGCGGCCGCCGCCACAACACCCGCGGCGTCGAACGTCACGGCCAGCTAGGGTCAGTCCCCACCGTTCGCGCTGCCGGCGCATCGCCCCGGCGTGCATCCGCGCGTGCGCCGCGGTGTGCATCCGCGCGTGCGCCGCGCGTGCGCCGCGCGTGCGGCGTGCACCAACATGGCTTCTCTGCCGGCGCTTGCGCGCCGCTCAGCGCGTCGAGTCCTGTAGTCGGTGCCTGATGCCGCCTGCGCTCAAGCCAGCAATGGCGGCGCGTCCACCTTGTTCGTACCTGGCCAGATAGCGGCTTGCGGTGCCGGCGCAGGCGGGTGCTGGGTCCCATCACGCGGGCCGCCCGCGGCGCCTGCAGGGCGCCGCAGACATCGATCCGGCGCACGGCCGCCTCCGGCCGACTCCGGCCGCGGTGCGCACCCTCGAGCAGCGCAAAATGACGGGGGGCCGTGCGCCGGAAACACCCTCGGCTCGTGGCATGCTGGGCAATCCCCCTTCAAACCTGGAGTCAAGTGGCCGTGGACCCTTGTCAACGATTCGACCCACCGCCCGGCCCGTGCTGTGGAGGCGGGATATGCCAGGCGTTGCTCGAATGAATGCACCGCACGGCAGCACGGCCCGCCTGCTGGCCGACGTGGGCGGCACCAACGCCCGCTTTGCCTGGCAGGCTGCGCCGGGCGCGGCCATAGCCGACCCCATCACCCTGCCCTGCGCTGAGCACGCCAGCCTGGCCGACGCGCTGGCCACCTACCTGGCGCGCCTGGGTCGCGCGGCACCGCCGGCCTGCGCCATCGCCATCGCCAACCCGGTGACGGGCGACCAGGTGAAGATGACCAACCACCACTGGAGCTTTTCCATCGCTGCGCTGCGCCAGCAGTTCGGCTTCGAACGGCTGCGCGTGCTCAACGACTTCACCGCCCTGGCGCTGGCCCTGCCCACGCTGCGCCCCGAAGAGCTGCGCCAGGCGGGCGGCGGCGCGGCCGTGGCCGGCGCGGCCATCGCCCTGATCGGCCCCGGCACCGGGCTGGGCGTGTCGGGCCTGGTGCCCACCGGCAGCGGTGCCTGGGCGCCGCTGCAGGGCGAGGGCGGCCACGTGACGCTGGCCGCCCGCACCCCGCGCGAACAGGCGGTGCTGGGCTGGCTGGAAGCGCGCCACGGCCATGCATCGGCCGAACGCGCGGTGTGCGGCCAGGGCCTGGTCGACATCCACCAGGCGCTGCAGGCCCTGGACGCACCGCAACAAGCGCCCGTTCACATGAATGCCGCCGGCGTGACCCAGGGCGCGCTGCAGGGCCAGGATCCGTTGTGCCAGGAAGCCGTCAACCTGTTCTGCGCCTTCCTGGGCACCACCGCCGGCAACCTGGCGCTGACCCTGGGTGCGCTGGGCGGGGTTTACATCGGCGGCGGCATCGTGCCGCGACTGGGCGCGGCCTTTGCCGCCTCGCCTTTCCGCGATCGCTTCCAGGACAAGGGCCGCTTCAGCGCACTGCTGAGCGAAGTGCCCGTCTGGGTGATCGTGGCCGAACAATCGCCGGCCCTGCGGGGTGCGGCCAACGCGCTGGACGCTGCGGGAACCTGAAGTCATGAGCATCCTCACCCTGCCCACCACCCCCTTTGCCGGCCAGAAGCCGGGCACCTCCGGCCTGCGCAAGAAGGTCAGCGTCTTCATGCAGCCGGGCTACCTGGAGAATTTCGTCCAGGCGCTGTTCGACGGGCTGGAGGGCTGCGCCGGCCAGACCCTGGTGCTGGGCGGCGACGGCCGCTTCCACAACCGCGCCGCGGTGCAGACCGTGCTGCGCATGGCCGCGGCACACGGCTTCGGCCGCGTGCTGGTGGGCCGCGGCGGCATCCTGTCCACGCCCGCGGCCAGCGCGGTGATACGCCAGCACGGCGCCTACGGCGGCGTGGTGCTGTCTGCCAGCCACAACCCGGGCGGTCCCGAGGGCGACTTCGGCATCAAGTACAACATAGCCAACGGCGGCCCGGCGCCCGAGAAGATCACCGACGGCATCTTCGCGCGCTCGCAAACCATCAGCCGCTACCGCACCAGCGACGCGCCGCCGGTGGACATAGACCGGCTGGGCACGCAGCACCTCGAGCAGATGGCGGTGGAGGTCATCGACCCGGTGGCCGACTACGCCGCGCTGATGCAGCAGTGCTTCGACTTCGACGCCATCCGGCGGCTGTTTGCCGGCGGCTTTCGCATGCGCTTCGACGCCATGAATGCGGTGGGCGGGCCCTATGCCCACGCCATCGTCGAAGGCCTGCTGGGCGCGCCTGCGGGCACGGTGGTCAACGGCACGCCGCTCGAGGACTTCGGCCACCTGCACCCCGACCCCAACCCGGTGAACGCCGAGGACCTGATCGCCCACATGTCCGGGCCCGAGGCGCCCGACTTCGGCGCGGCCACCGACGGCGACGCCGACCGCAACATGATCGTCGGCCGCGGCGCGGGCGAGGCCTTTGCCGTAGCGCCTTCGGACAGCCTGGCGCTGCTGGCGGCCCACGCCACCCTGGTGCCGCGCTACCGCGGCGGCATCGCCGGCATCGCGCGCTCGATGCCCACTTCCACCGCCGCCGACCGCGTGGCGCGGGCCCTGGGCATCCCCTGCCACGAGACGCCCACCGGCTGGAAGTTCTTCGGCAACCTGCTCGACGCCGGCGCGGTGACGCTGTGCGGCGAAGAGAGCTACGGCACCGGCTCGGAACACGTGCGCGAGAAAGACGGCGTCTGGGCCGTGCTGTTCTGGCTCAACATCCTGGCCGCCACCGGGCAGTCGGTGCAGCAGCTGGTGCAGGCGCACTGGGCGCGCTTCGGCCGCAACGTCTATTCGCGCCACGATTACGAAGGCGTGGACAGCGCCGGCGCTGATGCGTTGATGGCGGCCTTGCGCGCCCAGCTGCCCGCGCTGGCCGGCCAGCTGCTGGATGGCCGGCGCGTCAAGCTGGCCGACGACTTTGCCTACACCGACCCCATAGACGGCTCGCATTCCGAGCGCCAGGGCGTGCGCATCCTGTTCGAGGACGGCGCGCGCATCGTCTTCAGGCTCTCGGGCACCGGCACCGAGGGCGCCACACTGCGCGTGTATCTGGAAGCCATCGAGACCGATGTCGGGCGCCACGGCGTGCCCGCGCAACAGGCGCTGGCGCCGCTGATCGACATCGCCCAGCGTCTGGCGCGCATCGAAGCCCACACCGGCCGCACCCAGCCCAGCGTGGTCACCTGATCAGCGCGGCCCCTCGCACGGCCGCGCCCTCCGTTTCCCGAAAGATGCCCATGCTCGACTCATCCGCGATCGACCTCGTCCGCCACGCCGCCCATGGCGACCCCTTTGGCGTGCTGGGGGTGCACCAGCTGCCCGGCGACGGCCTGTGGCTGCGGTGCTTCCTGCCTGGCGCCACGGTCGTGCTGGTGCAGAACGCCGCGGGCCGGCTGCTGCACCCGGGCCTGGTCAAGCGCCATGCCGACGGCTTCTTCGAGGGGCGCTTCGATGACAAGTTGACGCGTGCCGACCTGGCCGACTACCGGCTGCAGGTGACCTGGCACGACGGCCAGCGATCGGTCATCGACGACCCCTACCGCTTCCCTCCGCTGCTGGGCGAAATGGACGTGTGGCTGATGGCCGAAGGCACGCATTTGCGCCCCTATGAAGTGCTGGGCGCCACGCAGCGCGAACTGCTGGGCGTGCAGGGCACGGCCTTCGCGGTGTGGGCGCCCAACGCCACGCGCGTGAGCGTGGTGGGCGATTTCAACTTCTGGGACGGCCGCTGCCACCCCATGCGCCTGCGCCGCGAATGCGGCGTGTGGGAGCTCTTCATCCCCGGCGTGGGCGCGGGCACGGCCTACAAGTACGAGATCCTGGGCCGCGAAGGTCAGTTGCTGCCGCAGAAGGCCGACCCCTTTGCGCTGCAGGCCGAGCTGCGCCCGGCCACGGCCAGCATCGTGAGCGCACTGCCGCCGCTGCTGCCGCCCTCGCCCGAGCGCCAGCGCGCCAATGCGCTGGACGCGCCGATGAGCGTCTACGAGGTGCACCTGGGCTCGTGGCGGCGCAAGCCCGAAGAGGGCAACCGCTGGCTGAGCTGGGACGAACTGGCCGACACGCTGGTGCCCTATGCCGCCGACATGGGCTTCACCCACCTCGAATTGCTGCCGGTCAGCGAGCACCCCTTCGACGGCTCCTGGGGTTACCAGCCGGTGGGCCTGTTCGCGCCCACCGCGCGCTTCGGCCCGGCCGCGGGCTTCCGCCGCTTTGTCGACCGCTGCCACGAGCAGGGCATCGGCGTGCTGCTCGACTGGGTGCCGGCGCACTTTCCGTCCGATGCCCACGGCCTGACCCATTTCGACGGCACGCCGCTGTATGAACACGCCGACCCGCGCGAAGGCTTCCACCAGGACTGGAGCACCCTGATCTACAACTTCGGCCGCACCGAGGTACGCAACTTCCTGGTGGGCAACGCGCTGTTCTGGCTCGAACGCTATGGCATCGACGGCCTGCGCGTCGACGCCGTGGCCTCGATGCTGTACCGCGACTACAGCCGCAAGGCCGGCGAATGGGTGCCCAACGTGCATGGCGGGCGCGAGAACCTCGAGGCCATCTCCTTCCTGCAACGCATGAACGAGGTGGTGGGCGTCGAGCGCCCGCAGGCGGTGACGCTGGCCGAGGAATCCACCGCCTTCCCCGCCGTGTCGCGCCCGGTCTATGCCGGCGGCCTGGGCTTTCACTACAAGTGGAACATGGGCTGGATGCACGACACGCTGCAGTACATCCAGCGCGACCCGCTGTACCGCCGCTACCACCACGGCGAGATCACCTTCTCGATGGTCTACGCCTTCAATGAGAACTTCGTGCTGCCCATTTCGCACGACGAGGTGGTGCACGGCAAGGGCTCGATGCTGGCCAAGATGCCGGGCGACCGCTGGCAGCAGTTCGCCAACCTGCGCGCCTACTACGGGTTCATGTTCGCCCACCCGGGCAAGAAGCTGCTGTTCATGGGCTGCGAATTCGCCCAGGGGCGCGAATGGAACCACGATCAGAGCCTGGACTGGCATCTGCTGGAAGACCCGGCGCACGAGGGCATGCGCCGACTGGTGCGCGACCTGAACCACCTGTACCGCGCCACAAAGGCGCTGTACCAGCGCGACTTCACGCCCGACGGCTTCGAGTGGATAGACCACAACGACGCCGAACGTTCGGTCATCAGCTTCCTGCGCCGCGGCAGCGATGCGGGCTCGATCATCGTGGTGGTGTGCAACTTCACCCCCACCTTGCACCACGGCTACCGCCTGGGCGTGCCGCACGCCGGCGTGTACCGCGAGCGCATCAACACGGATTCCACGCACTACGGCGGCAGCAATGTCGGCTCGCCCTTCGGCGAGATCACGGCCCAGCCCCATGCGTGGCACGGCCGGCCACACTGCATCGAGGTGGCGCTGCCGCCGCTGGCCACGGTCATCTTCGAGTGGCGCGCCGGCTGATCGCGCCGGGCCCTCGGCTTGCCAACACGGCTTCGGGAGTTCCCCGCCCGTGAAGGACGCAGCGGCAGCCCATGCCTTCCAGCACGTGGACTGGTGCCGCAGCGCCAACCTCTACCAGGTCAACCTGCGCCAGTACACGCCCGAAGGCACGTTTGCCGCATTCGCGCGGCACCTGCCGCGGCTGCGCACCTTGGGCGTGGACATCCTGTGGCTCATGCCCGTGCACCCGGTGGGCCGCAAGCACCGCAAGGGCCGGCTGGGCAGCCCCTACGCAGTGGCCGACTACGGCACGGTGAACCCCGAATTCGGCACGCTGCAAGACTTTCGCCGGCTGGTGCAGGCCATCCACGCCGCCGGCATGCACGTGATCATCGACTGGGTGGCCAACCACACCGCATGGGACCACCTCTGGGTGACGCAGCATCCCGGCTGGTACAAGAAGAACGCACAGGGCGAGATCTGCGCCTGCGAGTACGACAACGGCCGCGAGATCGAGTGCTGGACCGACGTGGTGGGGCTGGACTACGGCCAGCCCACGCTCTGGCCTGCCATGACCGAGGCGATGCTGTACTGGGTGAACGCGTTCGACATCGATGGCTACCGCTGCGACGTGGCTGGCCTGGTGCCCATTGCCTTCTGGGAACAGGCGCGCGCGGCGCTGGACGCGGCAAAGCCCGTGTTCATGCTGGCCGAGGCCACGGGCGCGGCGCTGCACCGGGCCTTCGACATGACTTACGACTGGGATCTGTACGACCTGCTGCTGCGCGTGGCGCGCGGCGCGGGCGGCCCCGCCGATCTGGCCGCCTGGCTGCAGCGACGCCAGACCGAATACCCGCGCGACGCACTGCGCCTGTGCTTCACCAGCAACCACGACAAGAACAGTTGGGAAGGCCACGACGTCGAACTGTTCGGCGATGCCTTCGAGGCCTGCGCCGTGCTGGCGGCCACCTTGCCCGGCCTGCCGCTCATCTATGGCGGGCAGGAGTCGGTGCTCGACCGGCGCCTGGCCTTCTTCGAGAAGGACCCCATCGCCTGGAAGCGGTACGCACGCGCGCCGCTCTACCAGTGGCTGCTGGCGCTCAAGCACGACAACCCGGCGCTGTGGAACGGCGCCGCCGGGGCCGACGCGGAGTTGCTGCCAGACGCGCCGCAGGTCTTTGCCTTCCGCCGCAGCCTGCCTGGCAACAGCGTCACGCTGCGAGTCAACCTCTCGGCCCGGCCGGTGCCGCCGCGGGACGGGGAAGAGGCGCTGCCTCCCTGGGGTTGGGCACTTGACGTGACCGGCTGAGCCGCTCGCCGAGGGGTGCGCCTGCGCCGAGCCATGTCCGCCGTCGGCTTACCCGACGCAGATCCGACGGCGGCTTCCGTGCCTTGGTGGGTGCAGCCCGGCGTGAAAGAGTGCGCGCCCGTTGCGGCTTGGCAACGTTTCAGGAGCCGAACCGTTGCCTTTTTGGGTAGGGTGGCTTGCGGGTTTACCCTATACTGCATTGCAGCATGATCCTTATCCAGGGTCATGACCGAACCAGGAGTCACCACCATGACCAACGCCGTACTTCCCTTGGACCGCCCCAAACGCAGCGTCAGCCTGCATCCCATGGTCGCCCTGACGGCCATCTGGGCGGGCGTCAGCGCCGGCATGCTGACCGTGGTGCACGGTCTGGACTACTGGCTGTTCTCGGCCAACCTGCCCACCCCGCGCAATGCAGAGGAACTGCTGGCCATGGCCGACCGCCTGTCCGAGGGCCAGCCTGGCTACGCCGCCGACCTGCGCGACGCTGCCGCACGCTCCAAAGGCTCCGAAGTCCGCTGAGCCCACCCCTGGGCGCGCGCCCGGGTGCCGAGCGCGGGGCCGTCGCCACCCACCTGCGGGGTTGCGACGAGGCGGACGCGGCGGGAACATTTGCCCGTGGACAACACCAGCACCCCCCCGCCCCAGCCCCTCGATGCGGACAAGCAGGCCCTCACTGCCCTGGTTGACCTGCGCGACGAGTTGCTCGACCTGAACACCCAGCTCGAGTACCTGCGCCTGCTGCTCAGACTGCAGCAGCCGCGCGCCGCCTAGCGCAGCGCGCTCTTCGTCATGGCGCCGCGGGCTGCCAGCGCCCCGCCAGCTGCTCGGGCGTTCGACGGGGCGCTGCCCCCTGCTGCAACGAAGGACTGACTGCCCGGTGCTGGCCCAGCCCCGCAGCGCCGCCCTGCGCCTGGGCGATCAACGACGCCAGGGATTCTCGGGAAAACGGTCGTGGCGGTTGGGCACACCGTCGTGGTCGCGATCGCGGCGCTGCGGGTCGCGCCAGCCGTCCCGGCGGTTGTCGTAGCGGTTGTCGTAACGATCGTGGCGGTTGGGGATGCCGTCACCGTCGCGGTCCCAGCGGGCGGCATGGCGCGGGGCGTACATCGGGGCGGGCCGCACGTACACCGGGGCGGGCTGCACGTATACCGGAGCGGGCTGCACGTAGACGCGGCCGGGCCGTGTGTACACCGGCTCGGACTGGCCGTGGAACATCAGCAACGGCGCGCCGATGGACACCGACCACTGCACGTCAGGGCCGGCCTGTGCCATGCCGGCACCCAGGCTGGTGCCCAGCGCGACGGCCAGGCTGGCAAATGACTTGAGGTTCATGCTGGGCTCCTTGTTTGGGACAGGCGGTGCGCGATTCGCGCCGCCCTGCCCACACAACGAAGCCCGGCCGGCCGCTGTCGACAAGGCCAAGGTAAGCGGCTTGTAAACCTGCGTGAAGCAGGCAACCGCCGCCAGCCTCAGGGGCTCTTCCTGGGGCGGCCGATCTTCACCGGCTCGAGCTGGTCCAGCGCCGCCACCAGGCTGGGGCTGTCGATCGCGGCCAGGGCGTGCAGCCCGGCGCGCAGCAACTCGCTCTTCTTGGCCACGCGGCCGAAGGCCAGCGCGCGCGATTTGAGCATGGCCAGCAAGCCGAAATCCGCCTCGGGCATGGTGAAGCCGTCACGCACCAGTTGGGCCCGCACCTTGCGTGGCTTGCGCGCGGGCTTGGCGCGCGCCGGTGCGGCCAGGGGCGGCTTGGCCCGTGCGGGCTTGGCGGCGGGACGGGCCGCCTGGACCGCAGCCTTGACGGGCTCGACGGTCTTCACAGGCTTGGGGGCCTTGACAGACCTGGCCATCGGTAGCTTCGCGGCGGTGGACTTGGCCGCAGCCGAGGGGGCACGGCGCCGTGCCGGCCGGGCTTGGGGGGAAGGGGCGGCAGGGGTCTTGGGTTCGGCCAACGAAGGTCTCCGGTTTTCTAATCGTTTAAACAGTTTAAACAATTTGCCCATGCTCCATCGGGCACCGGATGCCGCCAGGCGCGACGCCGGTCACGGAAGTGACACAGGCGGTTCACGGGCCGGTCACGTGCGCTGACCAGACTGCGCCACGCATCAACCCAGGAGCGCTAGCGCATGAACAAACCCGTCGATCTGCCCGCCCGTGACTTCAACGACGAGGATTCCAACACCTCGTCCAACCCGAGTTTCGACTCTGTTCTGGCGGCGCGCCTGAGCCGCCGCAGCCTGCTGCGCGGCAGTGTCGGCACCGCCGCCACCGTCCTGCTGGGCGGTCTGAGCCTGGCGGCCTGCGGCGGTGACGACGACGACCCGGCCCCGGTGGCGGCCACCGAGACCCTGCTGGGCTTCAGCGCCGTGGCCAAGTCGCTGGACGACAAGCTGACCGTGCCCACCGGCTACACCGCCAGCGTGCTGCTGGCCGTGGGCGACCCGCTGGCCGCGGGCGTGACGGCCTACAAGAACGACGGCACCGACACCGGCTTCCACCAGCGTTCGGGCGACAACCACGACGGCATGGAGTACTTCGGCCTGTCGGCCACCGGCACGCCCGACCCCAACGGCAACGATCGTGCGCTGCTGGGCATCAACCACGAGTACGTCAACCTGCCCTTCCTGCACGCCAACGGCACCACGCCCAACCCACGCCCTGCTGGCCAGGTGGACATCGAGGTCGATTGCCACGGTGTGGCCATCGTCGAGATCGCCAAGAGCGCGGGCAAGTTCGCCGTGGTGCAGGCCTCGGGCTTCAACCGCCGCATCACCGCGGCCACCGAGATCGAGTTGTCGGGCCCGGTGCGCGGCCATGCGCTGGCGGTGACCCGCTTCTCGACCACCGGCACGCGCACGCGCGGCACGGTCAACAACTGCGGCACCGGCAAGACGCCCTGGGGCACGCTGCTCACGGGCGAGGAGAACTGGGTCGGCTACTACTTCCGCGCCGCCGGCGACCCGGCACTGCGTGGCGCCAAGGGCAACACCGCGCTCGTGCGCTACGGCAGCAACGCCACTGCCACCACCGCGTCGGCCAGCCGCTACGGCTGGGAGACCGCCGGCGTGGCCGACCTGTACGCGCGCTGGAACACCAGCGTCACGGGCACCTCCACCGACGGCAGCGACGACTACCGCCACGAGGTCAACCTGCAGGGCTACATGACCGAGATCGACCCTTACCTGGCGACGTCGGTAGTCAAGAAGCGCACGGCCCTGGGCCGCATGGCGCACGAGAGCGCGGCCTTCTCCAAGGCCGTGGTGGGCAAGCCGCTGGCCGTCTACATGGGCGACGACGCGCGCAACGAGTACATCTACAAGTTCGTCTCGGCGCAGAACTGGGTGGCCGCCGACGCCAACCCGGCCGACCGCGTGGCCACCGGCGACAAGTACCTGGATGCGGGCACGCTGTACGTGGCCAAGTTCAATGCCGACGGCAGCGGCGAATGGATCGCGCTGAACATGGCCAACACCACGGTGGCCGGCTATGCCAACTACGCCTTCGCCGACGCGGGCGACGTGGCCATGCATTCGCGCATCGCCGGTGACGCGGTGGGCGCCACCAAGATGGACCGCCCCGAGTGGTGCGGCGTGCACCCGACCACGGGCGAGATCTACTTCACCCTCACCAACAACAGCAACCGCCGCCTGGGCGCGGTGACCGGCGCGCAACTCAATCCCGACCCGGCCAACCCGCGCGTCTACACCGACACCCGCGGCGCGGCCACGGCGCAGAACGGCAACCCCAACGGCCACATCATCCGCATCAAAGAGGCCGCCGGCGAGCCGGCAGCGACCGCCTTCACCTGGGACATCTACCTGTTCGGTGCCGAGACCGGCGCGCCCGGCAACATCATCAACCTGTCCAGCCTGAGTGCAGACCAGGACTTCTCCAGCCCCGACGGCCTGGTGTTCTCCCCCAGCACCGGCCTGTGCTGGGTGCAGACCGACGACGGCGCCTACACCGACATCACCAACTGCATGATGCTGGCCGCGGTGCCGGGGACCGTGGGCGACGGCGGCCCGCTGACGCTGAACTACGGTGCGGGCGGCACCGTGACCACGCGCATGGGCAAGAAGCCGACGGCGACCACGCTCAAGCGCTTCCTGGTGGGCCCGGCGCGCCAGGAGATCACCGGGCTGTGCGAGACGCCCGACGGCAAGGTGCTGTTCCTCAATGTCCAGCACCCGGGCGAGGAAGACAGCGACTTCGCCAGCGTCGCCGACCCCAGTGCCTTCCGCAGCCACTGGCCGGCCAATGCCGGCTACGGTGCCGGCGGCGCCCTGGCTCGGCCGCGCTCGGCCACGGTGATGGTGGTCAAGGACAACGGCGGCCGCGTGGGCAGCTGATCGCGGCGCTGACTTGACCGGGGGCCGTCGGCGCGTGGCGCTGGCGGCCCCCGTTTCATTGGCGGGGCGCCGCCCCGCCAACGCTCAGCGCCTGACCACCGTACTGGTGCTGGCGCTGTTGTTGGCAGCGACGGGGTCGGCCGTGGCCGAGGCCACGCTGGCCCGCGACGTGAGCGTGCCGCGGGTTTGCGGCCGCAGGGTCACGGTGACCGTGGCCCGGCCGCCACTGTTCAGGCTGCCCAGTGCGCAGCGCAGCGTGGTCGTGCCCGTGCAGCTGCCTTGCGACGACACGGCGCTCAGGAAACTGACCCCCGTGGGCAGCGCAGCGTTCAAGACGACCAGCCCAGCCGCCGACGGACCGGCGTTGGCCACCGTGGCGGTAAGCGTCATGCGGGAACCCACGCGCACCGGGTCGGGCGCGTCGACCAGCGTCAGCCGCAGATCGGCCGCAGTGACGACCGGCGGCGGCGGCGGCGGCGGGGGAGGCGGAGGCGGAGGCGGAGGCGGCGGAGGAGGAGGTGGTTGTAGTGGTGGCGGCGGCGGCGGCAGGGTAGTCCCCGCCTGCTGGTTGATGCGCGCCGTGCTGCCGCCGGTCACGTACACCTGCTGCTGGCTGCCAAAGGCAATGCCCTGCGCATAGCCGTAAGGCACGAGCGTGGTCCAGGCCGAAGCGCCGTTGCTGAAGACCTTGGTCACGCCCATCTGCGACATGTTGCCGGCGGCCAGGTAGGCGCTGCCGCTGGCGTCGATCTTCATCTGGGAATGTCCCAACAGCGCCTCGGTGGCGCCGTCGGCGTCGAGGTTGGTCCACAGCAACTGGCCGTCGGAACTGAACTTCATGAAGGCGGCGCCCGAGATGCCGGCGTTGGGATAGCCGCTGACGATCGGTGCGCCGTCCGGCCCGACTTCCACGCGCAGGCCGGCCATGGGGTGACTGCGCTGCCACTGCAGGTTGCCGTCGGGCCCCAGCTTGCGCAGCAGGCTGCCGGTGCGCGCCGCGTAGTTGCTGTCTATCAGGTAGCTGTTGCCGCTGCTGTCGCCGGCGACGTCACCGGCGGTCAGGCTGGCGATGCCGGGCAGCGTCCAGATCGTCTGACCCTGGCGGTCGATCTTGGCGTAGCCGTTGTAGGTGCCGTAGAGCACCCGTGCGCTGATGACCAGCGCGCCGTCGGGCGTGAACTTCACGTTCAGCGGCCAGCCCAGGCCGATGGGGTCGAACCAGACCCAGGCGATGCTGCCGTCGGGGGCGAACTTGCGCACCGTGGTGCGCTGGCCCGAGGTGGTGGAGCCCACGCCCAGCACATAGGTGTTGCCGCCTTCGTCGACCAGCAGCTTGCGCGTGGACGAGCCGTCGAAGTCCAGGTCATAGACACGCCGCCACAGCATCCTGCCGTCGGGCGCGAACTTCATCAGGATGCTGTTGACGTTGACCGGCGACGAATAGCCCGAGCGCAGCGTGCCGCTGACCAGCACATTGCCGGCGGCGTCGGTGCCCACCCAGGTGGCGACCTCGTGCCTGTTGGTGTCGGTGTTGTCGTAGCGCACCTCCCACAGCAGTTGGCCCTGGGCGTTGCGCTTGGCGACATAGATGTCACCGGCCATGTTGTAGTCCCAGCGCGCGGTGAAGACGTTGTCGGCCGCGTCGGTGGCCACGGCTACGCCGCCGGGATCGTTGCTCCAGGTCACGGTCTGAGCCGTTGCCACACCCGCCAGGCCCGCCAAACAAAGGGCTGCCATCAGGACTGTGCGTTTCATGATCTTTCTCCTGTAGTTCAAGGACAGGGCCTGCGGGCCGGCTGCTGCCGGGCGCGAGTGCCACTGCCCCTGTTTGTACGGGGCGCTTCGGGGCGCGTCTGTACGGTATCCGGGGCCGAAACTGCACGGCAGACCGCATAAAGCCTGCAATGCAAAAATGGTTTTACGCTCCTGGCGCTGAAAGGTCGTGAGAAAGGGCAACCAGCGCCCCCTCGAATGCGGGGGGTAAGGGCTGGTGCGAGATCTCGATGTATCCGGGTGAAGTCCGGGCTGTTGCAGGCCATTTGGGGCATTTCCCCCGGTCCGTCACAAGGGTTTACACCGGACCTGCGGGTGCGCACCAACGCGGTGCAGAGTGGGTCTTGATGGGACTGGAACTGGCCTCGCGGGCGAAATGTGCATTCGTAACAGATCGTCGGGCGAGGTACTTGGGCCTGTCACAGTCGCTCTGTGGGTCGTGTCAGATTGATGACACGACGACGAAGAGGGATCATGAAGCGCGTACTCATCTACTCACACGACACCTTTGGCCTGGGCAACATCCGCCGCATGCTCGAGGTGGCCCGTCACCTGGTGCAGTCGTCGCCCGAGGTATCGGTGCTGGTGGTCACCGGCAGCCCCATGCTGCACGCCTTCCGCATTCCGCCGCGCGTCGACTACGTCAAGCTGCCCTGCCTGTCGCGCAACGTCGAAGGCCGTTACGGCGCGCGCTACCTGGACATGTCGCTGGACGCCACGGTGCGCCTGCGCGCCAACATCATCCGCAGCACCATCGCCGACTTCGCCCCCGACCTGATCCTGGTCGACAAGAAGCCCTTCGGCGTGGAAGACGAACTGGCCGGCGCCCTGAGCGAGCTGCCGGTGGGCGACGCCCGGCCCAAGCTGGTGCTGCTGCTGCGCGACATCCTCGACAGCCCCGAGGCCACGATGCGCGTGTGGCGCAAGAACGGCTGCTTCGAAGCCATCCAGGCCTATTACGACGAAGTGCTGGTGGTGGGCTCGCCCGAGGTCTTCGACCTGCGCCGTGAATACCAGTTTCCGCCCTTCGCCGCGGCCAAGGTCAACTTCTGCGGCTACATCGCCCGCGAGCCCGGCCGCCGCAGCCGCGCCGAGGCGCGCAAGGACCTGGGAGTGGCCAGCAACCTGCCGCTGGTGGTGGTCACTGCCGGCGGTGGCGAAGACGGCCATGCGCTGCTGAGCAACTACCTGGAAGGCCTGCGCCAGCTGCCCGAGGCCCAGCGCCCGCGCAGCCACATCGTCTGCGGCCCCGAGATGGGCGACGCCCCGCGCGCCGCGCTGCACCGTGCCGCTGCCGCGCTGCCCCAGGTCAGCCTGCAGGACTTCAGCGACGACATGATGTCGGTGATGGCTGCCGGCGACGTGGTCGTGGCCATGGGCGGCTACAACACGGTGTGCGAACTGCTCACGCTGAACAAGCGCGCGGTGATCGTGCCGCGCTGCAAGCCCGGCCTGGAGCAGACCATCCGCGCCGAACGCATGGCCAAGGCCGGCCTGCTGCGCATGGTGCACCCCGACCAGCTGTCGCCCGGCACGCTGATGGACACCGTGCAGGCCGAACTGGCCACGGCCCTGGGCCCGGCCACGCCGGCCCGGCTCAAGTCGATGGACGGCCTGGCGCACTGCACCGCCGCCATCTTCGAACAGATCGGTCTGCGCATGCCCAAGCCGACCAGGGCCCCGGCCCCGGCACCCACTCGCGCCAAGCTCGTCGCCCATGCCTACAAGCATGTTCCCGCGTACCACCACGAGGTCACCCTGTCCCGGGGTCTGCAATGGAATCAACCCAGCTTCAACGCGAGCGCCCAATAGGCGTTCTGGTCAAGATCTACCCCAAGCTTTCGGAAACCTTCATCCTCGAAGAGATCCTGGGCCTGGAGCGACTGGGGCTGCCGCTGCGCCTGTACGCGCTGGCCCCGGCCACCGACACCATCACCCACCCGGCGGTGGCCGATGTCAAGGCGCCGCTGGTCACCCTGCCGGCGGCGGCGGGCAGCAAGCTGTGGAGCTTTGCCGCACGCCATGCGCAGCAGTTCCTGGCCGCACCGCTGCGCTACCTGGGCGCGCTGGCCTTCGCAGCCGGCCGCGGCCAGCAGGGTCTTCATGACTTCCTGCGCGCCGGCTGGCTGGCGCAGCAGCTTAAAGAAGACGGCGTGCAGCAACTGCACAGCCACTTCATCTCGTCGCCGGCCGATGTGGCAGAGCTGGTGTCGCGCCTGTCGGCGCTGCCCTTCTCGATCTCGGCGCACGCCAAGGACATCTACCTGTCCGACCCGGCCGACCTGGCGCGCAAGATGCACGCCGCGCGCTTTACCGTCACCTGCACCGAGGTCAACCGCCAGACGCTGGCGACCATCGCCCCCAGCGCGCCGCTGCAGCGCATGTACCACGGCGTGGACCACCAGTTGTTCCACCCCAGCCGCCGCAAGCTGGCCGGCACGGTGCCGCTGATCGTCAGCGTGGGCCGGCTGCGCGCCAAGAAGGGCCTGGACACGCTGATCGACGCCTGCGCCCTGCTGCGCGAGCGCGGCGAACCCTTCCGCTGCGAGATCGTCGGCTACGGCGAAGAGCAGGATCGGCTGGTGGCGCAGATCCTGGCGCGCGGCCTGGGCCTGCATGTCCGCCTGGTGGGCAAGCTGGCGCGCGAGCAGGTGATCGACCGCTACGCCCACGCCGCCGTGTACGTGCAGCCCTCGCGCATTGCCGCCGACGGTGACCGCGACGGCATCCCCAACGTGCTCCTCGAGGCCATGGCCATGGGCGTGCCGGTGGTGGCCTCGCGCGTGTCGGGCATACCCGAGCTGGTGCAGGACGGCATCAACGGCGTGCTGGTGGAGCCCGACGACGCGGCCGCGCTGGCAGACGCCATGGCCGAGCTGATCCACCAGCCGGCGCGTTGCGCCGACCTGGGCTGCCGGGCGCGCGAGACAGTGACCGAGAACTTCGACAACGACCACAACCTGCGCCTGCTGTGCGGGCTGCTGCAGCGCCAGCCGCGCGCGCTGCCGGCCTCCGTCGCACTGACCGCCACTGCCCTGCGGAGCGTGAAATGAGCACCCCGATCAACCAGGCCCTGGCCGCCGCCCTGCCCACGCACCCGTCCAGGCTGCCCAGCGGCAGCAGCGTGGCCTACGTGATGAACGGCTTTCCGCGCCTGTCGGAGACCTTCATCGCGCACGAGATCCACCAGCTCGAACAGGCCGGCATGCGCCTGCGCCTGTTCGTGGTGAAGCGCGAGAACGAGCCCCTGGTGCACCCGGTGGTCGACGCCATCCGCGCACCGCTGACCTACTTGTCCAAGGCCAGTTCGCTGTCGGGCACCACGCTCACTGGCTGGCTGCGCCGCAACCTGCCCACCTTTGCGCCCTTCCACCTGCGGCTGCTGGCGCGCCACCCGTTGCGCTACCTGCGCACGCTGGGCTCGGCCGTGGCGCTGACGCGGCAACACTGGCCGCGCAAGGTGTTCATCAAGGAATTCCTGCAGGCCGGCGAGATCGCCGCCACGGTGCTGGCCGATGGCACGGTGCAGCACCTGCACGGCCACTTCTGCCACGGCGTTGCCACCATCACCTGGTTTGCCAGCCAGCTGAGCGGCATACCCTTCAGCTTTACCGCGCACGCCAAGGACATCTACCAGGCCGAGCTCAACCCGGGCGACCTGCTCGAGCGCAAGCTGGGCGCGGCGCGCTTCGTCGCCACCTGCACCTGCGCCAACGCCGGCGTGCTGCGCGCGCGCCACGTGCGCCCGGATGAAGTGCACACCATCTACCACGGGCTGGATACCGACTACTTCTCGCCCGTCCAGCGCAGCACACCGCCGGTGGTGCCCATGATCCTGGCCGTGGGCCGGCTGGTCGAGAAGAAGGGCTTCGACCAGCTCATCGCCGCCTGCGCGCTGCTCAAGCGGCGTGGCGTGCACTTCAGCTGTGCCATCGTGGGCGAGAGCGGCAGCGCCGCCGACGCGCTGCGCGCGCAGATCACCGGGCTGGATCTGCAGGACACCGTGCTGCTGCGCGGCGCCGTCACGCAAGAGAAGCTGCGCGACATCTACCGCGGCGCGCACCTCTTTGCCCTGCCCTGCCAGATCATGGAAGACGGCGACCGCGACGGTTTCCCCAACGTGCTGGCCGAGGCCATGGCCATGGGCGTGCCGGTGGTGTCCACCGCGATCTCGGGCATCCCCGAGATGATCGACGACGGCGTGCACGGCCTGCTGGTGCAGCCGCGCGACCCCGCCGCCCTGGCCGATGCGCTGCAGCGCGTGCTGACCGACGCCGCTCTGCACCAGGCCCTGGCCCGTGCCGGCCGTGAGCGCATCTGCGAACGCTTCGACTCGCGCCGCACCACCCTGGCCCTGCGCGACCTGTTCCTGGCCCAGCTGGCGCAGCGCCAGCGCCTGCGCCAAGAGGCCACGGCATGAGCCTTGAGCCCCCAGAGAGCATCTACCTGCCGCCCTGGGCCGGCCTGGACGACGCCGCGCTGCTGGCGCACTTTCGCGGCCCGCGCGGGGTGTCGTACTACCCGGTGGCAGACCCCGAAGAAGTGAAGCCCGCGAAGATCGACGCGCTGCTGCAAGGCCTCTTCGAATTCAACGGCGAGACGCACGCGTTGGCCGAGCCGATCGACTGGCTCAGCAACCCCAGTGCCGACGTCGAGTGGCACATCCTGCTGCACAAGTTCTATTACGCCGTGGGCCTGGGCCTGGCCTGGCAACGCAGCGCCGACCCCGCCTACCTGCGCCGCTGGGTCGCGCTGATCGACGGCTGGATGCAGGTCACGCCGCTGGGCTTCATCGCCGCCGACGTGACCGGCCGGCGCGTGCAGAACTGGATCTACAGCCTGCACCTGCTGGTCGGCCATTCGGCCCACGACAGCACGCCGCTGATCCCGGCCGACTTTCACCGCCGGCTGCTGCAGTCTCTGCACGACCAGGTCGAGTTCCTGTGCGCCAACCTCACGCCCAAGCGCAACCACCGCACGCTGGAGCTGTACGCCATCTTCCTGGCCGGGGTGGTGTTCCCCGAGATGCGGCGCTCGGCGCACTGGCGCGCCTTTGCGCTGGAGCAGACCGTGGCCAACCTGGCCGCCGACCTGCTGAGCGACGGCGTGCACTGCGAGCTGTCCACCGACTACCACCACCTGGTGCTGAAGAACGCGCTCAACTTCCGCCGCCTGGCCGCGCTCAATGGCGTGGCCGTTCCGCAATCCTTTGACCAGGTGCTGCAGCGTGGGCTGGAGTTCAGCCTGCACGCGCACAAGCCCGACGGCATCGTGCCCAGCCTGTCGGATGGCGACGCCCGCGGCTTTCTCGACCTGCTGGCCCAAGGCGCCGAGCTGTTCGGCCGCGCCGACATGCTGTATGTGGCCACACAGGGCCGGCAGGGCACGGCGCCGGCGCAGCGCGTGGCGCATTTCGACGCCAGCGGCTACAGCATCGTGCGCAGTGGCTGGGGCCAGGGCGCCACGCCCTACGCCGACGAACACTACCTGGTCTTCGACCACGGCCCGCTGGGCGAAGGCAACCACGGCCACTTCGACTGCCTGAGCTTCGAGTTGGCAGCGCATGGCCGCTCGCTCATCGTCGACCCCGGCCGCTACACCTACAGCGAGGCCGTGAACCCGGCCGACGGCATCAACTGGCGCGTGCGCTTCCGCGGCACGGCGGTGCACAACACCGTGTGCGTGGACGGCCGCCAGCAGACGAGCTACCTGCCCAAGGCCATCAAGCCGGGCACGCGCCACGCCATCGGCACGGTGCGCCACAAGATCAGCGGCCCGGCGCCCGAGGCCCGCCTGCTGGAGCAGCGCCAGGGCGCCACGCTGGACCTGGTGCACGGCCAGGCGCGCAGCCACGAATACGACGCGGTGCACGAGCGCTGCATCGCCTTCGTCGACCGGCGCTACTGGATCGTCAGCGACTGGCTGCGTGCCGAAACCCAGCACGACTACCGGCTCAACTTCCAGCTCGGCATACAGGCCCAGGGCCAGGCGCGACTGGAGTGGGACCACGGCTGGCGCATGTCCAGCCCGGGGCTTGTTCTGCTGCAGCCGCAGCGCAAGGGCGTGCACACGCGCCTGGTGCGGAGCTGGGTTTCTGCGCGCTACGGCGACAAGCAGGCCGCCCCGGCGCTGCAGTCCACGCTGCGTGCACGCAACGCCGATTTCGACAGCGTGCTGCTGCCCTGGCAGGGCAGCGAACCGGCCTGCCGGCTGGAAGAAGTGGCGGTGGAAGGCGGCCCGGCGGCACTGCGCATCACGTTGCAGGTGGATGGCCGGGAGGTCACCGACCACTGGTTCCATGCGCGCGGCGCGCAAGCCGAGCAATGGCGCATCGCCGGTTTCACGTTCAGCGGCCGCTGGGCCTGGTGGCGCGTGGGCGCCGACGATCGCCTGCTGGCCGCGCAATCGCATGAAGGCGCCAGCCTGCCGCTGGCCCTGACCGCGCTGGAGCCGGTATGAGCACCACCCTGCCGCAAGACCCGCAACTGCCACAGCTGCCCACGGCGCTGGACGGCGCGGCCATGGCGCCGGTGTTCGCCGGCATGCTGCGGGGACCTGAGCTGCTGAGCTGCGAGGTCGACCGCGTCAAGTACCGGCCGGGTCGCAGCTGCAGCGTGAGCTACCGGCTGCGCCTGCTGGACGCGCAGCGCGGCGAGTTCGAGCAGCGTGTTTCGGCTCGCTTCTGCAGCGGTGGCGACGCGCAACGCCGCTTCGAGCAGGCCGGCCAGCGCGGCGGGCGCCAGTCGCCGGCCGGGCCCGCGCTGCAGCACGACGCGGCGCTGGACATGATGGCCTGGTGGCTGCCCAACGACCCCAAGCTGGAGGCGCTGGCCCTGCTGTGCAACGACGCCGAACTGCGCCGGCGCAGCCTGGGCGAGGTGGTGGCCCTGCTCACCGGCGGCCGCGGTCGCCTGCTCGAGCACCGCACGACCCTGGTGCAGGTGGTGCCCGAGCTGCGCGTGTGCGCGCGCGTCGAGCTCACGCTGCAGGACGAGCCCGGCGCGCCCACGCTCCAGCGCACGCTCTACGTCAAGGCCGACGTCGAGCGCAGCGGCGCACAAACCCGCGCCGTGATGCAGGCGCTGAGCAACAGCCCGGCCCAGGCCGCCGGGCGGCTGAGCACGCCGCGCTCGCTGCTGTGGCAGGCCGACACGGGGCTGCACTGGATCTCGGCCCTGCCCGGCCGGCCGCTGCTGGAAGACGACCCGCAGATCCGCGCCGCATCTTCCATGCGCGTGGCACGCCAGCTGGCGCTGCTGCACGCCACGCCAGTGCCGGCCGGCCCGCGCGTGCTCGACCTGGCCGCGCTGCGCGCGCAGCGCGCCAAGGCGGTGGCCCTGCTGGCCCAGGTGCAACCCGCCTGGCAGCCGCTGCTCACGCGCCTGGCCGACGCGCTGCAGGCCGGCGAGCACCTGCTCGACGGCATGCCCCTGGCCACGCTGCACGGCGACCTGCACCCCAACAACATCCTGGTCGACGCACGCAACGGCAGCTGGCGCCAGGCCTTCATCGACCTGGACGACGTGCAACAAGGGCCGGCCGTGCTCGAAGTGGGCGGCTGGATCGCCGACGCCTACTACCGCGGCATCCTCGATGGCCACGCGCCGGCCGCGGTGTCGGCCTCGGCCGACCTGTTCCTGGCGGCGTACGTGCAGGCCGCGGGCCAGCCCTTGGACGCCGCGGCGCTGGCCTGGGGCGCGGCCCACCACCTGCTGTGCCGCCGCGCCTGCGGCGGCGTGGCCAACCTGAAGCCTGGCCGCTTTGCCGCCGTGCCGGCGCTGCTGGAGCTGGCCCTGACCATCGCGCGTTCGGGCTCGGTGGACGCGGCGCTCAACGACGCCAGCGAGGCCGCATGATGGCCACCGATCAGGGCGGCGCGGCGGCCGTGCCCGGCACCGACGCCCTGCCGCTGGACCAGTACAGCGACGCCGTCGCCATGCTGCCGCTGCTGCAGGCACAGCTGCCCGGCTTTGGCGACGGCGGCCTGCGCATCACCGGCATTCGCGTGCATGCGGCGCGCCGCAGCACCTCGCGCGAGCGCAACCCCGTTCCCTTGAGCCTGTGCTACGAGCTGCAGGTGAGCGACACGCTGACCGGCCGCAGCGGCACGCAGACCTGCTTTGCGCAGGTCTACCGGCCCGGCCTGGCCCAGGTAGCGCATGCCCGCGTCGATGCCCGCCAGCTGGAGCGCCCGGCCTTCGGTGAGCCACTGGTGTTGCTGCCGGCGCTGAACCTGCTGCTGTGGGCCCTGCCCAACGACCCCGACATGCCGCACCTGCCTGCGCTGCTGGACCCGGCGCGCGCGCTGCAGGCGCTGCCCCCGGCCTGCGGCGCCGAGGTCGGCGACACACTGCAGGTCGAACTGCTGCGCTACGCGCCACAACGCCGCGCCACGCTGCGTTACACCCTGGCGGCCGGCAACGAACGGCCCGAGCGAGCCGTGTACGCCAAGACCTTCTTCGACCAGCGCGCGCGCGACATCCACCAGCGCTTCGACTACTTCTGGCAACTGGCGCAGCGCGACCCGCAAGCGCCGCTGGTGGCCGAGCCCCTGGGCTACGACGCTGCCACCCACAGCGTCTGGCAGGCCAGCGCGCAAGGCCTGCCGCTGCTGCAGGCGCTGGCCACCCCGCAGGCGCCGCAACTGATGGAACGCGTGGCGCAGGCGCTGGCGCTGCTGCATGCCGCGCCCCTGCAACCCAGCGCGGACGCCGCGCCGCACTCGGTGCCGCACTGGCTGGCCGAGGTGAGCCGGCGGCGCAACAAGCTCGACCGCATCAAGCCTGCGCTGGCCGAGCGCACGGCGCGCATCGCCGCCACCCTCACCGCCCAGGCGGCGCGGCCCGCGCAGCGCCCGCTGAGCCTGATCCACGGCGATTGCCATCCTGACCAGCTATGGGTGCACGAAGGCCGCATCGTGCTCTTCGACTTCGACGAGTTCACCTTGGGCGACCCCATGGAAGACCTGGCCAGCTTCGTGCTGAAGCTCGAACAGGCCGATCTGCCCGAAACCCTGGGCCGCACGCTGGTGCGCGCCTACGCGGCCGCCGCGCCGCAACGCTTCAACGCCCAGAGCCTGGCCTGGCACCTGGCCATCCAGAGCCTGCTGCAGGTCAGCCGCGCCTTCATCTTCCAGCGGCCGGGCTGGGCCGAAGAGCTGGAGCGCCGGCTCGCCGCCGCCGAAACCCGCACCCTGGCGCTGCAGCTTTCGCACCCCGCATGAAGAGCCTGCGTTCATCCCCCCTGGGCAAGGTCATCAGCGACTGCCTGCAGGCCCAGCGCGGCAGCGTGCTGCTGGCCTGCCTGTGCCTGCTGGGCGTGATCGCCATGGACCTGATCGCGCCCTGGCCGCTGAAGGTGGTGTTCGACCACCTGCTGCTGCCGCACCCGCTGCCGCCGGCGCTGTCGCCGCTGCAAGGCCTGCTGGCCATGGGCACCTGGCCGGCGCTGCTGGCCATGGCCGGCGCCATCGCGGCCATTGCGCTGCTGGCGGGCGTGTTCTCGTACCTGCAGTTGTTCACCACCGCCAAGATCGGCTACATCATCACCTACCGGCTGCGCAGCCAGCTGTTTTCGCACCTGCAGCGCCTGTCGCTGGCCTATCACCGCGGCAGCCGCAGCGGCGAGTTGCTGACCAAGGTGGCCAGCGACACCAACCAGCTGCGCGACATGTTCGCCGACTGGGCACTGAGCTTCGCCGCCCAGCTGCTGACCCTGATCACCATGCTGGGCGTGATGTTCTGGCTGAACTGGCGCCTGGCCGCCGTGGTCACGGCCACGCTGCTGCCGCTGATGGGGGTGATCTACTTTCTCAACAAGCGCGTCAAGGAATCGGTGCGCGACCAGCGCAAGTACGAAGGCCGCATGACCTCGCGCCTGAACGAGGTGCTGTCGTCGATTGCGCTGGTGCAGGCCTTCGGCCGCCAGACCTATGAAGAGGGCCGCTTCGAGGCCGAGATCAAGGCCCACTATGAAAGCGGCATGCGCAGCACACGCACGGCCGGCGCCATCACCAAGGCCATCGCCGTGGTGTGCGCCAGCGGCACCGCGGCCACCGTGCTGCTGGGCGCGCAGCAGGTGCTGGCCGGCAAGCTGACGCCGGGCGAGCTGCTCATCTTCCTGGCCTACGTGGGCAGCCTGTTCAAGCCGGTACGCGACCTGGGCAAGCTCTCGGCCAAGTTCTCGCGCGCCGCGGTCAGCGCGCAGCGCGTCAACCAGATCCTGGAGACCGCGCCCGAGATCGACGACGCGCCCGACGCCATCGACATCGGCCGCCCGGCCGGCGAGATCGTGTTCGAGGACGTCTGCTTCGGCTACGCCGAAGGGCGCCCGGTGCTGGACGGGGTGTCGCTGCGCATCGCCGCGGGCGAGCGCGTGGCCCTGGTCGGGCCTTCGGGGTCGGGCAAGTCGACGCTGCTGTCGCTGCTGCTGCGCCTGTACGAGCCCAGCAGCGGCCGCATCCTGATCGATGGCATCGACATCCGCCGCTTCACGCGCGAAAGCCTGCGCCGTGCCATCGGCATCGTGCCGCAGGAGAACATGCTGTTCGCCGTGTCGGTGCGCGAGAACATCGCCTACGGCCACCCGCAGGCCACGCCCGAAGAGATCGAAGAGGCCGCGCGACATGCGCGCGCTCACGAGTTCGTGGTGGACCTGCCCGAGGGCTACGACACCGAGGTGGGCGAACGCGGGGGCAATCTTTCAGGCGGCCAGCGCCAGCGCCTGTGCCTGGCGCGTGCGCTGGTCAAGGCGCCGTCCATCCTGGTGATGGACGAGCCCACGGCATCGGTCGACGCGGTCTCGGCCCGGCTCATGACCGAGGCCGTGGCCCGCGTGCACCGCAACCGCACGCTCATCACCATCTCGCACGAGTACTCCGACATGTCCACCTACGACCGCATCTTCGTGCTCGAACAGGGCCGGCTGGTCGAATCGGGCGCGCACGACGCGCTGATCCAGGCGCGCGGGCCCTACCTGGCCCTGGTGGAGCGCCGCCATGCCGTCTGAGCGCCCGCGCCTGCTGTTCTACTGCCAGCATTCGCTGGGCATTGGGCACCTCACACGCTCGTTCGCACTGGCCACGTCGCTGGCCGAGCGCTTCCGCGTGGTGTTTCTGAACGGCGGGCGCCTTCCGCCGGGCCTGCCGGTGCCGCGCGACATCGAGATCATCGACCTGCCGCCGCTGGGCATGGACGACGGCCACACCCTCATCAGCCGCGATGCCAAGCAGGGTGTTGCGCAGGCCATGGCGCAGCGCCGCACGTTGATTGAAGCTGCTGTGCACGAGCACCGGCCGGCGGTGGTGCTGGTGGAGCTGTTCCCCTTCGGCCGCAAGAAGTTCGCCGCCGAGATCCTGGCGCTGATGCGCCTGTCCAGGCGCCAGGCCGGCGGCCCGGCGCGCGTGGTCTGCAGCCTGCGCGACATCCTGGTCGACGCCCGCCCCGACCAGCAGCGCCACGACGACCGCGCGCGCGGCCTCACCGACCGCTATTTCGACGCCGTGCTGGTGCACGCCGACCCGGCGCTGGCGCGGCTGGAAGACAGCTTCAAGCCCAGCCGCCCGATGCGCACGCCGGTGCACTACACCGGCTACGTGGTGCCGGCGCGCGCCGCCCAGGCGGCACCGGTGCGCGGCGCGCATCTGCTGGTGTCGGCCGGCGGCGGGATCGTCGGTGACGCGCTGTTCCGGTGTGCGCTGCAGGCGCGGGCGCTGCTGCCCGAGCCGCCGCCGCTGCGCATCATCGCCGGGCCTTTCCTGCCCGAGGCGCAATGGTTTGCGCTGCAGGCCGCCGTGCAGGGCCAGCCCGGCGTGGAACTGCTCCGGCAGGTGCCCGACATGGTGGCCGAGATGCGCCAGGCGCGTGCCTCCCTCAGCCAGTGCGGCTACAACACCGCGCTGGACATCATCGTGGCCCAGGTGCCGGCGCTGGTGGTGCCATATGCCACCGTCACCGAAAACGAGCAGAGCGAGCGCGCCACCCGCCTGGCCGAGCTGGGCGCGCTGCAGCAGCTGGACCCGGCGCAGCTGGACCCGCAGCACCTGGCCGCCGCGATGCAGGCCCTCCTGCAGTTCACACCGCGCCCCGCCGCATTGGCGCTGGACGGCGCCGACTGCAGCGCCAGGCTGATCGCGCAACTGCACGCGGAGCGCACGGCATGACCGGCCGCTGGGACGCCCTGATCGCAGCGCTGGACGCGGCGCCTGCGCCGGTGGACTTCTTCCTGCGCGACGACGACACCGGCTGGGACGACGCCAGCCTGTTTGCACTGCTCGACTGCACCGGCACCGCCGGCGTGCCGTTGGACCTGGCGGTGATCCCCCAGGCCACCGGCGTCGCGCTGGCCCGTGCGCTGCGCCTGCGCCACGCCGCGGCGCCGCGCCTGATCGGCCTGCACCAGCACGGCTTTGCCCATACCAACCACGAGACCACCGAACGCAAGTGCGAGTTCGGCCCCTCGCGCGCACTCGATGCCCAGCGTGCCGACCTGGCCGCCGGCCGGGCGCTGCTGCTGGACCGCTTCGGCGACCAGCTCGACCCCTTCTTCACCCCGCCCTGGAACCGCTGCAGCCCTGGCACGCCGGCGCTGCTGGCCGAGCTGGGCTTTGCCGCGCTGTCGCGCAGCCGCGGCGCGCCGGCCCAGCAGGCGCTGCCAGAACTGCCGGTGGACGTGGATTGGTGCAAGCACCAGCGCCAGGCGCGCGAAGGGGCCGAGCCCGAAGGCCCGCGCGTGGCGCAAGAACTGGCGCGACGCGTGGCCGCCGGTGGCCCGGTGGGCCTGATGCTCCACCACGCGGCCATGGACGCGGCCGACCTGGCGCTGCTGGCCGAACTGTTGCCCCTGAGCACCCAGCACCCGCGCGTGCACTGGTGGCCCATGCGCGAACTGCTGGCGCGCGGCGTCGCAGTAGCTACTTCCTGATCGAAAGCCTGCCGTGATGCTCCGCTCTGCCCTGTTCGCTGCCCTGTCCTGCTGCTTCGGGGCAGCGCACTCTCAGCCCGCGCCCGCCGCGGCCGAGCCCGAGATCGCCACGCCGGCGCCGCGCTCGGTGTCGCAGCGGCCCGACGAGCGCCGCGCCGAGAACCCCTTCACGGTGCAGATGTTCGGCCGCCCGGTCGAACTGGGCATGAGCTACGAAGGCTCTGTCGAACAGCGCCGCAACTTCGACCTGAACGGCGAGCGCAACCGCGACCGCGACGTCGCCAGCCACGAACTCAAGATCGACGCGCGCTGGAAGACCGCCGAACACACCACCTGGTTCCTGCAGGGCGTGGGCCTGTCCGACCGCCGCCGCTCGCGCAGCGACCGCACGGTGCAGCAACAGGAATCGGCCGAACGCGGCCAGACCTGGGTGATGTGGGAACAGCTGGGCGAGTACCCGCTGTCCATCCAGCTGGGCCGCATCGCGCTGCTGGAGCGCCGCTCATGGTGGTGGGATGAAGACCTGGACGCGGTGCGCGTGGTCTACAAGCCCGACAACTTGAAGCTCGAAACCGGCCTGGCGCGCGAACTGATGCGGGTGTCTTCGGCCACGCGCGAGATCGACCCCCAGCAGAAGGCGGTGAAGCGCTGGTTCGGCAACCTGAACGTGCGCCTGGCGCCGCGCCACACCCTCGACTTCTTCTGGCTGCTGACCGACGACGACTCGCGCGCGCCCGCGCCCGGCAGCCTGTTCAACGAAGGCGAGGAAGATGCCTCTGACGGCCGCCTGCGCTGGTTCGGCATGCGCAGCAGCGGCGAGGTGCGCTTCGAGAGCAAGCACCGCTGGACCTACCGTGCCGACCTGGCCATGGTGCGCGGCCGCGAGTTCGTCACCGATTTCAGCACCACGGCCGCAGGCCAGCTGAGCGCCGGGGCCACCACGCGGCGCAACGTGAGCGGCCACGCCTGGGACCTGGGCACGCAGTGGGTGTTGCCCGGCAGCCTGCGCCCGACCTTCAGCCTGGGCCTGGCCCAGGGCTCGGGCGCGCCGGGCACGGCCACGCAGGACAACAGCTTCCGCCAGACCGGCCTGCACGAGAACAAGGGCCGTATCGGCGGCGTCAAGCGCATGCGCTACTACGGCGAACTGCTCGACCCCGAACTGTCCAACCTGCGCGTCGCCACGGCCGGCTTCGGCCTGCGCCTGCTGGCCAACACCTCCATCGAGGTGGTGGTACACAAGTACCGCCAGCAGTTTGCCGACACGCGCATCGCCAACTCGCGCCTGTCGCAAGACCCCGAAGGCCTGAGCCGCGACATCGGCCACGAGGTCGATGTGCTGCTGGCCTCGCGCGAATGGCGGCAGTTCGAGCTGACGGTCACCTTCTCCAACTTCTACCCGGGCGAGGCCTTCGCCGAGGACCGCCGCACCGTGGCCCAGGGGGTGGAGCTGGGCATCGCGCTGAACTTCTGAGCCCGCGCGCTGTATCAGGCGCCGCCCGCCGCACTCTGTCGGGTGTCGCGCACCCCCGGGTCACTGCCCGCCCTCCGAGCAGGCATTCCAGCGACGCAGCTCCCGAGATGGTGCATCGCGGAGCGCCAATCCAGCAGGTGCCGTCGCGCGCTGCCCACCGGGGGTGAAGATGAAGCTGACGATCGTGGGCACGGGCCTGGCGGGCCTGGTAGCAGGCGCAGGACTGGCCGAACTGGGCAATGAGGTGCTGTGCGTAGATCCCGATCAGACGCGCATCGCCCGCCTGCAACGGGGGGATCTTCCGCTGCTGGAGCCGGGCCTGGCCGAACTGATGGCCCGCCACGTGGCTTGCGGGCGGCTGCGCTTCAGCACCGATCTGCGTGAAGGCGTGGGCTTCGGCGCCGTGCAGGTCATCGCGGTGGAAACGCCGGCCGACAAGCAGGGCGCCATCGACATGCAGCAGATGCTGGTGGCGGCCTACCGCATCGGCCTGTACATGAACGACTACAAGCTGGTGGTCGACAAGAGCACCGGCCCAGTGGGCAGCGCCGACGCCGTGCGCGCAGCCATCAGCGCCGGCCTGGCCGAGCGTGGCGTGGATCTGGGCTTCGACGTTGTCAGCAACCCCTGCTTTGCGCCCGAGGGCACGGCGCTGCAGGACTTCCTGAACCCGGCGCGCATCGTGGTCGGCGCCGACGCCGCGCGCGCCGTGGAGCTGATGCAGGCGCTGTACGCGCCGCTGCGGCGCACGCGCGAGCGCCTGGTGCTGATGGACATCCGTTCGGCCAAACTCTCCAAGTACGCGGCCAGCGCCATGCTGGCCGCGCGCCTGAGCGTGATGAACGAGATCGCGGGCCTGGCCGGGAAGCTGGGCGCCGACATCGAACAAGTGCGCCGCGGCCTGGCCGATGACCCGCGCATCGGCGCGCAGCACCTGGCCGCCGGCTGCGGCTGGGGCGGCGAGGGCCTGCCCAAGGACCTGACGGCCCTGCAGCAGATGGCGCAATGGGTGGGCGAGCCGCTGCCGCTGCTGGGCGCGGTGACGCGCGCCAACGAACGCCAGAAACTGCTGCTGGTGGAGCACGTGGTCGAGCGTTTCGGCGAAGACCTGCAGGGCCGGCACTTCGCCCTGTGGGGCCTGGCCCACCAGCCCGGCAGCAGCGAGCTGCGCGAGGCCCCCAGCCGCGTCGTCATCCACGAGTTGCTGCGCCGCGGCGCCACCCTCTGCGCGCACGACCCCCAGGCCCTGGCCGAGGCACGGCGCGTTTTCAACGGCGTGCCCGGCATCGGCTTTGCCGCCACGCCGCTGGACGCCGCCATCGACGCCGACGCGCTGCTGCTGCTGACCGACTGGAACGACTACCTGGCGCCTGACTTCGACGCGCTGCAGGCTGCGCTGCGCCGCCCCATGATCTTCGACGGCCGCAACCTGTACGTGCCCGAGCAGATGCGCGGCCTGGGTTTCGACTACATCTCGATCGGCCGGCCGGCGCAATGGGCCGCCGAAGCCGTCGACTCGGTGCACATCGACCTGCCCCTGGCCGCATGAAACCCCGCATCCTGTACTACTGCCAGAGCCTGGTCGGCATCGGCCACCTGAGCTGCAGCCTGCGCATCATCCAGGAACTGCTGCCGCACTGCGATGTCGACCTGGTCTATGGTGGACTGGATACCGGCACGCCGCTGGTGCAGCCCGGCCTGCGCAGCCTGCGTCTGGCCACGCTGCTGCACGATGAAGACAGCGGCGAGTTCTTCGCCCCCGATGACCTGCGCCCCATCACCGAGATCTGGGTCGACCGCGCCCAGGCCATCGCCGGCTTCCTGCGCATGCCCTACCAGGGCATCGTGGTCGAGTTCTACCCCTTCGGCCGGCGCCGCTTCAAGGACGAGATCCTGGGCCTGGTGCGCGCGGTGCATGCCGCCTGCGGCGCGGTGCCGGTGTTCAGCTCGGTGCGCGAGGTGCTGGTGCCGCGCCCGGTCGAGAACGAACGGCGCATGCTCGCGTCGGTGAAGAAACACATCCACACCGTGTTCGTGCGCGGCGACCCCGATGTGATCCGCTTCGACGAGACCTTCTCGCTGGCGCCCGAGCTGGGCGACAAGCTCTGCTACACCGGCTACATCAGCCCGCCGCCGCCTGCCAGGCGGCCGGCACGCAAGCAGCAGGTGCTGGTCAGCCAGGGCGGCGGCAACGTCGGCCGCGAACTGCTGGTGGCCGCCATCGGCACGGCCGCGCTGATGCCGCAGCTGCACTTTCTGCTGGCCTGCGGCTCGCGCACCCTGCCCGAGGAGATCGAATCGCTGCGTGCCCAGGTGCGCAGCGCCAACGTCGAGATCGTGCCCTTCCTGGCGGACTTCATGCGCCACCTGATGGAGTCGGCCGCGTCCATCAGCATGGGCGGCGACAACACCTTGCTGGACGTGCTGCGCGCGCGCACGCCAGGCCTGGCCTATCCGTACCAGGACAACCCCGAGCAGGGCATCCGCATCCGCAAGTTCGCCGAGAAGGGCCTGATGCACGAGCTGGGCCCCGCCGACCTGCAACCCGAGCGGCTGAAGGCGCGCATCGAGCAAGCACTGCAGGCGCCCTACCCCACCCAGACCGTGCGCATGAACGGCGCGCGCGAAACCGCCGACCGCATCCGCGCCACCATCGCCCAGACCACCGCAGCCGCATGAACCCGGTGCGCGCCGAGAACGCCCGGCCCGGCACGGCCGACTGGGCGCTGCAGCGGCCGGCGCTGGGGCGCGAGATCGAGGGCTACGCCAGCGCCTGCAGCGTCAACCGCGGCGACAGCATCGCCCTGTACGTCAACACCCACGCGCCCCGCTACGTGCTGGAGGTGTTCCGCATGGGCTGGTACCAGGGCCTGGGCGCGCGCCGATTCCTGGGGCCGGTCACCCTGCCAGGCATTGCCCAGCCCATGCCCGAGATGGACCCCGACACCGGGCTGGTGGACTGCGCCTGGCTCGCTCCTCATGCGCTGCGCACGGCCGACGCACAGCATCCCGAGGGCTGGCCCAGCGGCGTCTACCTGGCGCGGCTCACGGCGTCTGGCAGCGGTGCGCAGAGCTACATCTTCTTCGTGGTGCGCGACGACGCACGCACGCCGGCATTGCGCATGCAACTGGGCGTGACCACCTACCAGGCCTACAACGCCTGGGGCGGCAAGTCGCTGTACCACTGGGGCAGCAGCGGCGGCCAGCGCGCCAGCCGCGTGTCATTCAACCGGCCCTACGCCGCGAATGCGCAGAACCCGGCGGCCGCGTACGGGATGGGTGCGGGCGAGTTCCTCACCAACGTCCAGCCCCACCCCGACCACTACGGCCCCCGCAACGCCGCCTGGGACTGCAACCTGCTGCGCTGGCTGGAGCACGAGGGCTGCGACGTGGCCTACTGCACCAACCTCGACACGCACGCCGACGCCGCCATGCTGCGCCGGTGCAGCGGCTGGCTGTCCAGCGGCCACGACGAGTACTGGACGCTGGCCATGCGCGACCACATCGAAGCCGCACGCGACGCCGGCATCAACCTGGGTTTCTTCACCGCCAACGCCGCCTACTGGCAGGTGCGGCTGGAGCCCAGCGCGGCCACCGGCCAGGCCGACCGCATCATGGTCTGCCACAAGAAGGCCAAGGCCGACCCGCTGTTCCGCAGCCAGCCGCGGCTGGCCACCGACAAGTGGCGCAGCGCCGCCGTCGGCCGGCCCGAGGAGCAGCTGATTGGCGTGATGTACTGCGCCGACCCGGTGGACGGCGACATCGTCGTCACGCGCCCGGATCACTGGGTGTTTGCCGGCACCGGCCTGCGCGCCGGCGATCGCCTGCCCGGGCTGCTGGGCTACGAGGTCGACGCGGCCCAGGGTGGCGGGCCGGCCGGCCTGGAGATCCTGGCCGAATCCCCGTGGACCGCGATGAATGACCCCGCCCAGCAAGGCGTGGCGCACATGAGCGTCTACACCGCGCCCAGCGGTGCCGTGGTGTTTGCCACCGGCAGCATCCAGTGGGCCTGGGGCTTGGACGACTACAACGCGCCCGGCCTGCGCTCTTCACGCCTGAGCGCCGCGGCCCAGCAGATCACGCGCAACGTGCTGCAGCGCCTGGGCGGGCGCAACAAAGCTACATGACGAAGCCGTCGACCCACTGCCCCGTCTTGCTGCCGCTGAGCGTGCCGGTGGCGATGGCCGCCGCGGTGCCCGGCGCGCCCGGCTCGACGCGGTAGAAGAACTTGTTGCGCAGGCGGATCTCGGGCCAGCGCTCGCGCGGCCAGGCCAGCAGCGTGCCCAGCAGCACGCGGTTGGTGGCGCGGTGGCCCACCACCAGGATGCGCTGGCCCCGGTGGCGCTGCAGCAGGGTCTGCAAGGCCTCTTCCACGCGCTGGGCGAAGACATCGAAGCGCTCGCCGCCGGGCACGCCCGGGCCCCAGGGGTCGGCCGCCCACTGGGCCCACAGGGTCTGGGCCTCGGGGTCGGTCTCGTCGCGGTGGCGGCCCTGCAGCACGCCCATGTGGATTTCGTTGAGCGCGGGCAGCGAGACGATGGCCAGCCCCCTGGTCGTGGCCGTGGGCTGGGCCGTGGCCACGGTGCGCTGCAGTGCGCTGGCGTAGATGGCGGCCAGCGGCTCCTGCGCCAGGCATTGCGCCAGCGCCGCGCTCTGCAGCTGGCCCTTGGGTGACAGGCCCGGGTCGAGCTGGCCCGTGACCAGGCCCTGGTTGTTCCATTCGCTCTGGCCGTGACGGGCGATGTAGAGGATGGTGGCCGACTCGGCCGTGGAAACTGCACTCATGGAGGTCAACGCGCGGGCCAAGGGCCCGGTGCCAGCTGGTTCGGTGATTGCCTGCATTGTCTACGGCCGCGAGCCAGGGCTCCGCTCCCCCAAGCCCGGCGTGCTGGCGCCCCAAGCCTCACAATGACGCAGCCACACCCACCAAGGCAATGCCATGTCCTGCTTGCGCACGCGCCGACTCTGCTTCCTGGCCCCGTTGGCCGTCGCGCTGGCGCTGGCCGGCGCGCCCTTGCACGCCGCGCCCGGCGACCAGCCGGTGAAGCCCGGCCTGCCCCAGGCCCCCCAGCCCGAGGACAAGTCGCGCAGCCGCACGGCATCGCTGCCCGCCAAGGGCCTGTTCGTGGGCGACAAGCTCAGTGACGGCGCCAAGGCACGGCTCACCGACCTGGTGCTCGAGGCCCTGGGCCTGAACGTCGAGGTGGCGCTGGTGGTACCGGTGGGCCCCTGGCAGATCGACGGCGGCACCCATGCCGACAACGACCTGACCCAGGCCCGCCTGAGCGCCGTGCGCCGCTTCCTGGCCGAGCGTGGGGTCGACCCCAAGCGCATCTACGTCGAGAGCCGCACCGATGCCAAGGTCAAGGAACCGCGGCTGGATGTGCAACTGGTGGGCAAGCCAGGCGGCGATTGAGCCGCGGCTTGCGCAGAACTATTGCCGGGCCAGTGCCACGGGCTCGGTCTCGGGCGCGGCCACCGGCCGGCGGCGCACGCGGTACGACGGAAACACCAGCCTGAAGCTGGAGCCCTGACCGGGCTCGCTGCGGATGTCGATCTCGCCCCCGTGGCGCTGCACCACGTGCTTGACGATGGACAGGCCCAGCCCGGTGCCGCCGGTGTCGCGCGAACGGCTACCGTCCACGCGGTAGAAGCGCTCGGTCAGACGGGGAATGTGTTCGCGCGCGATGCCCGGGCCGCTGTCGCTGACCTCGACCTCGGCGCCGCCGTCCTCGCGCCAGCGCCACTGCAGCCGGATGCGCCCGCCCGCGGGCGTGTAGCGCACGGCGTTGTTGAGCAGGTTGCCGAAGGCGCTGAGCAGTTCGGGCTCTGAACCGGCCAGTTCGGCCTCGTCGCTGCCCGCCAGTTCGATGACATGCCGGCCGGCCGACAGTGCCATGGCATCGGCATGCGCCTGGCGCAGCGTGGCGCCCACCGCCACCCAGCGGTCGGCGCCGGGGCGGGGGCTGCCCTCCAGCTGGGCCAGCGTGAGCAGATCGCCCACCAGGGCCTGCATGCGCGTGGCCTGCTGCTGCATGAGCGTGAGAACGCGCTGGCGCTCGACCTCGCTCAACGGCAGCATGGCCAGGGTCTCGAGAAAGCCCGACAGCACCGTCAGCGGCGTGCGGATCTCGTGCGACACGTTGGCCACGAAGTCGCGGCGCATGGCGTCGGTGCGCTCGCGCTCGGTGATGTCCTGCGACAGCACCAGCTTCATGCCATCGCCATAGGGCCGCACCAGCACCGACAGCAGCGTGCGGCCCTGCGGCCCGGGAAAGATCACCGGCTCGTCGTAGCGGCCGGCCTGCAGGTGGGCCACGAAGGCCGGGGCGCGCACGAGGTTGGTGATGCGCTGGCGCCGGTCGCGCCGGGGGTCGAGCTCGAAGTGCGCCGCGGCCACCACGTTGCACCACTCGATGGCGCCCACGGCGTCGAGCATGAGCACGCCGTTGGGCGACGCGTCGATGGCCGACAGGAACTGCTGCAGGCGCAGCCGCTCTTGTTCCAGCGCGGCGTCGCGCACGCGCAGCGTGCGTTCCATGCGGTAGCCCAGCTCGCCCCAGAAGCCGGTTTCGCGCGGCGCCTCGTGCTCCTGCGCGCCGCGCAGCCATTCCATCAGCCGCTGGCCGTGGCGCAGGTCCAGCAGCACGGCGCCGAACACGCCCACGAGTGCGCCCAAGACCAGGGAACCGGCTGGCATGTGCGTCAGCTGCCCCAGCAGATAGCCGCCCAGCACGCCCCCCACCACCACCAGCAGCGCGGCCAGGAAGCGTGCGATCAACCAGCCCATGGCGGTGCCAGGTTCAGGCCTGCACGGCGCCGAGTTGTTGGGTCAGGCGATAGCCGGCACCGCGCACGGTTTCGATCAGCGCAGAGCATTGCGCCGGCGCCAGCGCCTCGCGCAGGCGCTTGACGTGAACGTCCACCGTGCGCTCCTCGATGAAGACATGGTCGCCCCAGACGCGGTCGAGCAGCTGCGCGCGGCTGTGCACGCGCTCGGGGTGGGTCATCAGGAAGTGAAGCAGCCTGAACTCGGTAGGCCCCAGCTTCAGTTCACACAGCGCTTCGCCCATGCGCCGCGTGACGCGCCGGGTGGCCGGATCCAGGCGCAGGCCCAGCACTTCCACCGCCGCATCCAGCGCCTCGGGCGCCTTGCGCCGCAGCACGGCGCGGATGCGCGCCATCAGCTCCTTGGGCGAGAAGGGCTTGGTCAGGTAGTCGTCGGCACCGGCGTCCAGGCCGGTGATCTTGTCGGATTCTTCTGCGCGCGCGGTGAGCATGATCACCGGCAGCTCACGCGTGCGCGACTCACCGCGCCAGCGCCGCGCCAGCTGCACCCCCGACTGCCCGCCGGGCAGCATCCAGTCCAGCAGCACCAGGTCGGGCAGCACGCGGTCGATGGCGCGCTGCGCGGCTTCGGCATCCAGGGCCAGTTCCACCTCGAAGCCGGCGTGGCGCAGGTTGATGGCGATCAGTTCGGCGATGGCCGACTCGTCTTCGACGACGAGCACGAGACTCATTCTGGGGCCCCTTCAGCGCACGACGTTCTCGACGTTTTCCATCGAGGTGTGTCGCACGTCGGTACCCTTGACGACGTAGATGATGGCCTCGGCCAGGTTCTTGGCGTGGTCGCCCACGCGCTCGATCGCCTTGGCCACGAACACCAGGTCGATGCTGGAGGAGATGGTGCGCGGGTCTTCCATCATGTGGGTGATGAGCTTGCGCAGCAGGCCGTCGAACTCTTGATCGATCTGGTCGTCCTGCTTGAGCACCTCGAGCGCGCGCGCCGTGTCCAGGCGCGCGAAGGCATCGAGCGACTTGCGCAACTGGGCGATGGCCAGGTCGGCCTCGAAGGCCAGATCGGCCACCGGCAGGCGCGACGACACACCGGTGTTGATGAGCCGCTGCACCGTGCGCGCGATGCGCGCCGCCTCGTCGCCCACGCGCTCGAGGTTGGCGATGGCCTTGCTGATGGCGATGAGCAGGCGCAGGTCGCGCGCCGTGGGTTGGCGCCGCGCGATGATGGCCGACAGATCGCGGTCGATCTCGACTTCCATCAGGTTGACGCGCTCTTCCTGCTTGAGCACCTGCGCCGCGGTCTCGGCACTGAAGTGCGTCAGCGCATACAGGGCCTGCGCCACCTGGGATTCGGCCAGGCCGCCCATCTCGAGCACCCGGTTGGAAATGCCGCTGAGCTCGGCGTCGAACTGCGTCGAAAGGTGCTTGTCGTTCATGCGCTGCTCCTGGGCAATCAACCGAAACGACCGGTAATGTAGTCCTCGGTCTCCTTGCGCTTGGGCTTCATGAAGATGTCGCGCGTCTCACCATATTCGATCAGCTCACCGATGTACATGTAGGCCACGTAATCCGACACCCGCGCCGCCTGCTGCATGTTGTGCGTGACGATGAGCACCGAGACCGTCTTCTTGATCTCGCCGATCAGCTCTTCGATGGCGCCGGTGGCGATGGGGTCCAGCGCCGACGTAGGCTCGTCGAAGAGGATGATCTCGGGGTCTGTGGCCAGTGATCGTGCAATGCACAGGCGCTGCTGCTGGCCGCCCGACAGGTTGGAGCCGCCTTCGGTCAGGCGGTCGCGCACTTCTTCCCACAGTGCGGCACTCTTCAGCGCCGCCTCGACCTTGTCCTCGATGAAGCTGCGCGACTTTTCGTTGCGCACGCGCAGGCCGTAGGCCACGTTCTCGAAGATCGACTTGGGAAAGGGGTTGGGCTTCTGGAACACCATCGAAATGCGCATGCGCACCTCGATCGGATCGACCTCGTGCGCCAGCAGATTGACGTTGTCGGGCAGCAGGTCGATCTGGCCGTCGTAGCGGTGGCCGGGGTAGAGATCGTGCATTCGGTTGAAGCAACGCAGGAAGGTCGACTTGCCACAGCCCGAAGGGCCGATGAGCGCGGTGACCTTGTTTTCGTACACCGGCATCGAGACGCCCTTGAGCGCCTGGAAGTTGCCGTAGTAGAAGTCCAGATCCTTGGACTGGGCCTTGAGCGGCGGCGGGTTCTGCGGCAGGGTAATGGTCGAGATCGACATCGGGTTCACCACGTGAGGTTCTTGCGCAGGCGGTAGCGCAGCCAGATGGCCAGGCCGTTCATGCCCAGGGTCATGATCACCAGCACGAAACTGGCGGCCGCGGCGTTCTGGTGGAAGGCGGGGTCGGGGCGCGAGGTCCAGTTGAAGATCTGGATGGGCATGACCGTGAAGGGCGAGAACAGCCAGTCGAACATGCCCGCCGGCGGCTCGCCCGTACCGGGCATGGGCGGCAGGAAGGCGATGAAGGTCAGCGCGCCGATGGTGATGATGGGAGCGGTCTCGCCGATGGCGCGCGCCATGCCGATGATCACCCCGGTCAGGATGCCGGGCAGGCCGTAGGGCAGCAGGTGATGGCTCACCACCTGCCACTGCGAGGCGCCGCAGGCGTAGGCCGCTTCGCGGATCTGCTGCGGGATGGAGCGCAGCGCCTCGCGCGTGGCGACGATGACGATGGGCAGGATCAGCAGCGCCAGCGTCAGGCCGGCCGACAGGATGCTTTGACCCAGTCCGAAGGTGTAGACGAACAAGCCCAGGGCCAGCAGGCCATAGACGATGGACGGCACACCGGCCAGGTTGGAGATGTTGATCTCGATGAGGTCGGTGAACCAGTTCTTGCGCGCGTACTCTTCCAGGTAGATGGCCGACGCGATGCCCACCGGCACGGCGAAAAAGGCGGTCACGAACATCACCAGGATCGAGCCCACCCAGGCCGACAGGATGCCGGCGTCACCCGCCCGACGCGACGGAAAGCTGGTGAAGAACTCGGCCGTGAGCCGCGGCACGCCGTCGATGATCATGCCGGCGAACAGCGCCGCCAGCGTGAGCACACCCACCATCAGCGCCAGGATGCCCAGCACGCCGAACATGGCGTCCCAGCGCTTGTGCTGGCGGATCAGCGCCCGCAGCGCCTGGGCGCCCGGCCTTTGCACGGCGTCCATCAGTAGGCCTCGCGGTATTTGCGCCGGATCCAGTAACCCAGCATGTTGAAGAACAGCGTCATCAGGAACAGCGACAGACCCGCGGCAAAGATGGTCTGGTAGCCCACCGACCCGTGCGGCAGGTCACCCAGCGCCACCTGCACGATGTACGAGGTGATGGTGGCCGCCGGCTCCGTGGGATCAAAAGTGAGGTTGGGCTGCATGCCCGCAGCCACGGCCAGGATCATGGTCTCACCCACAGCGCGTGATATGCCCAGGATGTAGGCCGATGCGATGCCCGACAGCGCCGCCGGCACCACCACCTTGACGGCGGTCTGGAAGCGTGTGGCGCCCATGGCGTAAGAGCCTTCGCGCAGGCTCATGGGCACGGCGCGCATGGCGTCCTCGGACAGCGAAGCCACGTAAGGGATGATCATGATGCCCATCACCAGGCCGGCCGACAGCACGTTGAAGCCGGGCAGACCGGGGAAGATCTTCTGCAGCAGCGGCGTGACGAACAGCAGCGCAAAGTAGCCGTAGATGATGGTCGGCACGCCCGAGAGCATTTCCAGCACGGGCTTGAGCGTTTCGCGCGTCTTGTGACCGGCAAACTCCGACAGGTAGATGGCGATGATGGTGCCCAGCGGGATGGCCACCGACAGCGCCACGGCCGAGCTGGTGATGGTGCCCGACAGCAGCACCGTGATGCCGAAATGCGCGTCCGAGAAAAGCGGCGTCCACTGGTCGTCGGTCAGGAAGTTCCACAGGGACACGTGGCTGAAGAAGCTGATCGACTCCTTGAGCAGGATGTAGACGATGCCCAGGGTGGTAAAGACCGAGACGCAGGCTGCCAGCAGCAGCACCATCTCGATGGCCTTCTCGCGCCGCTTGCGGCTGGCTTTGAACCGGGCCAGTTCGGCCAGGCGGGCCTCGCCCGTCAAGCGTGCTTCGCCCACGGCAGCCCCTTTTTCGTTTTTGATGACGGCGCTCATTCTAGAAGTTCCCCTTGTCCCGGCGCCTTACGCCAGGTGCAGACAAGCCCGGCGCAGGCGCGCCGGGCTCGCATGGATCAGCAGGGCTTCAGAGCTTGGCTTCGCGCGCCAGCAGTTCGTCGATGCGGATGCCGACCTCGTTCTTGCCGCCCATCACGGTGCCCTTCTTGCCCTTGGCGATGTGGTCCAGGCCGATGGTGTAGGCCTTGGCCGGCAGCGGCACGTACTTCACTTCCTTGGCGATCTTGGAGGCCGTCTTCATGTAGTACTCGGCGAACTCGCGCACTTCGGGCTTGGCCAGCGACTTGGCGTTGACGTAGATGAAGATCGGGCGCGCCAACGGCTGGTAGGTGCCGTCCAGCACCGTGGCCTCGCTGGGCGCGACCGGCGGCTTGCCGGCCTTCTCGACGATGGGCACGCTTTTCAGGCGCGCCTGGTTCTCGGCGTAGTAGGCGAAACCGAAATAGCCGATGGCGTTGACGTCCTGCGACACGCCCTGCACCAGCACGTTGTCGTCTTCCGACGCGGTGTAGTCGCCACGGCTGGATTTGGACTTGCCGTTGACGGCTTCGGTGAAGTAGTCGAAGGTGCCCGAGTCGGAACCAGCACCGAAGAGCTTGATCGGCGCATCGGGCCAGGCCGGATTGACCTGGTTCCAGCGCAGGATCTTGCCTTGCGCGGCCGGCTCCCAGATCGCCTTCAGCTCAGCCACGGTGATGGACTTGAGGAAAGTGTTCTTGGGGTTCATGACCACCGTCAGCGCGTCGAAGGCCACCGGCAGCTCGATGTACTCGATGCCCGCTGCGCGGCAGTCGGCCATTTCCTTCTCGAGGATGGGGCGCGAGGCGTTCTGCACGTCGATCTCGCCGCGGCAGAGCTTCTTGAAGCCGCCGCCCGTGCCGCTGATGCCCACGGTGACCTTGATGGCGTTCTTCTTCATCTTCTGGAAGTCTTCGGCCACGCCCTCGGTGATGGGGTAGACCGTGGAAGAACCGTCGACCTTGACCACCTGGGCCTGCGCCAGGGTGGCGGCGGCCAGCAGGGAAGCACTGAGCAGAACGTTGAAGGGCATGCGCATGGATGACTCCGTTTTCGGAAGATGGGGATTCTTGGACCGTGCAGGCACTGTAGTCACGGAATGTGAAATTACCGTGACGGAGCGGGCGGCTTCATGACAGCCGCCCGCCGTGCAGCATCAGGCGCGCATCAGGCAGCAGGCTTGCACTGCCGACCCTGGCTCTTGCCGGCGTGGTCCAGGCTGATGGCGCCGTCGCCTTCGGTGCGCAACACGTAGCCTTCGCCTTCGAAAACGCCACTACCCTTGGCATCCAGCTCGGCCGAGCCGTGCAGCGCGCGCACGCGCACGCTGCGGCCGTCTTCGCTGACGCGGGCCTGGAAGCTGGAATTGCCGGCGCAGGTCAGGCGGACGAACTTGCCGGCTTCAAGACCGGCCGGCACGCTGCTGCCCATGCTGGCGCAGCCGCCCAGCAGGGCCAGGCAGGCGATCAGGGTGCTGGGAACAAAGGCAAACTTCATGTGGAGACTCTCGGTGTTGACACGACGCGAGAGTCTCGTCCGGCTTCGTGACGAAGCCGTGACCTGCAAATGACAGTTTGCAGCGGCCTCAGCCGCGCGCGGCCGCCGCAGCCATGGCTTCCGCGCAGCTGCGTCCCATGCTGGCGTCGCGCGCCTCGACCATCACGCGCAGCACCGGTTCGGTGCCCGAGGCACGGATCAGCACCCGGCCACCGTCGCCCAGTTCGCGCTCGGCCGTCAGGCGCGCGTCGGTGAGCGCGCCGTTGAGCTTCCAGTCGCTGCCCTCGCGCAGGCGCACGTTGATCATGGTCTGCGGGTAAAGGGTCACGCCTTCCAGCAGCGCCGCCAGGTTGCGTCCGTCGCGGCGCACCGCGCTCAGGATCTGCAGCGCGCTGACGATGCCGTCGCCGGTGGTGTGGCGGTCCAGCGCCAACAGGTGCCCGGAACTCTCGCCGCCCAGTTGCCAGCCGCGTGCCGCCAGTTCCTCCAGCACATAACGGTCACCCACCTTGGCGCGCACCAGGCCCACACCGATGCGGGCCAGCGCCTGCTCGACCGCGATGTTGGTCATGAGCGTGCCCACCACTCCGGGCACCGGCTGGCGCTGCGCCAGGCGGTCGGCCACCATCACGTAGAGCAGTTCGTCACCGTTGTACAGGCGGCCCTGGGCATCGACCAGTTGCAGGCGGTCGGCGTCGCCGTCCAGCGCCACGCCGTAGTCGGCGCGGTGCTCGGCCACCGCGGCCACCAGCGCCTGCGGCGCGGTCGCGCCCACGCCCTTGTTGATGTTCAGGCCGTCGGGGCTGCAGCCTATTCTGATGACCACGGCACCCAGCTCGTGGAACACGTCGGGCGCCACCTGGTAGGCCGCACCGTGGGCCGCGTCCACCACCAGCTTCATGCCGCGCAGCGACAGGCTGCCCGGCACCGTGCTCTTGCAGAACTCGATGTAGCGGCCCTGCGCGTCTTCCAGCCGTCGCGCCTTGCCCAGGCCGGCCGAATCGACCCACTGCGGCGGCTGCTCGAGCACCGATTCGACGTCGGCCTCCCAGTCGTCGGACAGCTTCTCGCCCTTGGCAGAGAAGAATTTGACGCCGTTGTCGGCAAACGGGTTGTGCGAGGCGCTGATCACCACGCCCAGATCCAGGCGCAGTGCGCGCGTCAGGTAAGCCACGCCGGGCGTGGGCAGCGGCCCGCTCAGCAGCACGTCCACCCCGGCCGAGGCGAAGCCGGCCTCGAGCGAGGACTCGAGCATGTAGCCCGAGATGCGCGTGTCCTTGCCGATCAGCACCGTGGGCCGCGGCGCCGTGCGGCGCAGCACGCGCCCCACGGCATGGCCCAGGCGCAGCATGAAGTCGGGGGTGATCGGGTGCTGGCCCACCGTGCCGCGAATGCCGTCGGTGCCGAAGTAGGTTCTGCTCATTTTTGGATTCCTTTGCGCCGATTTTCTGCGCCCGGCAGGGCCAGGGCGGCGGTTCGGCTCCGCCCTTGTGAGGAATTGTGCTTGCCCGGCGCACGCAGCCGGGCCAGCGCAGACCGCCCGTAGCAGCCTTGCAAGGCGACTGAGCGGCCGCAGGGGCCCCCAAAAGCCAACGGGGCCGAAGCCCCGCTGGTCAAAGCCCCGCTGTCGCGGACCTCAGGCCGCTGCCGGTGCGCTGTCCGGGTTGACCGGCGGCGTGGGCCCGCTGCCGGGCTTGCTGGCCGAAGGCGTCCAGTCCTTGGGCGTGCGCGGCGGCTTGCCGGACATGATGTCGTCAATCTGGTCGGCGTCTATGGTTTCCCACTCGAGCAGCGCCTTGGCCATGGCGTGGATCTTTTCCTGGTTGTCCTCGATCAGCTTGCGCGCGGTCGAGTACTGCTCGTCGATGATGCGGCGGATCACCGAGTCGACCTTGCGCATGGTCTCTTCGGACATGGTGGTGGTCTTGGTGACCGAGCGGCCGAGGAAGACCTCGCCCTCGTTCTCGGCGTAGACCATGGGGCCCAGTTCGTCGGTCATGCCGTAGCGCGTGACCATGTCGCGGGCGATGGCCGTGGCGCGCTCGAAGTCGTTGCTGGCGCCGGTGGTCATCTGGTTCATGAACACTTCTTCGGCGATGCGGCCGCCGAACAGCACGCTGATGGTCGACAGCATGCGCTGCTTGTCCATGCTGTAGCGGTCACCTTCGGGCAACTGCATGGTCACACCCAGCGCGCGGCCGCGCGGTATGACGGTGACCTTGTGCACCGGGTCGGTCTTGGGCATGAGGCGCGCCACCAGGGCGTGGCCGGACTCGTGGTAGGCCGTGTTGCGGCGCTCTTCCTCGGGCATGACCATGCTCTTGCGCTCGGGGCCCATCATGATCTTATCCTTGGCCTTCTCGAAGTCGCCCATCTCGACCACGCGCCCGTTGCGGCGCGCGGCGAACAAGGCAGCTTCATTCACCAGGTTGGCCAGATCGGCACCGCTGAAGCCCGGCGTGCCGCGCGCCAGGATGTCGGCGCGGATGTCCTGCCCCACAGGCACCTTGCGCATGTGCACGTTGAGGATCTGCTCGCGGCCGCGCACGTCGGGCAGGGTGACGTAGACCTGGCGGTCGAAGCGGCCCGGACGCAGCAGCGCCGGGTCGAGGATGTCGGGCCGGTTGGTCGCGGCCATCACGATCACGCCCAGGTTGGTCTCGAAGCCGTCCATCTCGACCAGCATCTGGTTGAGCGTCTGCTCGCGCTCGTCGTTGCCGCCGCCCAGGCCGGCACCGCGGTGGCGGCCCACGGCATCGATTTCGTCGATGAAGATGATGCAGGGCGCGCTCTTCTTGGCCTGCTCGAACATGTCGCGCACGCGCGCCGCGCCCACGCCGACGAACATCTCGACGAAGTCAGAACCGCTGATGCTGAAGAACGGCACCTTGGCCTCGCCGGCGATGGCCTTGGCCAGCAGCGTCTTGCCGGTTCCGGGGGGCCCGACCAGCAGCACGCCGCGCGGGATGCGACCGCCCAGCTTCTGGAACTTCTGCGGATCCTTCAGGAAGTCGACCAGTTCCTTGACCTCTTCCTTGGCCTCGTCACAGCCGGCGACGTCGGCAAAGGTGGTGCTGTTGTTGGCCTCATCCAGCATGCGCGCCTTGCTCTTGCCGAAGCTGAAGGCGCCGCCCTTGCCGCCGCCCTGCATCTGGCGCATGAAGTAGATCCACACGCCGATGAGCAGCAGCATCGGGCCCCAGCTGACGAGGATGCTCATCAGGATGCTGGGTTCCTCGCGCGGCTTGACGTCGAACTTGACGTTGTTGGCGATGAGGTCGCCCACCAGCCCGCGGTCAAGGTAGGTGGCGGTGCTGCGCAGGCGCTTGTCGTCGCTGGTGGTGGCGATGATTTCAGTGCCACCGCCCGGACTTTCCTGCAGCGTGACGGACTTGATGCGCTTGCCCCGCACTTCTTCCAGGAAGTCGGAGTACCCGATCTGGTTGCCCGACGCCACGCCCCGATCGAACTGCTTGAACACGGTGAACAGCACCAGGGCGATCACCAGCCAGACAGCTACTTTCGAGAACCATTGATTGTTCACCGCGGCTCCTTCTTTCAATTCAGCGGTACCGCACGACGAAGACCGCCGTGCCGGATTCCACGGCATATGAGGACGATTCTAAGGCAGGCAAGGGTTTGCAAGGCCTTTGTGAGGCCGTTGTCAAGACCCGGAAACCGGGCCCGACTGCACGCCTGCCAGCACGGCGCCAGCAGCCTGTACGCCCTTGAGACCGACGCCGACCAGAAAGGTTTCAGCCGACTTGTCGCGCGAGGCCTTGGGCTTGATGGGCTTGACCACGCGGAAGTGCTGCTTGAACAGCTTGACGAGCTGGCTGTAGCCGCTGCCGTGGAACATCTTGCACACCAGCGCGCCCTCGGTTCGCAGGTGGGTCTGGGCGAACTCCAGCGCCAGCTCGATCAGGTGCGCCATGCGCGCCGCGTCGGACGACTCGATGCCCGAAAGATTGGGCGCCATGTCCGACAGCAGCACGTCCACTGGCCGGCCGGCGAGCAGGTCGCTCAGCTGCTGGGCCACCGCTTCCTCGCGAAAATCGCCTTGGATGAACTGCACGCCCTCGATGGCCTCGAAGGGCAGCAGGTCCAGCGCGATGATGGTGCCGTCCAGCGCCCCGGCGGCGGCCCCGGCGGGGGCGAAACGGCGGCGCAGGTACTGGCTCCAGGCACCGGGCGCGGCGCCCAGGTCCACGACCACCTGGCCCGGGCGGATCAGGCGCAGGGTCTCGTCGATCTCCTTGAGCTTGTAGGCCGCACGCGCCCGGTAGCCCTCTCTCTGGGCCATCTTGACGTAGGGATCGTTGAGGTGGTCGTTGAGCCACGCCTTGTTGATCTTCTTGCTTTTGGACTTGATCTTCATGCGCAACCGATAATACGTTCATGACTGCCATATTGCTGACCCCCGCCCAACGCAAGGAGCATCGCTCCGGCGCCCATCACCTGGACCCCGTGGTGATGATCGGCGGAGACGGGCTGACGCCGGCCGTGCGCAAAGAGGTCGACGCGGCGCTCAACGCCCACGGCCTGATCAAGGTGCGGGTGTTCAGCGACGACCGCCCTGCGCGCGAGGCCATGCTGGCCACGCTGGCCGACGAACTGGGTGCCGCGCCCATCCAGCACATCGGCAAGCTGCTGGTGCTGTGGCGGCCGGTGCCGCCCAAGGAAAAGGCCGAGCGCGAAGACCGCATGCCGGGTCCGCGCGTGGTCAAGCTGGTGAGCTTTTCCAAGAGCGGCAATCACCGCGCCACCATCAAGAAGGTCAAGGTCTTCGGCAACGAGCGCGTGGCCGCAGGCGGCCAGATCAAGCGCGCGAAGAAGCGCGTCGTCAGCGTCAAGAAGCGCCAGACCGATTGACCACCTCGGCTGGCGCGCGCGTCGCGCGCCAGGCCAGCGCCGCCACCAGCGTGAGCTTGAAGGCGAAGAAGACGCTGCTGATGGCGTGCAGCTGGCCGAAGCTCAAAGCACCCTGCCCGGCCCGTGCCGCGGCCATGTGCGGCTGTATGCCGAAGTAGCCGGCCACGGTGCAGAACAGCGCGCCCAAGGCCAGCGCCATGCCGGTGCTGAACTGGCTGCCCTGCCCCTGCAGCGCGGCGCGGCGTGCCGCCAGCCTTTCCAGCACCAGCAGCAGCACGCCCAGGGCCAGGCTGGTGTAGGCGTCCTGCGCCAGCATGCGGCCGACCACGCGGCCGGCCTCTTGCGTGGCCAGCGTCATGAAAGGTGCCGGCGTGGCCAGCAGGGCCAGACACAGCAGCCAGCCGGCCCACAGCGCAGGCAACAGGCGGCGCAGACGTTCCAGCAGGGCCATCAGACGTAGCGCACGTCCACGATTTCCCAATGGCGCAGGCCGCCGGGCGCCTGTACCTCGGCCACGTCGCCGGCTTCCTTGCCGATGAGCGCGCGCGCGATGGGGCTGCTGATGGAGATCAGGCCCAGCTTCAGGTCGGCCTCGTCGTCGCCGACGATCTGGTAGGTGACCTTGGCGCCGCTCTTGTCGTCCTCGAGGTCGACCGTGGCGCCGAAGACCACCTTGCCGCCGGCGTCAAGGCTGCTGGGCTCTATGACCTGGGCCGCGGCGAGCTTGGACTCGATCTCCTTGATGCGGCCCTCGATGAAGCCCTGCTTGTCCTTGGCGGCCTCGTACTCGGCGTTCTCGGACAGGTCGCCCTGCGCGCGCGCCTCGGCGATGGCCTGGATGACGGCATGCCGTTCGACCGACTTGAGCCGCTGCAGTTCGCTCTTCAGCAACTCGGAGCCGCGCCGCGTGAGGGGAATGGTGACCATGGCAATGTGCTCGGCAAAAAGTGAATCCGCCGCAGGCCACCCCAACGGGCGCCCTGCGGCGGATGAGAAAGGCGCGATTTTAGCGCTGGCGCAGGGCCTCAGTGCAGCTCGGCATGCATTTCCTGCAGCGACAGCACGGCCAGGTCGCCGCCGTGCTTGAGCGCTTCGGTGGCGGCCTCGGCCCCGGCCATGGTGGTGTAGTAGGTCACGCGGTTGGCCAGCGCCGCGGTGCGGATGTAGCGCGAATCGGCGATGGCCGTGCGCGTCTCGTCCACCGTGGTGTAGACCAGTTGGATCTCGCCGCCCTTGACCATGTCGGCGATGTGCGGCCGCCCGTCCTTGACCTTGTTCACCGGCCGCACCGCGATGCCCGCCGCCGCGATGGCCGCCGCCGTGCCGCGCGTGGCCACCACCTGGAAGCCCAGGGCCGCCAGGTCGCGCGCCACGGCCACGGCGCGGGCCTTGTCGCTGTCCTTGACGGTGATGACCACCGTGCCACGGCTGGGCAGCTTGGAGCCGGCGCCCAGCTGGCTCTTGAGCATGGCTTCGCCGAAGGTCCGACCCACGCCCATGACCTCACCCGTGGAGCGCATCTCGGGGCCCAGGATGGGGTCCACGCCCGGGAACTTGTTGAAGGGGAACACCGCTTCCTTGATGCTGAAGTACGGCGGTATGACTTCCGTCAACGGCAGGCCGCCGGGGCCGCGCTGGCTGGCCAGTGTCTGCCCGGCCATGCAGCGCGCCGCGATCTTGGCCAGCGGCAGGCCGGTGGCCTTGCTGACATAGGGCACGGTGCGCGATGCGCGCGGGTTGACCTCGAGCACGTAGACCACGGCCTTGTCGCCTTCGCCCTGCACCGCGAACTGCGTGTTCATCAGCCCCACCACGCCCAGCGCGCGCGCCATGGCCGCGGCCTGGCGGCGCATCTCGTCCTGCAGCGCCGCGCTCAGCGTGTAGGGTGGCAGTGAACAGGCCGAGTCGCCGCTGTGGATGCCGGCGGCCTCGACGTGTTCCATGATGCCGCCGATCAGCACCTCGGTGCCGTCGCTGATGCAGTCGACGTCGACCTCGATGGCGTCGTCCAGAAAGCGGTCCAGCAGCACCGGCGACTTCTCGCTCACCTTGACGGCCTCGCGCATGTAGCGCTGCAGGTCCTTGTCGCCGTGCACGATTTCCATGGCGCGGCCGCCCAGCACGTAGCTGGGGCGCACCACCAGCGGATAGCCGATCTCTTGCGCCAGCACCAGCGCGGCCTCTTCGGTGCGCGCCGTGCGGTTGGGCGGCTGGCGCAGGCCCAGATCGTTCAGCAGTTTCTGGAAGCGCTCGCGGTCTTCGGCGATGTCGATGCTGTCGGGGCTGGTGCCGATGATGGGTACACCGGCGCGCTCGAGGTCCAGCGCCAGCTTCAGCGGGGTCTGGCCGCCGTACTGCACGATCACGCCCAGAGGCTGCTCCTTGGCCACGATCTCCAGCACGTCTTCCAGCGTCACCGGCTCGAAGTACAGGCGGTCGCTGGTGTCGTAGTCGGTGGAGACGGTCTCCGGGTTGCAGTTGACCATGATGGTCTCGTAGCCGTCTTCGCGCATGGCCAAAGCGGCGTGCACGCAGCAGTAGTCGAACTCGATGCCCTGGCCGATGCGGTTGGGCCCGCCGCCCAGCACCATGATCTTCTTGCGCGTGCTGGGCTCGGCCTCGCACTCCTCATCGTAGGTGGAGTACATGTAGGCGGTCTGCGTCGCAAACTCGGCGGCGCAGGTGTCCACACGCTTGTAGACCGGGCGCACGCCCAGGGCGTGGCGCTGCTCGCGCACCGCGTGCTGGTGCGTGCCCAGCAGCTTGGCCAGGCGACGATCCGAGAAGCCCTTGGACTTGAGGTAGCGCAGCTCAGTCGCCGACAGGCCAGCCAGCGCGCGGCCACCCAGCTTGGCTTCCAGCGCCACCAGTTCCTCGATCTGCGCCAGGAACCAGGGGTCGACCGCGGTCTCGTCGAAGATCTCGTCCAGGCTCATGCCGATGCGGAAGGCGTCGGCCAGGTACAGGATGCGCTCGGGCCCGACGTTGCCGATCTCGTCGATGATCTCGTCGCGCTCGGTGCTGCGCTCGCTCAGGCCGTCGATGCCGGTTTCAAGCCCGCGCAGCGCCTTCTGGAAGCTTTCCTGGAAGGTGCGGCCGATGGCCATGACCTCGCCCACGCTCTTCATCTGCGTGGTCAGGTGCGGATCGGCGGCGGGGAACTTCTCGAAGGCGAAGCGCGGAATCTTGGTGACCACGTAGTCGATGCTGGGCTCGAAGCTCGCCGGCGTGGCACCGCCGGTGATGTCGTTGCGCAGTTCGTCCAGCGTGTAGCCCACGGCCAGCTTGGCCGCCACCTTGGCGATGGGGAATCCCGTGGCCTTGGAGGCCAGCGCCGATGAGCGCGACACGCGCGGGTTCATCTCGATGACGATCAGCCGGCCGTTCTGCGGGTTGACCGCGAACTGCACGTTGCTGCCCCCGGTGTCGACGCCGATCTCGCGCAGGATGGCGATGCTGGCGTTGCGCATCACCTGGTATTCCTTGTCGGTGAGCGTCTGCGCCGGGGCCACGGTGATGCTGTCACCGGTGTGGATGCCCATGGGGTCGAGGTTCTCGATGCTGCACACGATGATGCAGTTGTCGGCGCGGTCGCGCACGACTTCCATCTCGAACTCTTTCCAGCCGATCAGGCTTTCCTCGATCAGCAGTTCCTTGGTGGGCGACAGGTCCAGCCCGCGCTTGCAGATCTCTTCGAATTCCTCGGGGTTGTAGGCAATGCCGCCGCCCGTGCCGCCCATGGTGAAGCTGGGGCGTATGACCATGGGAAAACCGGTGCCGCCGATCAGCGCCTGGATGCTCTTCTGCACCACCAGCGCCTCTTCCATGCTGTGCGCGATGCCGCTCTTGGCCGAATCCAGCCCGATGGACGTCATCGCGTCCTTGAACTTCATGCGGTCTTCGGCCTTCTCGATGGCCGTTTCATTGGCGCCGATCATCTCGACGCCGTACTTGGCCAGCACGCCGTGGCGGTGCAGGTCGAGCGCGCAGTTCAGCGCGGTCTGGCCGCCCATGGTGGGCAGCAGCGCATCAGGTCGCTCCTTGGCGATGATGGTCTCGAGCACCTGCCAGGTAATGGGCTCGATGTAGGTGGCGTCAGCCATGCCCGGGTCGGTCATGATGGTCGCCGGGTTGCTGTTGACCAGGACGACGCGGTAGCCCTCTTCGCGCAGCGCCTTGCAGGCCTGGGCGCCGGAGTAGTCGAACTCGCAGGCCTGGCCGATGACGATGGGGCCGGCCCCGATGATGAGGATGCTCTTGAGGTCTGTGCGCTTGGGCATTTACTGCTGCTCCATCAGGGCGACGAAGCGGTCGAAGAGGTAGGCGATGTCCTGCGGGCCGGGGCTGGCTTCGGGGTGGCCCTGGAAGCAGAAGGCCGGGCGGTCGGTGCGCGCCAAGCCCTGCAGCGTGCCGTCGAACAGGCTCACGTGGGTGGGGCGCAAGGTGGCCGGCAGGCTTTTCTCGTCCACCGCGAAGCCGTGGTTCTGGCTGGTGATGCTGACGCGGCCGCTGTCCAGGTCCTTCACCGGGTGGTTGGCCCCGTGGTGACCGAACTTCATCTTGAAGGTGCGCGCACCCGAGGCCAGCGCCATGATCTGGTGCCCCAGGCAGATGCCGAACACCGGCTTGCCCGAATCGATGAGCGTGCGCGCCGCGGCGATGGCGTAGTCGCAGGGTTCGGGATCACCCGGGCCGTTGCTCAGGAAGACGCCATCGGGCCGCAGTTTCATCACCTCGGCCGCCGGCGTCTGCGCCGGCACCACGGTGACGCGGCAGCCGCGGCTGGCCAGCATGCGCAGGATGTTGCGCTTGACGCCGAAGTCGTAGGCCACCACGTGGTGGCGCGGTGCGGCCAACTGGCCGTAGCCCTGGCCGAGCTGCCATTCGGTCTCGGTCCAGGCATAGGGCTCGGTGGCCGACACCACGCGTGCCAGATCCAGCCCGGCCATCGAGGGCGCGGCGCGGGCGCGTTCCACGGCCTGCGCGATGTCGGCTTCGGTGATGACGTGGCCGACCTCGAAGCCGGCGATGCAGCCGTTCTGCGCGCCGGTCGTGCGCAGCACACGCGTCAGGCGGCGCGTGTCGATGCCAGCAATGGCCACCGTGCCCTCGCGCCGCAGGTATTCGGGCAGGGTCATGGTCGAACGGAAGTTCGAGACGCGCAGCGAGATGTCCTTGACGATCAGGCCGGCGGCGTGCACGCGTGTGGCTTCCACGTCTTCGGCATTGACGCCGACATTGCCGATGTGCGGATACGTCAGCGTGACGATCTGCCGGCAATAGCTCGGGTCGGTCAGGATTTCCTGGTAGCCGGTGAGCGCGGTGTTGAACACCACCTCGCCCACCGTGCTGCCGGGTGCGCCTGCGGCTGTGCCGATGAAGGTGGTGCCGTCTGCAAGAGCCAGCAGTGCGGGGGGCAGGACGGGCAGCAAGTAAGAGACTCCGGGGTTCGCGCGCCCGGCTTACCGGCCAGCGGCTGATCGCCCGCACCGGCGATCAGACGATCACGCGAATCAGCAGGGGGATAGCGGCGACGGAGTTTCGCGAGGGCGGCGTGGATTGCGGGTAAACCGCCGGATTATAGCCGGCGCAACTGTGTCAGACGCCCAGGGCGGCGATGCCCGCACGGGCGATCTGGGCGTCCTCAGAAGACTTGACGCCACTCACGCCCACCGCGCCCACGCACTGGCCGTCCACCAGGATGGGCACGCCACCTTCGAGCATGGCCAGCAGCGCCGGTGCGCTCAGGAATGACATGCGCCCCTGGTTGATCATTTCTTCGTAGACGCGGCTTTCGCGCCGCCCCAACGCCGCGGTGCGCGCCTTGGCCGGGGCGATCTCGGCCGAGATCGGCGCGGCGCCATCCAGGCGCTGCAGCCACAGCAGGTGGCCGCCGTCGTCGACGATGGCAAAGCTGACGGCCCAGCCGTTCTTCAAGGCTTCGGCTTCGGCGGCGGCGGCCATGGTGCGCAGGTCGGACAGGCTGAGGGTGGGCTTGGAGTTCATGCCGCGACGATAACCCGAAGCCGGCCACCATTGCCTGCACGGGGGCTGGGGCCATGGGCGCGCGGGCCCGGGGAACCTAGAATGCGGCATCGCCCTCAAAGGCGCATTGCTTTCCACTCTGGAGGTTTCATGGATTCACGCGTGCAGACTTTTCCTGGCGGCGCCGGAAGCGGCGCGCTCGTCGCCGAACGCAACCGCGTCCTGCGCAACACCTATTGGCTGTTGGCGCTGTCGATGGTGCCCACGGTGCTGGGCGCCTGGGTCGGCATCAATACCGGCCTGACCGCCCTGCTCTCACCCGGCATCGGCCTGATGGTCTTCCTGGTTGGCGCCTTCGGCTTCATGTTCGCGATCGAGAAGTTCAAGAACTCGGCCGCCGGCGTGCCCATCCTGCTGGCCTTCACCTTCTTCATGGGGCTGATGCTGGCGCGCCTGCTGGGCACCGTGCTGGGCCTGCGCAACGGCAGCAGCCTGATCATGATGGCCTTTGCCGGCACCGGTGCCATCTTCTTCGGCATGGCCACGCTCAGCAGCATCATCAAGCGTGACCTGTCGAACATGGGCAAGTTCATGTTCATCGGCGTGATCATGCTGCTGGTGGCGGGCATCGCCAATGTCTTCATCCAGAGCAGCGCGCTGATGATCTCGCTGTCGGTGCTCGCCATCGGCATCTTCTCGTTCTTCATCCTGCACGACCTCAAGCGCGTGCAGGACGGCGAAGAGACCAACTACATCACCGCCACGCTGGGCGTTTACCTGAGCGTGTACAACGTGTTCAGCAGCCTGCTGGCCCTGCTGGGTATCTTCGGCGGCGAACGCGACTGAGCGACACCGGGGCCCACCCGGCACACAGGCCGCCCGGCAATAGCGGGCGGCCTGTGCCTTTTTTGCCGCATCCCGGTGGACTGATTGGCGCCAGAATGGATCTCGTCATCAATCCCCGCCGAGCAGCCATGGACACGCCCGACGTTCCAGCGCGCATGCAGTCCCCCAGCACCGAGCGGCGGCGTGCGCTGCGCGGCCTTGCTGCCTGTGCCCTGCTCGGCGGCCTGGGCGCTTGCGCCGAGCGCGGCCCGCTCCGACTGGGCTTCATCGGCGGCATCTCGGGTCGCGTGGCCGACCTGGGCATCGGCGGCCGCAACGGCGCACAGCTGGCCGTGGACGACATCAATGTCGCGGGCGGACTGGGCGGCCGCAGCGTCGAGCTGCTGATCCGCGACGACGAACAGGACGACGCCAAGGCGCGCACCCGCCTGGCCGAGTTGATCGACGCCGGCGTGGCCTTTGTCGTGGGCCCCATGACCAGCTCGGTGGCCGTGGCCCTGGTGCCGCTGGCCACACAGCGCGGCGTGCCGCTGATCAGCCCCACCGTGACCACGCACGAGCTCAGCGGCCACGCCGATGCCTTCTTTCGCATCGTCCCCGACGCCCCCAGCAGCGCCCGCCACCAGGCCGACGCGCTGCTGGCGCGCGGCCTGCGCCGCCTGGTGACCGTGGCCGACCTGAACAACCGCGCCTTCGCCGAGAGCTGGTGCCAGGCGGCGGCGGCTCGGTTCAGGCAGCAGTCGGCCACCGTGGCGCTGGAGCTGGGTTACCGCTCGGCGCCCGGGGTGCGCTTCACCGAGCTGGCGCAGAAGATCGTCGCGGCGCAGGGCACGGTCGTGCTGTTCGCCGCCAACGCCTCGGATTCCGCCGTGCTGTGCCAGCAGGTGCGGCGTCTGGACGAGCGGCCGGCCTTTGCCTGTTCGGCCTGGGCTGGCACCGAGCAATTTCCGCAGATGGGCGGCCGTGCGGTCGAGGGCACGCTGATGGCGCAGTACTTTGACCGCCTCAGCACCGCAACGCCCTACCTGCAGTTCGTCGAGCGCTACCGCAAGCGCTTCGGCGAAGACCCTGGCTTCCCGGCCGTGAACGCCTACGACGCCCTGAACCTGGGGCTGGAAGGGTTGCGCCGGCACGGCTCCGACACCCTGGTCGCCAGCCTGGCGCAGCCGCGTTCGCACACCTGCCTGCAGCGCGCCATCGAACTCGACGCCCACGGCGATGCGCGCGCCCCCATGTTCCTGACCGAGGTACGCGACGGCCGCTACGTCGCGGCCCGAGCCTGATGGGCCACGCCGTCAGCCTGCGCCGCAGGTTGCTGCGCCAGCTGCTGCTGCTGGGCTTGCTGCCGGTGGCCGTGCTCAGCCTGGTGGGGGTGCTGCTGCTGATGTCGGCCCTGGTGGCGCACGGCGAAGAGCGCAACCGCGAGTTGGCGACCTCGGTGCGCGAGCAGGTGCGCCTGCTGCTGGTGATGCGCCAGCGGGCGGCTGAGCAGCTGGCCTCGGCCATCGGCCGTGGCGGCCAGGCCGACAGCGAGATCACGCAGAGCCTGCAGGCCATGGTGGCCGCCGACCGCTCCCTGCAGGCGGCCTATCTCACCAATGCCAATGGCATCGTCACCCATGTGGCCCTGCCGATCGACAGCCCGCTGCACGGCGGCGACCTGCTGGGCCTGGACCAATCGGCGCAAGTCCACCTGCAGACGGCGGCACGCACGCGCCGCGCGACCTGGTCCGAGACCTTCCTGTCCACGCTCAGCGGCCAGGTCACGGCCGTGCTGGTGGTGCCGGCGGGCAAGGAGCACGTGATGGTCGAGTTCTCGCTGGCCGGCCTGTCGCAGTCGCTGGCCGAGCTGGACCGCTCGGGCCAGACCCGCACCGTGGTGCTGGACCGCGCCGGCCGCGTCATCGGCCATGCCGACGCCGCGCAGGCCTTGCGCCAGGAGAGCCTGCGCGCCCTGCCCCTGGTTCAGCGCGCCATCGCCGGCTACGGCGAGGCCGGCCGCATCACGCTGGACGGCCAGGATCAGCTGGCCTACGCGCTGCCCGTGCCCGACATCGGCTGGACCATCCTGGTGTCGCAGCGTACCGACACCGTGCTGCAGCCGCTGTGGCGCCTGGGCTGGGTACTGGGCGCCACGCTGGCCGGCACCCTGGCCGCAGCCGCGCTGGCCGCCTGGTGGCTGTCGCGGCGCGCCGGGCAGGAGGTCGAGCGCCTGGCCGACGCGGCGCGGCACGCGGTCTTCGGCGCCCCGGACCAGCGCGGGCTGCGCTTCGACACGGCCGAGTTCGCCGATGTCTGGGAGCGCCTGCGCAGCCTTTTCTCCGAACTGCGCCTGCGCGACGAGCAGACGCGCGCGGCCCAGCATGCACTGCAGTCGGTGCTGGACGCCGCCACCGAGGTGGCGATCATCGCCACCGATGCCGCGGGCCAGGTGACGCTGTTCAGCGCGGGCGCACAGAAGATGCTGCGGCGTACGCCCGAGCAGGTGGTCGGACAGGCCACGCCCGCGCTGTGGCATGACGCCGACGAGCTGAACGCGCGCGGTGCCGAGCTTTCGCAGGAGCTGGGCCGACCCGTCACCGGCTTCGAAACCCTGGTGGCCCACGCGCGCCAGGGCGGGCACGAGGTGCGCGACTGGACCTTCGTGCGGGTCGACGGCCAGCGCCTGCTGGTATCCCTGGCCGTGACCTCGGTGCGCGAGCCCGGCGGCCGGCTCAAGGGCTTTCTGGGCGTGGCCATCGACATCAGCTACCGCCGCCGCGCCGAGGCACTCGAGCTGGCGCAGCGCAGCGCCATCGCCGCCAGCCAGGCCAAGACCGAGTTCCTGTCGCGCATGAGCCATGAGCTGCGCAGCCCGCTCAACGCCATGCTCGGTTATGCCCAGCTGCTGGAACTCGACACCCTGGAGCCGCCCTCCCCGGGCCAGCGCGCCCGCGCGCAGCAGATCCAGCGCGCCGGCTGGCACCTGGTGCAGCTGATCAACGACGTGCTCGACCTCTCGCGCATCGAGTCCGGCCAGATGCGCGTGTCCATCGAGCCGGTGGATGTGCAGACGGTGGCCGCACGCGCCGCCGAACTGAGCTCGGCCGTGCTGGCGCGCCACGGCGTGCGGCTGGAGCAGCGCTGGTTGGGCGACGTCGCGGGCGCGGGTCCGGTGCTGGCCGATGCCACGCGCCTGAGCCAGGTGCTGGTCAACCTCATCGGCAATGCCGCCAAGTACAGCCGCCCCGGTGCCACCGTGATCCTGGAAGCCGAGGCCCTGGGCGACGGCCGCCTGGCGCTGCGCGTCATCGACAACGGCCGCGGCATGACGCCCGAACAAATGGCACAGCTGTTCCAGCCCTTCAACCGCCTGGGCCTGGAATCCAGCGGCATCGAAGGCACCGGCATCGGTCTGGTGATCACGCAGCGCCTGGTGACCCTGATGCAGGGCCGGCTGGCGGTCGAGAGCGCGGTGGACGTGGGCAGCCGATTCACCGTGACGCTGCCGCGCGGCGGCGCTTCCGCGGCGCCGCTGCCGGCGCAAGGGCCGGTGCAGGGCGACGCAGGGCCGATGCGCGGGCGCGTGCTCTACATCGAGGACAACGAGGTGAACGCGCTGCTGATGCGCGAAATCCTGCGCCAGCGTCCGCTGGTGGAGCTGTTCCTGGCGGGCACGGTGGCCGAGGGCCTGGCCCTGGCGCGCCAGCACCTGCCGCAACTGGTGCTGCTGGACATGCACCTGCCCGATGCCCATGGCAGCGTGGCGCTGGACGCCATCCGCGCCGACCCGCGCCTGCAGCACACCGCCGTCATCATCGTGTCGGCCGACGCCACGCGCGAGCAGATCAGCGTCATGCATCAGCGCGGTGCGCGCGGCTACCTGACCAAGCCCATCCGCGTGCCCGAGGCGCTGGCGGCCATCGACGCGGCCTTGAGTACGCAAGCTGAGGTGCCCGCGACTTTCGACCCTGTAGACCCCGCGGACGCGCCGGACAAGGCGGCGGCCTGAGCCGGCGGCACCTCAGCCCGGCAGGTCGAAGACCGCCATGCTCTCCACGTGTGCGGTGTGCGGAAACATGTTCACCACGCCGGCCAGCGAGCACTGGTAGCCGGCCTGGTGCACCAGCAGGCCGGCATCGCGCGCCAGCGTGGACGGGTTGCAGCTCACGTAGACGATGCGCCGCGGCGGTGTCCAGTCTGTTGCCTCGCGCAGGTCGGCCAGCGCCTTGGCCAGCGCAAAGGCGCCCTCGCGCGGCGGGTCGACCAGCCAGCGCTGGGCCGTGCCGAAACTGCGCAGATCGTCGGGCGTCAGCTCGAACAGGTTGCGCGCGGCAAAGCGCGTGCGCGCGGCCAGGCCGTTGGCGGCGGCGTTGTCGCGGGCGCGCGCCACCAGGGTTTCGCTGCCCTCGATGCCCAGTACTTCGCGCGCCAGGGTGGCCAGCGGCAGCGTGAAGTTGCCCAGGCCGCAGAACCAGTCGATCACGCGTTCGTCGGCCTGCGGCGCCAGCAGGCGCAGCGCGCGCTCGACCAGCACCCGGTTGATGTGCGGGTTGACCTGGGTGAAGTCGGTCGGCTTGAAGGGCATGGTGATGCCGAACTCCGGCAGGCTGTAGGCCAGTTGCGGCCCGCCTTCGTCCAGCAGGTGCACGGTGTCCGGCCCCTTGGGCTGCAGCCACCACTGCACGTCGTGGGCCGCGGCAAAGTCGCGCAGGCGCTGGGCATCGGCCGCCGACACCGGCTCGAGGTGGCGCAGCACCAGCGCCGTGACGCCGTCGCCCGCGGCCAGCTCGATCTGCGGCAGGCGGTCGCGCTGCTCCATGCTGCCGATCAGCGCGCGCAGCGGCAGCAGCATCGCGCTCACCCGGGCCGGCAGCACCGGGCATACCGACATGTCGGCCACGTAGCGCGACTTGCGCTCGTGAAAGCCGATCAGCACCGTGCCCTTCTTGGGAACAAAGCGCACCGACAGCCTTGCGCGATCACGGTAGCCCCAGGCCGGACCCTCGATGGGCCGCAGCACGCGCCCGGCCTTGACCTTGGCCAGATGCCACAGGTTGTCTTCCAGCACGCGCTGCTTCACCGCCACCTGGGCGGCCGGGTGCAGGTGCTGCATCTTGCAGCCGCCGCAGGCGCCGGCATGCATGCCGAAGTGCGGGCAGCCCGGGCGCACGCGCTGCGCGCTCTCGCGCGCGAGCGCCGTCATCGGCCCCTGTTCCCACTGGTTCTTCTTGCGCGAGACCTGCACCTGCACGCGCTCACCCGGCAGCGCGCCCTCGATGAACACCACCTTGCCGTCGGCGCGATGCGCCACGCCCTGGGCTTCGAGGTCCAGCGATTCGACCTCCAGCCAATCCGTTCCGTTTGCCATGGGCCGGATTATCCCGGCGCCGCGGCGGCGGGCCAGGCGCGCGAGGCGTGGCTAAAAAATCTCGTCGCGGCCCACACCCTGGCGGGCCATGGCGCGCTTGAGCTTGGCCAACGCGTCCTGCTGGATCTGGCGCACGCGCTCGCGCGTCAGCTTCAGCTGGCCGGCCAGGTCGTCCAGGGTCTGGGGTTCGCGCCCGTGCAGCCCGTAGCGGCCGGTGAGCACCTCGCGTTCGCGCGCGCTGAGCTCGGCCATGCGGCCGTCCAGCAGGTCGTGCACCTCGGCGTCCAGGCGCTGGCCCAGCGGGTCCACCGCATGCTCGTCGGCCAGCAGGTCGAAGGGCGATTCGCCGGCCTCGCGGTCCAGCGGCATGTCCAGCGAACTGGGCTGCTCGGCCAGGTGCAGCAGCTCGTCGACTTCATGCGCGCTGCGGCCGATCTCCTGCGCGATCTGCTCGCTGGTGACGTGGTGTGCACCGTCGCCGCGCGACTCGAGCGCGCGCCGGGCGCGCAGCACCTGGTTGAGCTCGCGCAGCACGTGCACCGGCAGGCGGATCAGCCGCGCCTGCTGCACGATGGCGCGCTCGACGCTCTGGCGTATCCACCACAGCGCATAGGTCGAGAAGCGGAAGCCGCGTTCGGGCTCGAACTTGGTGATGGCGTGCATCAGGCCCAGGTTGCCCTCTTCGATGAGGTCGACCATGGGCAGGCCGCGCCCGGTGTAGTGCTTGGCCACGCTGACCACCAGGCGCAGGTTGTGCTCGATCATGCGCTGGCGTGCCTGGAAATCGCCGTCGCGCGCACGCTGGGCCAGGTCGCGCTCTTCTTCGGCGCTGAGCAGCGGCGCGCGTCGGATGTCGCGCAGATAGCTCTTGAGCGCGTCGCCGGTATCGGCGTCGATGCCATCGCTGGCCAGCAGCGAGGCCCCGGCCGAGCCATCCAGCGGGCCGGTGGCGCCGGGCTCGGCCGGCTTGGAATCCGGCGCCGGCGAGCCCTCTACGGGCCCATCGTCCGCGCGCCGCGGCGCTGGTGCACGGGCAACCACGCTGGACCGCCTAGCGCGGCGGCAGCAGACGTGCGGGATCGATGGGCTTGCCCATACGCCGCACTTCGAAGTGCAACTGCACGCGGTCGCTGTCGCTGGAGCCCATCTCGGCAATCTTCTGACCCTTGCGCACCGCCTGATCCTCTTTCACCAGCAGGGCCTGATTGTGAGCGTAGGCCGACAGGAACGTGGCGTTGTGCTTGATGATGACGAGGTTTCCATAGCCCCGCAGGCCCGATCCGGCGTAGACCACGCGGCCGTCGGCGGCGGCCAGCACCGGGTCGCCGGCCTTGCCGGTGATGGCCAGGCCCCTGGTCTTGGCTTCGTCGAAACCCGCTGCCACCGGCCCGGCCGATGGCCAGGCCCAGGACAGGTTCTCGTCGGGGTCGCGCCCAGGCACGGTGGGTGCAGGCGCGCCGGGCACCGGCGGCTTGGCGCTGGACGCCGCGGCTGCCGAAGTGGGTTCCGTGGCCGCAGCCATGGGCGCGGCCGACGCCGCCGTAGCGGGGCGGCCGTCCAGCGGCCGCGTCTCCACCGCGCCCGCGGCCAATACCGGGCGCGTGCTCACGCCGAGGGCATCGGCCGTGGGCGGCAGCACGCGCAGCACCTGACCGACCTCGATGACGTTGGCGTTTTCAAGGTTGTTCCAGCGCGTGATATCGCGCCAGGACTGGCCGAAGTCCAGGCCGATGCGGATGAGCGTATCGCCCGGGCGCACGCTGTAATAGCCCGGCTTGCCAGCGTTCTCGGCCCCGGGCAGCGCCGGCTTGGCCGGCGCATTGAGCGTGGGATCGGCCACTGCAACCGGTGCGGCAGGGGGTGGCGCCGGCGCGGGGGTGGGTGAGCGTGCGCCTGCCTTGCGCTCTTCCACCGGGGCCCGATGCGCCGGCGAGGCGCAGGCCGTCAGCAGGGCCATGCCCAGCGCGACTGCGGCCAGGGGCAGGCGTTGGCGGATTCGTTGCAGGCAGGCGTTGAGCGGAGTCATGCGGTGCCGGATTTTAAGGGGACGAAGTGCACTGCATCCAGGCGCCGGCTGCTCAGCCCCTGCGGCCCGCGGTCGACCACCATCAGCGCCTGCCCGCCCGTGGCCGAATCGTGCATCGGTGCCACCAGGCGGCCGCCGACGTCGAGCTGATCCAGCCAGGATTGCGGCAGTTCATCGCCCCCGGCGGCGGCGATGATGGCCTGGTAGGGCGCGCGCGGCGCGTGGCCGACGCGGCCGTCGCCGAACACCAGGCGCAGGTCGCCGCGGCGCTGGTGCGCCACATTGGCGCGCGCCTTGTCGTGCAGCGCGCGCAGGCGCTCTATCGACACCACGCTGCGCGACAGCAGGGCCAGCAGCGCTGCCTGGTAGCCGCAGCCGCTGCCGATCTCGAGCACCCGCCCCAGATCGCCGTGGGTGCGCGCGTACGTCCCCTCGAACAGCAGGGCCAGCATGTGGCCCACGACCGAGGGCTTGGAGATGGTCTGCGACAGGCCTATGGGCAGGCTGGTGTCCTCATAGGCCTGGGTGGCCAGCGCACTGTCGACGAAGCGGTGGCGCTCGACCTGGGCCAGCGCGTCCAGCACCGGTTCGCAGCGCAGGCCCTGCTCGCGCAGGCGCTGCACCATGCGCTGGCGCACCGCGGCCGAATCCAGACCCAGGCCGCTGGGCGTGCTGGCCTGGGATGCGGCCTCGGCGGCATGCTGCAGCGGGCGCTGCGGGCGCAGCACTTCAGCGCCGGCGCTGCTCGGCGCACCGGCACGTGCCGGGCCCGGCAGGCGGTTCAAGGCCAGCGGAAAACGGGGCGCCTTGGGCGCGGGCGTCATGCGCCGCGGCCGGCCAGACGTGCCGCCCAGCCCGCGGCCGCCGCGTGGTCGGTCAGGTCGACCTGCAGCGGCGTGATCGACACGCAGCCATCGGCCACGGCGTGGAAGTCGGTGCCTTCGCCGCCTTCGCGCGCGTCGCCGGCCGGGCCTATCCAGTAGATGGCTTCGCCGCGCGGGCTGGTCTGGCGTATCACCGGCTCGCTGGCGTGGCGCCGGCCCAGGCGCGTGACGCGCCGCGGCAGCGTGGCCGCATCGGCGCGGTTGGGGATGTTGACGTTCAGCAGCCAGGGCGCGCCGCCCAGCGGGGCCTGGGCCAGCACCTGTTCGATGACGGCGCGCGCTGCGGCAGCGGCGGCGTCGAGTTCGCCCCAGCCCTTTTCGGCCTGCGAGAAGGCGATGGCCGGGATGCCGAACAGATAGCCTTCCATGGCCGCGGCCACGGTGCCCGAATACAGGGTGTCGTCGCCCATGTTGGCGCCGTTGTTGATGCCTGACAACACCAGGTCGGGCCGGTAGTCCAGCAGCCCCGTCAGCGCCACGTGCACGCAGTCGGAAGGCGTGCCGTTGACCACGCGAAAGCCCTTGACGTGGTCGCCGCGCGCCTCGAACACCGACAACGGCCGCGTGAGCGTCAGTGCATTGGAGGTGCCGCTGGCGTTCTGCTCGGGCGCGATGACGTCGATGCTGCCCAAGCCCTGGCACGCGCGTACCAGCGCCGAAAGGCCGGGGGCGAGGTAGCCGTCGTCGTTGGCGATGAGGATGCGCATCCCGCCATTGTAGGGAGGCGGACAGCTCGCCCGGCGGCCGTGGCCTGGCCATGGCCGGCAGGCGGCCGCAGCTTGCGCGCACGCCGACTGCGGGGAAAAGGCCTCGCAACCGGCCCTGTTGCGGGTTGTGCGACGCGCCGGATTGCGTCTATGGTCGGGGGAGTGACGTGGATGGCGGCTATGGATAGCAACGTGCAATGGCTGTGGACGGGCTTGGGGCTCGTCCTGTTGGTGGGGATCGCAGGCTGGCTGGTGTACCGGCAGGGCGTGAAAGTCCGTCGAGCCCGGGAAGCCTTGGCAGCGGCCGAAGCGCAGCGCCAGGCCGCGGCCGAACAGGCTCGCAGGCAGGCCGAGGCCCTGACCCTGGCCCGGCAGCGGGCGCAGCTCGAGGCCGATCTCGAGGCAGCCCGTGTCGCGCGCGAGCAGGCCGTCCAGGCCGAGGCCCAGCGTGCCGCGGCCGAAGCCGCCCGCGCCGCCGCTGCTGCCGAAGCTCGGCGCGCCGCCGCCGCGGCAGCAGCCCACCGCGCAGCCGCCCAAGCCCAAGCCGAGCAGGCCGAGCACGCCCGCGCCGCCGCCGCCCAGGCCGCAGCGCAACGCGAAGCCGAACGCCTGGCCGCCGAACGCGCCGCCCTGGCCGCGGCCCGCGCCGCCGCCCGTGCCGCCAAGCGCCCCGAAGAAACGCTGGTGCTGGTGGTCGACGATTCACGCACCGTGCGCGTCAAGACCGGCCGGCTGCTGGGCGCGCACGGCTACCAGGTCAGCTTTGCCAACGACGGCCTGGACGCCGTGCGGCTGCTGCAGGAAAGCCAGCCCGACATCGTCATCACCGACGTCGAGATGCCCGGCATGGACGGCTTCGAGCTGACCCGCCACGTGCGCAAGGACGCGCGCAGCGCGCACCTGCCCATCATCATGATCACCTCGGCCGACGAGCGCCACCGCGAGGACGCCCGCGCCGCCGGCGTGAGCGTGCTGCTGGGCAAGCCCTTCGGCGACGAAGAGCTCATCGCCCACATCCGCAAGGTCATGAACGGCTGCGAGACGCAGGCCGGCGCGCTGGCCTGAGCCTCAGCCGGGCTGGCGTCAGCCCGTGAGTGCCTGCGTCATCAGGCGCTCGACGAAGGCGCTGCGCGCCTGCTTGTCGGCGCTGTCGCCCTGGCGGCTGAGCTGCGATTCGGCCAGCTCGTAGCTGTACAGCAAGAAGGCGCGCAGTCGCGATTCGTCCGCACCGAAGCCCAGCGCGGCGAACAACTGGGCGTGGTAGCCGATGCGGCTGGCGTCGGCCTCGTCCACCGCCTGGCGCGCCATCTCGTCGCGCCGCGCCCAGGCGCGTATGGCCAGTTCGATGCGCGCCGCGCGCGCGGCGGTGCGGCCGCGAAAGGGCAGTGACATCACGTCGCGCAGCTGTTCGCGCGGGTCGACGCGGGCGCGCTCCAGGCGCAGCGTGATCTGCTCGGTGGCATGCTCGCGCCAGGCCTGCAGCACGCGCCGCAGAAGGTCTTCGCGGTCGCGGAAGTGCCAGTAGAAGCTGCCGCGCGTCACCTGCAGCTGCTGCGCCAGCGCGTCGATGCGCACGTGATCTATGCCCTCGTACTCGAGCACGGCGGTGGCGGCCTCGATCCAGGTCTCGGGTGTCAGCGAGGCGCGGGCCGGGTCGGCCGCGGGCTCGCGGCGGGTGGGCTTCTTGGGCATTGCGGGTGGGCGGGCAGGCGTCATGGCCCCGCGATGATGCCATGCACAACTGTATGGCCACGCGGGCAAACCCGGATGCATGAAGGGCGCCGCCCTGCCTAGTATCCGCCTCCAAACACATACATATGTGTATGGCGCAGTCCGCGCCACCGGAGACCAGCATGGCCAGCCCCTTCTTCGACGACCCGCGCATGCTCGCGCCGCCGCAGACGATCAGGTCCGAGCGCGCCGATGGCGGCTTCGAACTGCATTCGCCCCAGCCGCTGGCGCCCTACGCGCGCTGCGTGGGCGACTGGCTCGAGCAGTGGGCCGCGCAGACGCCCGACGCCCCGGCCTTTGCCGAGGTCGACGGCCGCGGCGGCTGGCGCCGCCTGCGCTGGGGCGAGTTGCGCCTGCGCGTGGGCGCCGTGGCGCAGGGCCTGCTCGACCTGGATCTACCGCCGGGCAAGCCGGTGGTGGTGCTGTCGGACAACGCGCTGGACCACCTGGTACTGATGCTGGCCTGCATGCACATCGGCCGCGCTGTGTGCACGGTCTCCAGCGCCTACTGCCGGCTGGCGCAGGACGACTACCGGCGCATCCACGCCATCCTTCAGACACTCGACCCTGCGCTGGTGTACGCCGCAGACAGCGGCGTCTACGGCGCGGCACTGCGCGGCGCGGGCGTGGACGCCGTGGCCGTGTTCAGCCAGGGTGCGGATCAACATCCCGGCGCCCTGCCCTTCTCCAGACTGCTGGCCACGCGCGAAAAGCCGGCCGTGATGCAGGCCTTCGCCCAGATCACCCCCGACACCCCCGCCAAGTACCTGCTCACCTCGGGCTCCACCGGCCAGCCCAAGGTGGCCATCAACCCGCAGCGCATGCTTTGCGCCAACCAGCAGATGCTGGCGCAGACCCTGCGCTTCATCGACCACGAGAAGCCGGTGCTGCTGGACTGGCTGCCCTGGAGCCACACCTTCGGCGGCAACCACAACCTCAACCTGGTGCTGCGCACCGGCGGCACGCTGTACATCGACGACGGCCGGCCCATGCCGGGCCTGATCGACAAGACCATCGCCCACCTGCGCGAGGTGCGGCCCACGGTGTACTTCAACGTGCCGCGCGGCTTCGACATGATGCTGCCGGCGCTGGAAGGCGACGCATCCCTGGCGCGCAGCGTGTTCGAACGCCTGCGCATGCTGTTCTACGCCGGCGCCAGCATGCCGGTGCCCACCTGGAAGCGCCTGGAAGCCGTGGCCGCGCGCGTGCGCCCCGACCCGCTGTGGATGACCACCTCCTGGGGCAGCACCGAGACCGCGCCGGCCGTGACTTCGGCGCATTGGCAGCTCGATCGTCCAGGCGTGATCGGCCTGCCGCTGCCCGGCGTGCGCCTGAAGTTCGTGCCCAACGGCGACAAGCTGGAGATGCGCGTCAAGGGCGACAACGTCTTCCCCGGCTACCGTGACAACCCCCAGGCCACGGCCGAGGCCTTCGACGACGAGGGCTACTACCGCATCGGCGACGCCGGCTACCTGCGCGACCCGCAAGACCCGCTGCAGGGCGTGATCTTCAACGGCCGCGTGGCCGAGGACTTCAAGCTCACCAGCGGCACCTGGGTCAACGTGGGCATGCTGCGCATCAAGGTGGTGGCCTCGCTGGCGCCCTATGCGCAGGACGTGGTCATCACCGGCCACGACCGCGACGAGGTCGGTGCGCTGGTCTTCCTGACCGAGAGCGGCCGCGCCCTGCCGCACGATGAGATGGCCGGCCACCTGCGCGCCGGACTGCGCGCGCTGCAGCAGGACGGCGCCGGCTCGTCGCAGCTGCCCACGCGCGCCCTCCTGTTGCCCGACGCGCCCAACGCCGGCGCTGGCGAGATCACCGACAAGGGCTACATCAACCAGCGCCTGGTGCTGGCGCGACGCGCCGCCGATGTGCAGGCGCTGTACGCCCGGCCGGCCGACCCGCGCGTGATCCTGCCCTGACCCCTTCAGTTGCCGCAACCCCGAGGCCCCACCCCATGAGCATCGCCACCACCACCTTTGACGGCGACGTCGCCGTCGTCACGCTGGACGCCCCGCCGGTCAACACCATGACGCGCGAACTGCGTGCCGCGCTGAAGGACGCCTTCCTGGCCCTGCGCGGGCGCACTGACGTCAAGGCCGTGGTGCTGGCCTGCGCCGGCCGCACCTTCCTGTCGGGCGGCGACATGCGCGAATTTGACGTCGGCGTGCAGGAGCCCGGCTACCACGAGGTGCTGCGCCTGATCGAGGACAGCCCCGTGCCGGTGGTGGCCGCGCTGCACGGCACGGCCATGGGCGGCGGCGTCGAGACCGCGCTGGCCTGCCATGCGCGCGTGGCCATCGAGGGCACGCGCCTGGGCCTGCCCGAGATCACGCTGGGCATCATCCCCGGCGCCGGCGGCACGCAGCGCATGCCGCGGCTCATCGGCCTGGAGCCGGCGCTGGACATGATGCTGTCGGGCAAGCCACTCACGGCGCAGCAGGCGCTGGCGCTGGGCCTGGTGGACCGCGTGGTCGAAGCTGACCTGCTGGCGGCAGCCATCGCCCATGCGCGCAGCCTGGCCGGCAGCGTGCCGCGGCGCACGCGCGAGCTGCCGGTGGCCGGTGCCGAGCGCGTGGACGAGATCATGGCCACGCGCCGCGCGCAGGTGGCCAAGACCATGCGCCACCGCAACTCGCCCCTGGTGCTGCTGGACGCGGTGCGCGCCGCAGCCACCCTGCCCTTCGACGCCGGCATCGCGCACGAGCGCGGCCTGTCGGTGGATGTGGAGAAGGCGGTCGAGGGCCGCGCGCTGCGCCACCTGTTCTTCGGCGAGCGCGAACTGCGAAAGATCCCCGGCATCGCGCCCGACCTGAAGGGCCGCAGAACAGACCGCGTGGGCATCGTCGGTGCCGGCACCATGGGCGGCGGTATCGCCATGTGCTTTGCCAACGCCGGCATCCCGGTGACGCTGCTGGACACCACGCAGGCCCAGGTCGACCGCGGCCTGGCCACCATCGCCAAGAACTACGACCGCTCGGTGACGCGCGGCAGCCTCAAGCCCGAGCAGATGGCGCAGCGCCTGGCGCTGATCCAGGGCACGCTGGACGACGCGGCCCTGGCCAGCGCCGACCTGCTGATCGAGGCGGTGTTCGAGAACCTGGCGCTGAAGAAGCAGATCTTCCAGCGCCTGGACGCCGTGGCCAAGCCGGGCGCGGTGCTGGCCACCAACACCTCCACGCTGGACATCGACGAGATCGCCGCCGTCACCGCGCGGCCGCAGGACGTGATCGGCCTGCACTTCTTCAGCCCGGCCAACGTGATGCAGCTGCTCGAGATCGTGCAGGCCGGCCGCACCGCGCCCGATGTGCTGGTCACGGCGCTGGACGTGGCGCGCACCATCAAGAAGGTGGGCGTCGTGGCCAAGGTCTGCTACGGCTTCATCGGCAACCGCATGATGGATCCCTACGGCCGCGAAGCCGAACGCTGCGTGATGGAAGGCGCCACGCCCGAGCAGGTGGACGCGGCGCTGGAAGACTTCGGCATGGCCATGGGCATCCTGGCGGTGTACGACATGGCCGGCGTCGACGTGGGCGTACTCACGCGCCAAGAGCGCGCCGGCCTGCTGCCCGACGACCCCACGTTCTACCGCCCCAGCGCCCTGCTGTTCGAGCGCGGCTGGATGGGCCAGAAGGCCGGCCGCGGCTACTACCGCTACGCCGGCGCCGAGCGCAAGCGCACGCCCGACCCCGAGGCGCTGGACATCATCCGCGCCGAGGCCGCGCGCCTGGGCGTGCCGCAGCGCCAGCCGCAGGCGCCCGAGATCGTCGAGCGCTGCCTGTACGCCCTGGTCAACGAAGGCGCGCGCATCCTGGAAGAAGGCATCGCCCTGCGCGCCAGCGACATCGACATCGTCTACACCTCGGGCTACGGCTTCCCGCGCTGGCGCGGCGGGCCCATGTTCTGGGGCGACACGGTAGGGCTGCCCACCATCCTGGCCAGGATCCAGGAGTTCCAGCGCACGCTGGACCCGCAGTACTGGCAGCCCAGCCCGCTGCTGGCGCGCCTGGCGGCCGAAGGCAAGAGCTTTGCGCAATGGCAGGCCGAGCAGGCCGCCGCCGCGCGCTGATCCACAAGGAGCCAACCATGACCAAGGCCTACATCCCCTACGGCGTCTACTGGTCCACGCCCTTTGCCAAGTGGCAGGGCTCCATCGCCCACCTCAACAGCATCCGCCTGGCCGCGGTCTGCGCGCGGCGCATGCTGGACGAGCGCAAGGTTGCCAACGGCCTGATCGACCTGGGCATCCTGGGCATCACCAACCCGCAACTGGGCAGCTTCTACGGCCTGCCCTGGCTCACCGGCATGCTGGGCCTGGCCAGCGTGCCCGGCCCCACCGTGCAGCAGGCCTGCGCCACCAGCGCGCGCGCGCTGCAGATGGCGGCGGCCGAGGTGGCGCTGGGCAGCGCCAAGTGCGCGCTGGTGGTGACGGCCGACCGCTGCTCCAACGGCCCCATCGTCCACTACCCCGACCCCACGGCGCCCGGCGGCAACGGGCACACCGAGAAATGGGTAATGGACAACTTCGGCCATGACCCGTATGCGAAGAACGCCATGATCGACACGGCCGAGAACGTGGCGCGCCGCGTGGGCGTGGGCACGGCCGAGATGAACGAAGTCGTGCTGCAGCGCCATGCGCAGTACCAGGACGCGCTGGCCGATGGCCGCGCCTTCCAGAAGCGCTACATGCAGGACGTGGCCATCACCGACGCCGGCTTCCGCAAGACCAGCGGCACACTTGCTGGCGACGAAGGCGTGTTCCCCACCAGCGCCGCGGGCCTGGCCAAGCTCAAGCCCGTCAAGCCCGACGGCACCGTCACCTTCGGCACGCAGACGCACCCGGCCGACGGCAATGCCGGCACGCTGGTGACCACGCGCGACCTGGCGCGCGAACTGGCCACCGACAAGGCGGTGCAGATCGAACTGCTGGGCTTCGGCCAGGCGCGCGTGGACAAGGGCCACATGCCCATGGCGCCGGCCCCTGCGGCGCTGGCCGCGCTGCGCCAGGCCGGGTTGACCATGAAGGAGGTGGATGCCGTCAAGACCCACAATCCTTTCGCGGTCAACGACATCGCCTTCGCACGCGAGACCGGCTTCGCGCTGGACAGGATGAACAACTACGGCTCCTCGCTCATCTGGGGCCATCCGCAGGGCCCCACGGGCATGCGCTCGGTGATCGAGCTGATCGAAGAACTGGTGCTGCGCGGCGGCGGCACGGGCGTCTTCAGCGGCTGCGCCGCCGGCGATTCGGCCATGGCCCTGGTGCTGCGCGTGAGCAGCGCGCGCTAGGGCTCCGGACCCGCCCTTCCCCCTTTCCCTGCCCCCACGACAAAACGGAGACAAGACCATGAAGCGATTCCTCCAATCCGCGCTGGCCGCGGCCACTGCGCTGCTGGCCTGCAGCGCCGCGCTGGCCGAGATCACCATCGGCGCCAGCCTGTCGCTCACCGGACCGGGCTCGGGCCTGGGCATCCCCATGAGCAACGGCCTGAAGATGTGGCCGGCCACGGTGGGCGGCGAGAAGGTGCGCCTGATCATCCTGGACGACGCCACCGACCCCACCAAGGGCGTGCAGAACGCGCGCCGCCTGATCAACGAGGAGAAGGTCGACGTCATCCTGGGATCGGGCGTCACGCCGGTGGCCATTGCCATGGCCGACGTGGCCGCCGAAAGCAAGACGGTGCAACTGGCGCTGTCGCCGGTGGGCCTGCCCCCGGGCAAGGACGCGTGGACCTTCCGCATGCCGCAGAGCAACGGCGTGATGGCCAATGCGATGGTGGCCCACATGGTCAAGCAGGGCGTCAGGAGCGTGGGCTTCCTGGGCTACACCGACGCCTACGGCGAGCAGTGGCTGCAGGCGCTGACGCCGCTGCTGGACAAGGCCGGCATCAAGCTGCTGGCGGCCGAGCGCTTTGCCCGCGCCGACACCAGCGTCACCGCGCAGGCGCTCAAGCTGGTGGCCACCAACGCCGACGCCATGGTGGTGGTGGCCAGCGGCAGCGGCGCGGCCATGCCGCAACTGGGCCTGATCGAGCGCGGCTTCAAGGGCAAGGTCTACCAGACGCACGCCGCGGCCACGCGCGACCTGATGCGCATCGGCGGCAAGTCGGTCGAAGGCACCTACGTCACCTCGGGCCCGGTGGTCGTGGCCGAGCAACTGCCCGACAGCCACCCGTCCAAGGCGCTGGGCGTGAAGTTCAACGCCGCGTATGAACAGATCCACGGCGCCGGCATGCGCAACCAGTTTGGCGCGCACGGCTACGACACCTACCTGATGCTGGACAAGGTGATACCCGTTGCGCTGAAGAAGGGCAAGCCCGGCACGCCCGAGTTCCGCGCCGCCATCAAGGACGCGCTGGAGTCCACCCCGGCGCTGGCCGTCACGCACGGCGTACTGGACTACAGCCCCACCGACCACTGGGGCTTCCGCCCCGACACCGGCGTGGTGATGAAGGTGGTCAACGGCGACTGGAAGCTGGAGCCCTGAACCCGCCCTCGCAGCAGCCGCAGTAGCCGCAGCAGCAGCACCAACCCGCGCCATGGACCTGACGATCGCCGCCATCCTGAGCCTGGACGGCGTGACCAACGGCGCCATCTACGCGCTGGTGGCCATCGCCCTGGTGCTGGTGTTCGCGGTGACGCGCATCGTCTTCATCCCGCAGGGCGAGTTCGTGGCCTTCGGTGCGCTGACCATGGCGCTGCTGCAGACCGGCAAGCTGCCGGGCACGGTGTGGCTGCTGCTGGCCATGTCGGCCGTGGCCACCGCCATGGACCTGGTGCAGGCGCGGCGCGAACGCTGGGCGGCGGCGCGCCTGGGCCACGAACTGCTGCGTCACCTGCTGCTGCCGCTGGCCGCGGCGCTGGCCGCGTGGTGGCTGGCGCCGGCCAACCCGCCGCTGCTGGTGCAGGCGGCGCTGACGCTGGCGCTGGTCACGCCCATGGGGCCGCTGGTGTACCGGCTGGCCTACCGCTCGCTGGCCGATGCCAGCGTGCTGGTGCTGCTGATCGTCTCGGTGGGCGTGCATTTCGCGCTCACGGGCCTGGGGCTGCTGTTCTTCGGCGCCGAGGGGTTCAGAAACCCACCCTTCTGGGACCAGCGCTTCAGCTTCGGCGCCTTGGCCGTCACCGGGCAGACGCTGATCATCTTTGCCGCGTCGCTGACGCTGCTGGCGGCGCTGTTCGTCTTCTTCGACCGCAGCCTGCCGGGCAAGGCCTTGCGCGCCACGTCCATCAACCGCACCGGCGCGCGCCTGCTGGGCATCTCTTCCGACGGCGCCGGCCGCCTGAGCTTCACCATGGCGGCCTTCATCGGCGCGCTGTCAGGCCTGCTGATAGGCCCGGGCACCACGGTCTATTACGACAGCGGCTTTCTCATCGGCCTGAAGGGCTTCATGGCCGCGGTGTTTGCCGGGCTGACAAGCTTTCCACTGGCAGTGCTGGGCGCTCTGGGCGTGGGCCTGATCGAGAGCTTCGGCTCGTTCTGGGCCAGCGCCTTCAAGGAAGTCATCGTCTTCACCGCCATCCTGCCGGTGCTGCTGTGGCGCTCCTTCGTCGACCACCACGGCGAGGACCATTAGGGTGCAGCCGCGCCAACTGGGCCTGGCGGGCTTTGCCCTGGCCATCGCGGCGCTGCCGCTGCTGCCGGTGCCGCCCTTCTGGATCACCCAGCTCAACTACATCGGCCTGTTTGCGCTGGTCACGCTGGGGCTGGTGCTGCTCACCGGTGCCGGCGGCCTGACGTCCTTCGGCCAGGCGGCCTTTGCCGGCATCGGCGCCTACACCAGCGCCTGGCTCAGCACGGCGCACGGCGTGTCGCCCTGGCTGGGGCTGCTGGCCGGCCTGCTGCTGACCGCCGGCGTGGCGCTGCTGCTGGGCTGGCTGACGCTGCGCATGTCGGGCCACTACCTGCCGCTGGCCACCATCGCCTGGAGCCTGGCGCTGTACTACACCATGGGCAACCTGGACGCGCTGGGCCGCTACGACGGCCTGCTGGGCGTGCCGCCCATCAGCATCGCCGGCATCAGCCTGCGCGAAGAAGGCCGCATCTACTGGCTGATCTGGGCCTGCGCGCTGGGGGCCGCGGTGGCGGTGCTGCGCCTGCTGGACTCTCGCCCCGGCCGCGTGATGCGCGCGCTCAACCTGCACCGTGGCGGCGGCATCACCATGCCCGAAGCCATGGGCGCCTCCACCTTCCACTACAAGGTGGTGATGTTCGTGCTGGCGGCGCTGCTGGCCGCGCTGTCGGGCTGGCTGTTTGCGCACATGCAGCGCAGCGTCAACCCCAGCCCCTTCGGCATCAAGTTCGGCATCGAATACCTGTTCATGGCGGTGCTGGGCGGCGTGGGCAGCGTCTGGGGCGCCTTCACCGGCGCGGCCCTGGTCAAGCTGACAGAAGACCAGCTGCAGGTGCTGCTGCCGCGGCTGATCGGCACCGCGGGCAGCTACGAGATCATCGTCTTCGGCATCGTGCTGGTGCTGGTGCTGAAGTTCGCGCCCGAGGGCCTGTGGCCGATCATCGAACGCTGGCTGCCGCAGCCGCGGCGCGGGGCCACGCCGGCGGCAGATGGCGCCAGCGCAGCGCCGTTGCCGGCGCGCGAGAAGCCGGCGCGCGGCGAACTGCTGCTGCAGGTGCAGGCGGTGCGCAAGGCCTTTGGCGGCCTGGTGGCCGTCAACGACATCAGCTTCGAGGTGCGCGCCGGCCAGATCATGGGCCTGATCGGGCCCAACGGCGCCGGCAAGAGCACCACCTTCGGCCTGATCTCGGGCGTGCTGCCGCTCAGCGGCGGCGAGGTGCTGTTGCGCGGCCAGCGCATCAGCGGCCTGCCGGCGCGCGAGGTGGCGCGGCGCGGCATGAGCCGCACCTTCCAGCACGTGAAGCTGGTGCCCGACATGACGGTGCTGGAAAACGTGGCGATAGGCACCTACCTGCGCACGCGCAGCGGCAGCCTGGCAGCCATGCTGCGGCTGGACCGCGCCGAAGAGCAGCGCGCCCTGCAAGAGGCCATGCGCCAGCTGCAACGCATAGGCCTGGCCGATCAAGCTCATGTCTTGGCCGGCAACCTGGCCCTGGGCCCGCAGCGTCTGGTGGAGATCGCGCGCGCACTGGCCAGCGACCCCAGCCTGCTGCTGCTGGACGAGCCCGCCGCCGGCCTGCGCCATCAGGAGAAGCAGGCCCTGGCCGCCGTGCTGCGGCAGCTGAAGGGCGAAGGCCTGAGCCTGCTGCTGGTGGAGCACGACATGGACTTCGTGATGAACCTGACCGACCGCATCGTGGTGATGGAGTTCGGCCAGAAGCTGATCGAGGGCACGCCGGCCGAGGTGCAGGCCAGCCCTGCCGTGCGTGCCGCCTACCTGGGCACGGAACACTGATGGCCGAGCTGCTGCTCGAGGTAGGCGCGCTGCACGCCGGCTACGGCAAGGCCGAGGTGCTGCGCGGCCTGTCGCTGCACGTGGCCGCGGGCAGCATCGTCACCGTGATCGGCCCCAACGGCGCCGGCAAGTCCACGCTGCTGGGCGCGCTGATGGGCCTGCTGCCGGCGCGCGGCGCGCTGCGCTTTGGCGGCCACGACATCGCCCGGCAGGCGCTGGAAGAGCGCGTGATGGGCGGCATGGCGCTGGTGCCCGAACGGCGCGAGCTGTTTGCCACCATGAGCGTGGAAGACAACCTGGTGCTGGGCGGCTGGCGCCCGCGCGCGCAGCGCGTGCCGCGCTGGCGCGACAGCCTGGACGAGGTGTTCACGCTGTTCCCACGCCTGAAAGAGCGCCGCACGCAGCAGGCCGGCACGCTGAGCGGTGGTGAACGCCAGATGCTGGCCATCGGCCGCGCGCTGATGGGCCGGCCCAAACTGCTGATGCTGGACGAGCCCAGCCTGGGCCTGGCGCCGCTGGTGGTGCGCGACATCTTCGCCATCATCGCCCGCTTGCGCAGCAGCGGCGTGAGCATCCTGCTGGTGGAACAGAACGCCCGCGCCGCATTGGAAGTGGCCGACCACGGCTACGTGCTGGAGACCGGCGAGCTGGTGCTGCACGGGCCGGCGGCGCAGCTGGCCGCGGATCCGCGCATCGTCGAGACCTATCTGGGCGCGCAGAAGAAGGCTTGAGCCTGCGGTGTGCAGCCCGCAGGGCGCGGTGGAGCCGGCCTTGGCGTCCTCAGCTGGCGCCGTGACCGCCGCCGGCCTCGTGCGCAAGCCTGAACTGCGCCACCACCTGCACCAGCTGCTGCGCCTGCTGGCGCAGGCTCTCCGCCGCGGCCGCACTCTGCTCGACCAGTGCGGCGTTCTGCTGCGTCGCGTGGTCCATCTGCGTCACCGCCTGGCCGACCTGGTTGACGCCGCTGGACTGCTCGGTGCTGGCCGCGCTGATCTCTGCAACGATCTCGGTGACGCGCCTTGCTGCCACCACCACCTCCTGCATGGTTGCCCCGGCCCGATCGGCATGCGCCGTGCCTTGTTCGACCGCCACGACGCTGGCACTGATGAGTTGCTTGATCTCGCGCGCGGCCTGCGCGCTGCGCTGCGCCAGGCTGCGCACCTCTGACGCCACGACCGCGAAGCCCCGGCCCTGCTCGCCGGCGCGTGCCGCCTCGACGGCGGCATTGAGCGCCAGGATGTTGGTCTGGAACGCAATGCCGTCGATGGTGCCGATGATGTCGGCGATCTTCTTGCTGCTGTCGTTGATGCCCTTCATGCTGGCCACCACCTGCTCGACCACGGCGCCGCCCTGGTCGGCCACGGCCGAGGCACTCTGGGCCAGCTGGCTGGCCTGGCGCGCGCTGTCGGCGTTGTTGCGCACCGTGGAGCCGAGCTCGTCCATCGTGGCGGCGGTCTGCTGCAGCGCGCTGGCCTGTTGCTCGGTGCGGCTGGACAAGTCCTGGTTGCCCTGGGCGATCTGCTCGCTGGCCGTGCCCACCGCATCAGCGGAACTGCGGATGCGGCCGATCGCGTCGCCCAGCCTTTGGACCATGCGCGCCTGTGCCTGCATCAGCTTGCCGATCTCGTCGTCGCGCATCTGCGCGACGCGGGCCGTGAAGTCGCCCTCGGCCACGGCCTCGGCGACCCTGACCGCTTCGCCCAGCGGCCAGGTGATCGCACGGATGAGCAACCAGCCGAACAGCGCCGCCACGCCCACGCCGGCCAGGATGACGCCGCCCACCACCCAGCGCAAGCGGGCATAGGCTGTATCGCTGGCAAGGTGATCGGCCTGGGCGTCGACGCGCTTCATCTCGAGCAAGGCCTTCGCACTGCCATAGGCCTGGTTGAAGCTGGGCCCGACGTTTCTGACCAGGTGCATGTTGGCTTCGGCGAACTTGCCCTCGCCTTGCAGTTCGAGGGTCTTCAACAGCCCATCCTTCACGAACGCGGTGCGCTCGACCGTGAACGCATTGGCCAACCTAGCTTCTTCACCGTCCAGCCCGCGGGCCGTGTAAGCCCCCCACAGCCGGGTGATCTCGGCGATGTTCTGCTCCACCTTGCCGTGGTGCATCGTGACCGGGTGGTTGTGCAGGACGTGCTCGGGCAACCGCGGGTCGTGCATGCCACCCAGCTGCAACTGGCGGACGTTCTCTGCCATCAGGGCGCTGATGGCGGCCAGCTGTTCCATCGGCACGACGTTGTCCTCGAACACATGCTCCAGCCGGTTCTGGATGTTGTTCATGCCGGCTATGCCGGCTGCGCCGATCCCGAGCAGAACGACGGACAAGCCGCCGATCATCGCGACGAGACGGGCCCTGATCGTGAGTTTCATCATGTCGATCTACTTCCTGGGTGGTGTGCTCGATGAAGGTCGGTGCCGGGCACGGACCGGTAGACGATGGCCCGTCTTGCGGTGCCCTGTCTGGGCCTGGCGCCGGCCCCCACTTCCCCCGCCCTTCCCGCCAACAGGCAGAGGGGCGAGTCGCCGTCTGCCATCAGCGTTGTCGGCCGCCCTGGCCGACAAGCGTTTGGAGCGGACTGCAGGGGATTGCCTGGTGCGGCGTGGCTGTCGCCTTGGCGGTGAAGGCGAGCAAGGCGTTATTGGCAAGTGCGCTCACGGTACTTCCATGTGAGTGGCGATGCCCGCAGTTTCGGATCATCCGTGGCGGAGCTTGAGCGCAATAAGCAGGTCATCCTGCACATATTTCGAGGTGCAGCCGCCGGCAACCTTCCCGTGCGCCCCCGCCCGCGCCCCCTTCAGCCTTGCGCAGCCAGGCGCAGCGCCTCGTCGGCCAGGCGCTTCATCGCCTCGTGCTCTTCCTTGTAGTAAGTGCCGTACATGCCACGCGGCATGTCGAAATGGCTCTTGGCCAGGGTGGCCATGTCGGCCACCAGTTCAGGGCGGTGCTGGGCAGCCAGCAGCAGCCAGCAGGCCCAGCGCTCGAAATCGCCGCCCGTGGCATCGCCCTTCTTGTACGCCTTGGGGTCCAGCGGCTGCAGCCTTGCCGCCACGCCGGCCAGGATGCGCGTGGGGTCGAAGATCCGTTCGATGACCTGCGCCAGCGCGGCTTCGGCGCTGCGCACGCGGTCGGCCAGGAAGTCGCGCCTGTCGGTGCCGAAGCTCAGGTCCTGGCGGTCGACGTCGAACTCGTCCAGGCGCTCGGGCAGCAGGTTGCTTTCGGCGAAGGGCTGGCCACGCGGTGACCGGCCTTGGCCGAAGGGCGCGAGCAGCGCTTTCCAGCGCTCGTGCAAAACCGGCGTGCCCAGGTGCAGCGAGCACACCACCGAGCTGTCGTCCAGACGGAACTGCACCCACTGCCTGACATCGGGCAGCAAGCGCTCCAGCCTGAAGTGACGGGGTTCGGGTTCGCTGAGCACAAAGCCCTGCGCCTGGGCCAGCGCCAGCAGCCGCGGCCAGGCCAGGGCCCAGAACTCCGCGGCCGGCGCCTCGTCGGCCGGGGTGGGCAAGGGGCGCCACGCGGCCGGTGGGCGCCAGGCGCCGCGCAGCGCGGGCAATGCGGCCATGCGGCGGGCGCTGCGGCGCATGTGCACGGCCAGATACGCGTCCTTGGGCCTGGGCGTGATGTGGCGCTCGATCACGGCTTCGGCATGGGCCTGCACGTCGTCCGCCCCGGCCCAGTGCGCCAGTGCCAGCCAGGCGCGGCTGCACTGCAATCTGCCCGGCAGGTCACCCGCGTCCTGCGTCGTGCGCAAGATGCCCGGCAAGGTGCTGCAAGCCTTCAGCAGCGGCAGGTACTCGTCGCGCAGACAGTTCACGATCGCAAGGGCCTGCGCGTCGAACGTCTTCGGATCCAGCGAGATGGTGTAGCCAGAGAGGTCGTCAAGGGCCTTGCCGCGATCGTGGAACTCTTGATAGGGTTGAAGGGCCGTGTGCGCGAAGACCTGGCAGGAAATCTTGGGTTGCAGGAGGCAGGCACGATGCAGGCCAAAGGGCAGCTCGGGTTCCAGCTCTGCGTACAAGGTGACGTCGATGGTGTAGCGATCCTTTGCCCACAGCAACAAGTGCTGCAAGCCGCCTTCGGTGCTGCGGCTGAAGGCCACGCCTTCACCGCGGCCCTGCAAGCGGCCCACGAAGCCTTCGGGCGCCAGCGCCGCGCCCACCACCGCCAGCAAGCGCCGGCTCACCCAGCCGAGCGTCAGCTCCGCGGGCACCACGGTCTCGTCGGCGGGCGGCGGCGGCGGGGCCTGGAACTTGAGGCGATGGCGGCCTTCCGCCGTCAGCACCCAGGCGTCGGGCACGTAGCAGCGCCCGGCTTGTTCATCCAGCACGCACAGGCCCAGCTTCAGGGCCTGGCTCACCAGCGCCGGCAGCAGGCCCTGAATGCCGCCGCCATACAGGCCCAGGCTGTAGACGGCGCTGCCATAGGTGTCACCGTCGGGCACGCTTTCCAGCCACAGCGGTTGCAAGGGATCCTGGCCGCCCACTTCTGAAGGGAAGCGTTCGATCAGGGCCTGGGCCAGCTGGACGAACTGGGGGCGGGGTGCGGCGGGTTGCCGATGCAGGCCTTCGAGCAGCGTGAGGGCTTCGTCGAGGGTGGAGGGCGGCTCAGCGGCGAAGACGTGGATGACGTAGCTCAAGGCTGGGGTCCAGGGTTCAGACGCGAGATCGTAGCGATTCGGAGGGGGTGGGGGTGTGGGCGGCTTGGACTTGAAGGAGTGAATGGAGCCTGCCGGCTGAACCTTGCCTGGACTGCCAGCGGCAGGTGGCTTTGCGCAACAAAGGGTGGCACTCTTCTGCCCCTTCGACGGAGCAAGGCGCACCGAGCAGAGCCCAAGAAGGCATCAACCCACCGGCCCAGGCTCCTCACCCGAAGAAGGACTTGGGCGTTGGACTGGTGAAGGCCTTACGGCAACAGGCCGGTATTTGAAGTGAGGCTGCAACATGCGTTACCCCGTAGCGATTGAACCTGGCACCGAGAACGAAGCGTTCGGCGTCGTTGTGCCTGACCTGCCTGGGTGCTTCTCGGCCGGCGACACGATGGAAGAGGCCATGGCCAAGGCCGAAGAAGCCATCACCGCATGGATCGAAACCGCCCTTGATTTGGGGCAGGACATTCCTCAGCCGTCCAGCGTCGATGCATTGCGCAAGACGCACAAGGAATGGAAGACATGGGTCTGGGCTGTCGTCAAGGTGGATCCCGCCGTGCTTGATGACACGCTGGAGCGAGTCAACATCAGTTTGCCGCGTCGCGTGCTGCACCGATTGGACGCACTGGCGCGCGCCGCGGGAGAGACTCGATCGGGATTCATCGCCCGGATGGCCCTGGAGAACCACCAGACCACCACCTGATCACCGGCGCTGCCAAGAAGCACACCAAACAACCATCGAAGAGAACCGAGTCCAACCCAGGTTTCACAAGACCCTGCGCCCGCCCCTCAAAACGCCGCAATCCCCGTCATCGCCCTGCCCAGGATCAACGCATGCACGTCATGCGTGCCCTCGTAGGTGTTAACCACCTCCAGGTTGACCATGTGGCGCGCGATGCCGAACTCGTCGCTGATGCCGTTGCCGCCCAGCATGTCGCGCGCGGTGCGGGCGATGTCCAGGCTCTTGCCGCAGCTGTTGCGCTTCATGATGCTGGTGATCTCGACCGCGGCCGTGCCCTCGTCCTTCATGCGGCCCAGGCGCAGGCAGCCCTGCAGGCCCAGCGTGATCTCGGTCTGCATGTCGGCCAGCTTCTTCTGCACCAGCTGGTTGGCGGCCAGCGGCTTGCCGAACTGCTTGCGGTCCAGCACGTACTGGCGCGCGCGGTGCCAGCAGTCCTCGGCCGCGCCCAGTGCCCCCCAGGCAATGCCGTAGCGCGCGCTGTCCAGGCAGGTGAAGGGGCCCTTCAGGCCGCGCACCTCGGGGAAGGCGTTTTCTTCGGGGCAGAAGACCTCGTCCATGACAATCTCGCCGGTGATGCTGGCGCGCAGGCCCACCTTGCCGTGGATGGCCGGGGCGCTCAGGCCCTTCCAGCCTTTCTCGAGCACGAAGCCGCGGATGGCGCCAGCGTCGTCCTTGGCCCACACCACGAACACGTCTGCGATGGGGCTGTTGGTGATCCACATCTTGGCGCCGCTTAAGGAATAGCCGCCCGCAACCTTGCGCGCCCGCGTGACCATGCTGCCGGGGTCCGATCCGTGGTTGGGCTCGGTCAGGCCGAAGCAGCCGATAGCCTCACCGCGCGCCAGCGCCGGCAGGTACTTCTGCTTGGTGGCCTCGTTGCCGAAGGCGTTGATGGGCACCATCACCAGCGATGACTGCACGCTCATCATGGATCGGTAGCCCGAGTCGATGCGCTCGACCTCGCGCGCGATCAGGCCGTAGCAGACGTAGTTGAGCCCGGCACCGCCATAGGCCTCGGGGATGGTGGCGCCCAGCAGGCCCAGCTCGCCCATCTCGCGGAAGATGGCCACGTCGGTGCGCTCGTGGCGGAAGGCCTCCAGCACGCGCGGCGCCAGGCGGTCCTGGCAATAGGCGCGCGCGGCGTCGCGCACCTGGCGCTCGTCGTCGGCCAGTTGCTGCTCCAGCAGCAGCGGGTCGTCCCATTGAAAGCTGGCGCGGGGCTTGGGGGTGCTCATGGTCGGGGTCCTAAAGGATGCGGTCAGGGTTGGGGTGCGGTGCCGGTGGCGGCACTCGCGCTGGACAGTGCGGTCTGCTGGCGTTCGATCTGGCGCAGCATGGTGGCCTGGGTGATGGAGCTGAAGGTGGCGCGCGCGTTGGCGTCGATCTCGGCCAGCACCGCGCCCAGCGCGCGCTCCACCGGCGTGCTGGCCTCGGGGCGCACGTGGTGGGCCACGTCGGCGGTGTCCACCGCCTCGAACAGCTCGATCACGTCCAGCAGCGTCAGGCGCCGCGCGTTGCCGGCAAAGCGGTAGCCGCCACCGGCGCCGCGCACCGAATCGACGATGCCGGCGCGGGTGAGCTGCGCCAGCACCTTGGCCAGGTGGTGGGGTGAGACGCCGTACTTGTCGGCGATCTCGGTGGCCGAGATGTGGCGCTCGGGCGCACCGGCAAATTCGAGCACGCTGTACAGCGCCAGCTCGGTGCTCTTCTGCAGCTTCACGGCGTGCCCTGCGCAGGGTGGCGGCGCTGCTCAGGCCTCAAGGTCCATCTCCAGCGATATCAACGGCCCGGCCATCATGCCCTGGCTGCGAAAGAAGCTCAGGATCAGGGTGTTGTCGATGGCCATCATGGTGCGCAGCTTGCGCACGCCGGCGCGCCGGAACTGCGCGCTGATGGCCTGCAACAGTTGCGTGCCGATGCCGCCCAACCGCGCCTGCGGATCGACGTCGATGGCAAAGACCCAACCGCAGGGCGGCGAGCCGAACTCCCAGTCGCGCACCTCGCCGATGACGAAGCCGACCACACGCCCGCCGGCAACGGCCACCAGGAACTGCTGCTCGCTGCGTGTGCCGCTGCCGTAGCGGCGGTAGACGCTGGCCCAGTAGCTGCGCTTCTCCAGCCCGGTGACGGTGGCGTCGATGGCGATCACCTGATCCAGGTCGGCGCGGCGCACGGCACGCACCGCCAGGGCCGGCTCGGGCGCGGCCGGGGCGTTGGCGGCATCGGCGCGGGCACGGCGCGGGGTGGGTGCGGGTGCGGTGGGTGTTGTTGGCTTGCTCATCTTTTTTGACCTGGCTTAAGCCAATACTAGTATTGCGGTACCATAATAGCAAAATGGGTCGTTGACATCAGCTTTCTTCCGGCCGACCGGGCGCAGCATCAGCGCCGGACGCCGGTGGTTCCCAGCACCGAAGAGTGTATGTGTCGCACGGCAACGGGGCCGCAGGCCCGCGCTGCCGGCGTGTTCCAAGACTGGCCCCTAGGAGACAAGACATGGCTTTCCCTTACCGCATCCGCGGCGCGCTGCGCCGTGGTCAATCGGCCCTCGCGGCCCTGGCGGCCACCCTGCTGGCCGCCACCGGCGCACAGGCACAAGAGCCGATTCGCATCGGCACCTTCCTGTCCGTCACCGGCCCGGCATCCTTCCTGGGTGACCCCGAGCAGAAGACGCTGCAGATGGTGGTGGAACGCATCAACGCCGATGGCGGCGTGCTAGGGCGCAAGCTGCAGCTGGTGGCCTATGACGACAGCGGTGACGCCGAGAAGGCGCGCACCTTTGCCAAGCGCCTGCTCGACCAGGACAAGGTCGACGCCATCGTCGGTGGCTCGACCACCGGCACCACCATGGCCGCGGTGCCGCTGATCGAAGAAGCGCAAACGCCCTTCGTGTCGCTGGCCGGTGCGGTGGTCATCGTCGAGCCGGTGAAGAAGTGGGTCTTCAAGACGCCGCACACCGACCGCATGGCCTGCGAGAAGATCTTCGTCGACCTGCAGGCGCGCAAGCTCGGCAAGGTGGCGCTGATATCGGGCAGCGGCGGCTTCGACAAGAGCATGCGCGGCGAATGCCTGAAGGTGGCGCCCAAGTACGGCATCGAGGTGGTGGCCGACGAGACCTACGGCCCCAACGACAACGACATGACGGCGCAGCTCACCAAGATCCGCGCCAGCGGCGCGCAGGCGGTGCTGAACGCCGGCTTCGGCCAGGGGCCGGCCATCGTCACGCGCAACTACCGCCAGGTGGGCCTGACGCTGCCGTTGTACCAGTCGCACGGCGTGGCATCCAAGGAATACATCAAGCTCTCGGGCCCCGCCGCTGAAGGCGTGCGCCTGCCCGCCGCGGCGCTGCTGGTGCCCGAGCTGCTGGCTGCGGGCGACCCGCAGAAGCCCGTGGTCACGGCCTACAAGCGCGACTACGAGGCGCGCTACAAGAGCGACGTGTCCACCTTCGGCGGCCATGCCTACGACGGCCTGATGCTGGTGGTGGGCGCGATCAAGCGCGCCGGCAGCACCGACAAGGCCAAGGTGCGCGACGCGCTCGAGGCCACGCAGGGCTACGTGGGCACCGGCGGCGTGGTCAACATGAGCCCCACCGACCACATGGGCCTGAGCCTGGCGGCCTTCTTGATGCTTGAGGTGAAGAACGGCGAGTGGGCGCTGGCGCGCTAGCCACGCAGCCCAGCCCCACGCGAGGCCGCGATGCACAGCCAGTGGCTCCAGTACCTGGCCGGCGGGTTGACTGCCGGCGCCATCTACGCGCTCGTCGCGTTGGGCTTCTCGATCATCTTCAACGCCAGCCGCGCCATCAACTTCGCCCAGGGTGAGTTCGTGATGATCGGCGGCATGTGCGCGGTGACGCTGGTGAACGCCGGCACGCCGCTGGCCCTGGCCCTGCCGCTGGCCGTGCTGGCTGCGGTGATCGTGGGCCTGGTGCTGGAGAAGGTGGCCATAGAGCCCGCGCGCAAGGCCGACACGGTGACGCTGATCATCATCACCATCGGCGCGGCGCTGCTGCTGCGCGGCCTGGCGCAGATCGTGTGGGACAAGCGCGTGCATGCGCTGCCGGCCTTCAGCGGTGACCAGCCGCTGCAGCTGTGGGGCGCCACCATCCTGCCGCAAAGCCTGTGGGTGCTGGGCGGCGCGGGCCTGGCCTTTGCGGGGCTGTCGTGGTTCTTCGGCCGCACGCTGTTCGGCAAGGCCATGCTGGCCACGTCCTACAACCCGCTGGCGGCGCAACTGGTGGGCATCAGCACGCGGCGCGTGCTGTTCGTGAGCTTCGGCCTGGCCGCGGCGCTGGGCGCGCTGGCCGGGGTGCTGACGGCGCCCATCACCTTCACCTCTTACGACAGCGGCATCATGCTGGGTCTGAAGGGCTTTGCCGCGGCCATGCTGGGCGGGCTGGGCAGCTTTGGCGGCGCGGTGCTGGGCGGGTTGCTGCTGGGCCTGGCCGAAAGCCTGGGCGCGGGCTTCATCTCATCGGCCTACAAGGACGCCATCGCCTTCGTGGTGATCCTGGCCGTGCTCTTCTTCATGCCCGGAGGCCTTCGTGGCGCGCGCCGCAGCGACCGGGTCTGAGCCGCTGCTCACGCGGCTGTGGAGCCAGGGCACGGCCACGCGCCGCCATGGCCTGATGGTGCTGGCCGCGGTGGTGCTGGTGCTGCCGCTGGTGCTGCCCAACAGCTTCTTCATGGACATCGCCATCGCCGTGGCCCTCAACGCCATGGCCTGCGTGGGCCTGAACCTGCTGATCGGCTACGCCGGGCAGATCAGCCTGGGCCACGCCGGCTTCTTTGCACTGGGCGGCTACGGCTCGGCCATCCTCAGCGCCAACCATGGCTGGCCGGCCTGGCTGTCGCTGCTGGTCAGCAGCGCCGCGGTGGGTGTGCTGGCCTTCATCGTGGGCCGGCCCACGCTGCGCCTGAAGGGCCACTACCTGGCCGTGGCCACGCTGGGCCTGGGCATCATCATCTCCATCGTGCTGTCCACCGAAGACCGCCTCACCGGCGGGCCCGACGGCATGTCGGTGCCGCCGCTGCTGCTGTTCGGCTGGAAGGTGCACGGCGAGCTCGCCTGGTACGCCATCAGCGGCGGCGCGCTGCTGCTCACCGTGTGGCTGGCGCTGAACCTGGTCGAATCCCCCATCGGCCGCGCGCTGCGGGCGCTGCACGGGTCCGAGGTGGCGGCTGAGACCCTGGGCATCCACGCGGCGCGGCACAAGCTGCTGGTGTTCGTGATCTCGGCCGTGGTGGCCGCGGTGGCCGGTGCATTGACTGCTCACCACGCGGCCTTCATCACGCCGGGGCAGGCCTCGTTCATGCACTCGGTCGAGCTGGTGATCATGGTGGTCTTCGGCGGCATGGCCTCGATCTTCGGCGCCGTCGTGGGCGCCGCGGTGCTGACCACGCTGCCGCAGCTGCTGACGGTGCTGAAGGACTACGAGATGGTGGTCTTCGGCGCCGTGCTCATCGCCACCATGGTGTTCTTCCCGCAGGGCCTGGTGCCCACGGTCAGCCGCTGGGTGAGACGGTGGAAAAAGTGAGCCTGCTCTCGGTGCAAGGCCTGTCCAAGGCCTTCGGCGGCGTGCACGCCATCGAGGACGTGTCCTTCGAGATCCGGCCCGGCACGGTGCATTCCATCATCGGCCCCAACGGCGCGGGCAAGACCACGCTGCTCAACATGCTGGCCGGCATCTACGTGCCCGACCGCGGCAGCATCCGCCTCGAAGGGCAAGACCTGGCGGGGCGGCCCACGCACCGCTTTGCCGCGGCGGGCATCGGCCGCACTTTCCAGAACCTGCAGATCTTCTTCAACATGACGGCGCTTGAGAACGTCATGACCGGCCGCCACCTGCGCGAGCCCTGCTCGCTGCTGGCCGCGCTGCTGCGCCTGCCCAGCCAGGTGCGCGCCGAACAACATTGCCGCGATGTCTCACGCGCCCTGCTCGAACGCGTGGGCCTGGAAGCCTATGTCGACGCGCGCGCCGACACCATGCCCTACGGCGCGCTCAAGCGCCTGGAGATCGCCCGCGCCCTGGCCGCCGAGCCGCGCCTGCTGCTGCTGGACGAGCCGGCCGCGGGCCTGAACCACACCGAGGCGCACGAGCTGGACGCGCTGATCAAGCGCCTGTCCACCGAGGGCACGACGGTGATCCTGGTGGAACACAACATGCGCCTGGTGATGGAGGTGTCCGACCACCTGCTGGTGCTGGACCACGGCCGCAAGCTGGCCGAAGGCACGCCGGAGCAGATCGCCCGCGACCCGCGCGTGATCGAGGCCTACCTGGGCATGGCCGACGACGCGGCCGCACCTGAAGCGGTGGCGCAGCATGCTTGAAGTCAGCAGTCTGGACAGCCGCTACGGCCGCATTCAGGCCCTGCGCGGCGTGGATCTCAACGTGGCCGGCGGCGAGCTGGTGGCCCTGGTGGGCGCCAACGGTGCCGGCAAGACCACGCTGCTGCGCGCGCTCTCGGGCGTGCAGCCGGTCAGTGGTGGTGCCATCCGCTTCGAGGGGCAGGATCTGGCCCGGCTCACCACACGCGAGCGCGTGCAACTGGGCATCGTGCAGGTGCCCGAAGGCCGGCAGGTGTTCGAGCCGCTCAGCGTGGAAGACAACCTGCGCCTGGGCGCCTTTGCACGCGGCCGGGCCGACGCGCTGGAGTCGGTGCTGGCCTTGTTTCCGGCCCTGCTGCAGAAGCGGCACCAGGCCGCGGGCACGCTCTCGGGCGGGCAGCAGCAGATGCTGGCCATCGGCCGCGCGCTGATGGCCCAGCCGCGCCTGCTGCTGCTGGACGAACCCAGCATGGGCCTGGCGCCGCGCCTGGTGGCCGAGATCTTTGCGCAGATCGAGGCGCTCAAGGCCGGCGGCACGACCATCCTGCTGGTCGACCAGAACGCCCGCGCCGCGTTGGCCATCGCCGACCGCGGCTACGTCATGGAGACCGGCCGCATCGTGCTGCAAGGCCCCGGCGCCGAGCTGCTGCGCAACCCACAGGTGCAGCAGGCCTACATGGGTATGTAAACGGCGTCCCTGCCGCAGCTTTCGCATTCCGCCCCCCTTCGAGGAGACCACCATGAAGCCCAGCCTGCAACCCGGCGTCAGCAGCACTGTCAAGGTCGGCATCGACCGCGAGCGCACCATCAGCTTCATGGGCGAGAAGGCGCGCGTCTACGCCACGCCCAGCTTGGTGATGGACATCGAGATGGCCTGCCGCAACCTGCTGCTGCAGCACCTGGACGCGGGCGAGGATTCGGTGGGCACGCGCGTCGAGATCGACCACCTGGCGGCCACGCTGCTGGGCATGCAGGCCGAGATCACGGTGACGCTGGCCGAACTGCAAGGGCGCGCCGCCACCTTCGACGTGAGCGGCAACGACGGTGTCGAGCCCATCTGCCGCGGCCGCCACATGCGCTTCATCGTCGACGTCGCCAAGACCGAGCAGCGCCTGGCCGCCAAGGCGCAAAAGGCCGGGCTTGCGGCGGGGCTGGCGTGAACACCGCCACCGCCCCGGCGCGGGCCGGCACGCGCAGCGTGCCCACCTACTGCTACCAGTGCGTGGCCGGCCCCGACCTGCTGCGCGTGAAGGTGGTGGACGGCGTGGCCACCGAGGTCGAACCCAATGCCGACGCGCGCGGCATCCACCCCGGCGACGGCCGGCCCTGCGTGCGCGCCTACGGGTTGGTCGAGAAGACCTACAACCCGCATCGTGTGCTCACGCCGATGAAGCGCACCAACCCCAAGAAGGGCCGGCACGAGGACCCCGGCTTCGTGCCCATCAGCTGGGACGAGGCACTGGACACCGTGGCCGGGCGCATTGCCGACATCCGCGCGCGCGGCGTACTGGACGACGCCGGACTGCCGCGCATCGCCGCCACCTTCGGCCACGGCGGCACGCCGGCCAGCTACATGGGCAGCTTCCCGGCCTACCTGGCCACGCTGGGGCCCATCGACTACAGCCTGGGCTCGGGCCAGGGCGTGAAGTGCGTGCACTCCGAACACCTGTACGGCGAGTTCTGGCACCGCGGCTTCACGGTGTGCAGCGACACGCCGCACACGCGCCTGGTGGTGTCCTTCGGCGCCAATGTAGAGGTGACCGGCGGCGTCTGCGCCGTGCGCCGCCACGCCGACGGCCGCGTGCGCGGCGTCAAGCGCATCAACATCGAGCCGCACCTGTCGGTCACCGGCGCCTGCTCGGCCGAATGGGTGCCCATCAAGCCCAAGACCGACCCGGCCTTCATGCTGGCCATGCTGCACGTGCTGCTGTGCGAACAGCCGCTGGATCGCCTGGACGTGCCCTTCCTGCGCGACCGCACCGCATCGCCCTACCTGGTGGCGCCCGACGGCTATTACTTGCGCTGCGCCGCCAGTGGCAAGCCGCTGATCTGGGATGAGATCACCGAAGCGGCCGTGCCTTTCGACACCCCCGGCACACGGCCGGCGCTGCTGGGCCGCTACAGCGTGCACGGCGGCGTGACGCAGCGCGCCGACGGCGAGGCCGGGCAGTACGAGCATGCGCAGGCGTGCACATCGCTCACCGAGACCGTGGAGGCCATGCGCCCCTACCCGCCCGAATGGGCGCAGGCGGTGTGCGACGTGCCCGCGGCCACCATCCGCCGGGTGGCGCTGGAATACCTGGGCGCCGCCTGCGTCGGCCAGACCATCGTCATCGATGGCCGCACCCTGCCCTTCCGCCCGGTGGCCGTGACCCTGGGCAAGACCGTCAACAACGGCTGGGGCGCCTTCGAATGCTGCTGGGCCCGTACCGTGCTGGCGGCCGTGGTGGGCGCGCTGGAAGTACCCGGCGGCACGCTGGGCACCACGGTGCGCCTGAACAAGCCGCACGACAACCGGCTGCTCAGCGTCAAGCCGGGCGAAGACGGCTTCATGGCGTGCAACTTCAACGCCACCACGCCGCAAGGCTGGGTGGGCAAGCCCACCGGCCGCAACGCCCACCGCGCGCTGGTGCCGCACGTGGGCGACTCGCCCTGGAGCCAGGCCCTGGGCCCCACCCACCTGGCCTGGGCCTTCATGCGCGAGGCGCCGGCCAGCTGGCCGCAGCCCAGCATGCCCGAGCTGTGGATCGCCTACCGCACCAACCCGGCCATCAGCTTCTGGCAGAACGAGCGCATGGCCGAGACCATCGCCAAACTGCCCTACATCGTGTCCTTCGCCTACACGATGGATGAGACCAACCACATGGCCGACATCCTGCTGCCCGAGGCCACGGACCTGGAGAGCACGCAGCTCATCCGCTGCGGTGGCACCAAGTTCGTCGAGCAGGCCTGGGATTGGCGCGGCTTCGTGCTGCGCCAGCCGGTGGCCGAACCGCAAGGCCAGGCGCGCGACTTCACCTGGATCGCCACCGAACTGGCGCAGCGCACCGGCGTGCTCGAGGCCTATGTGCAGCGCATCAACCGCGGCACGGCGCTGGTGCCGCTCAAGGGCGAGGGCTTCGACTACAGCCTGCCCACCGACCAGCCGCCCACGGTGGACGGCATCTGGGACGCCGTGTGCAAGGCGGCCACGGCCGATCTGAGCGGCGGGCGCGAGGTGCGCGACCTGGACTGGATGAAGGAGCACGGCTTCTACGTGCAGCCGCACACGCGCGTCGACTGGTACCTGACACCCACGATGGAAGAACAGGGCCTGCGCTACGAACTGCCCTATCAAGAGCGGCTGCTGCGCATCGGCGAACAGCTCAAGCGCCGGCTGCACGGCCAGGGCATCCAGTGGTGGGAAAAGCAGCTGGCCGAGTACACCGCCCTGCCCGCCTGGCATGACTTCCCCGGCGTCTGGACGCAGGCCGTGCGCACCGCAGGCAAGAACCCCGACGACTATCCGTTCTGGGGCATCACCACCAAGAGCATGCAGTACAGCGCCGGCGCCAACGTCGGCATACCGCTGATGAACGAGGTGGGCGTCAACGTGCGCGGCCACGGCCGGGTGGTCATCAACAAGGCCACGGCGCAGCGCCTGGGCATCGCCATGGACGACTGGGTCGAGGTCTCGTCCATCACCGGCGTCACGCGCGGCCGGGCCGAGCTGGTGCAGGGCTGCCGGCCCGACACCATCGTCATACCGGGGCAGTTCCAGCACTGGAAGATCCCCTATGCCAAGGACCTGGACTTCCCGTCGCTCAACGCGGTGACGCAGCTGTCGGGCGCGCTGCTGGACCTGACCGATTCCAGCGGCTCGGGTGCCGACGTGGTGCGCGTGCAGCTCAAGCGCGTGGCCGGCCCGCTGCCGGCGGGGGAGCGCTCGTGAGCGCGCTGGCTTTGCAGGGCCAGGCCGCCTGCGCAGCGGGCGCGGCGCCGGGGCCACTCAGCTCGGTCGGCGTGCAGCGCTGGCATGACGGCCAGCTGGAGCCCGGCCTGGACTGGGCCGCCGAGGAAGTGCCGGTGAGCCTGGAATACAACGGCATCGCCCACGCCGTGATGATGGCCACACCGGCCGAACTGGACGAACTGGCGCTGGGCTTCAGCCTGAGCGAAGGCATCGTCGAACACCGGCAGGACGTGCTGGACATCCAGGTGAGCGCCCTCTCGCAAGGCATGCGCGTGGCGCTGCAGATCACCGCGCGGCGTGAACGTGCGCTCAAGGAACGCCGCCGCAGCCTGGCTGGCCGCACCGGCTGCGGCCTGTGCGGCGTGCAGAGCCTGGACCAGGTGCTGCGCCCGCTGCCGCCCGTGCCTGCGGGCACGCCGCTGGACGCGGCCTTGTTCGCCGACGCACTGGCAGCGATGGAGCAGGCGCAGACCCTGCGCGCCATCGCCGGTGCCACCCATGCCGCGGCCTGGATGGACGCTGGCGGGCAGCTTCTGTGGGTGCGCGAGGACGTGGGCCGCCACAACGCGCTGGACAAGGTGCTGGGCGCGATGGCGCGGGCCGGCGCCGACCCCGGTGCCGGTGCGTTGCTGCTGAGCAGCCGCGCCAGCTACGAGATGGTGCACAAGGCGGCGGCGCTGGGCATAGGCCTGGTGGTGGCGGTGTCGGCGCCCACGGCACTGGCCATCCGCGTGGCGCGCGAACTGCGGCTCACGCTGGCCGGCTTTGCGCGCGGCGGCCGGCACGTGGTCTACACGCACGCCGCCCGCCTGCAAGGCCTGGCCGTGGAAGGAGGTGCAACATGACCCGTTACGCGATGGTTGCCGACCTGCGCCGCTGCGTCGGCTGCCAGACCTGCACCGCCGCCTGCAAGCACGCCAACGCCACGCCGCCCGGCGTGCAGTGGCGCCGCGTGCTCGACATGGAATTCGGCGAATACCCCGAAGTGCAGCGCGCCTTCGTGCCCGTGGGCTGCCAGCACTGCGAAGACCCGCCCTGCCTGCCGGTGTGCCCCACCACGGCCACCAAGCAGCGTGCCGACGGCATCGTCACGGTGGACTACGACCTGTGCATAGGCTGCGCCTACTGCGCCGTGGCCTGCCCCTACCAGGCCCGCTACAAGACCAACCGCGCCAGCTTTGCCTTCGGTGAAGCCACGGCCAGCGAAGCCAGCCGCCACGACGCATCGCGCCTGGCCGTGGCCACCAAGTGCAGCTTCTGCGTGGACCGCATCGACGCCGGCCTGGCCCGCGGCCTGAAGCCCGGCACCGACCCCGAGGCCACGCCGGCCTGCGTCAACGCCTGCATCTCGGTCGCCCTGGCCTTTGGCGATCTGGACGACCCGCAGGATCCCATCCAACCGCTGCTGGCGCAGAACCAGCACTTCCGCATGCACGAGGAACTGGGCACCGGGCCCGGCTTCTACTACCTGTGGGACCGGGAGAACGCATCATGATCTTCGGACCCGATCCGGCGCAGCAACGCCAATGGGACTGGCGCGCCGCCGGCAACTTCATCTGCGGCGGCGGTGGTGGCGGCCTCATCCTGATGGCGGCCTTGTCGGGTGCGCAGGGTGCCACGCTCACGATATTGATGCTGGCCGGCGTGGCGCTGGTGGGCCTGGGCCTGACCTGCGTGTGGTTCGAGCTGGGCCGGCCGCTGCGCGCGCTCAACGTCTTCATCAACCCGCGCGGGTCATGGATGTCGCGTGAGGCCTTCGTGGCCACGCTGCTGATGCCCGCGGCGCTGGCCGCGGCCTTCGGCGTGCCCGGCGCCGCGCCGCTGGCCGCCCCGCTGGCCTTGGGCTTCGTCTACTGCCAGGCGCGCATGCTGCAGGCGGGCAAGGGCATACCGGCCTGGCGTTCGCCGCTGACCGTGCCGCTGATCGTGGTCACCGGCCTGGCCGAAGGCGGCGGCTGGTTGCTGCTGCTGGCCGCGGCCGTGTCTTTCGACCCCGGCCCGCTGCTGCCGCTGCTGCTGGGCCTGCTGGTGATGGCGCGCGGGCTGATCGTGCGCGCGCACCGCCAGGCCCTGGGTCGCAGCGCCGCGCCGCAAGCCATGGCCGCGCTGGACAGTGCCGGCCGCGTAATGCTGTGGGCCGGCACTGCACTGCCCCTGGCCGGCCTGCTGCTGGCCGCCATGGGCAGCGGCGCGGCGCTGGCGGCCCTGGCCGGGTTGCTGGCAGCGCTGGCCGGCGCCTGGTTCAAGTTCGTGCTCATCACCCGCGCCGGCTTCAACCAGGGCTTTGCGCTGGTCCACCTGCCGGTGCGCGGCGCCGCGCGCTGACAGCTCCTCTGCCCCCTCACCCCAAGGAGTGCCCATGGCCGCCGTCCTGGAAGAGAAGTCGCTGTCTGTCGCCGCCCCCACCCGGCGCCACCTGCACCCGGGCATGGAGACCCTGCCGCGCGAACAACTGGCCGCGCTGCAGCTGACCCGGCTGCGCGAGACCGTGCGCAACGCCTGGGACCACGTGCCCATGCAGCGCGCGCGCCTGGCCGCCGCCGGCGTGCGGCCCGAAGACATCCGCACCCTGGCCGACCTGAAGCGCCTGCCCTTCACCGTCAAGACCGACCTGCGCGACCACTACCCCTACGGCATGTTCGCGCGGCCGCTGGATCAGCTGGCGCGGCTGCACGCTTCTTCAGGCACCACCGGCAAACCCACGGTGGTGGGCTACACGCAGCAGGACATCAGCACCTGGGCCGACCTGATGGCGCGCTCGCTCTACTCGGCCGGTGCGCGCCGCGGCGACGTCATCCACAACGCCTATGGCTACGGCCTGTTCACCGGCGGTCTGGGCGCGCACTACGGCGCCGAACGCCTGGGCGGCGTGGTCGTGCCCATGAGCGGCGGCTCTACCGAACGCCAGGTGGCGTTGATCATGGACTTCCGCGCCCGCGTCCTGTGCGCCACGCCGTCCTACGCGCTGGCCATCGCCGAGGTGGCCGAATCGCAAGGTGTGGACCTGCGCAAGGGCGCATTGCGCGTGGGCCTGTTCGGCGCCGAGCCCTGGAGCAACGCCATGCGCGCCGAGATCGAGGCCCGGCTGGGCGTGAAGGCGGTGGACATCTACGGCCTGTCCGAGATCATGGGCCCGGGCGTGGCCTGCGAATGCGAATGCCGCAACGGCCTGCACGGCTGGGAAGACCATTTCCTGTTCGAGACCATAGACCCTGACACCGGCCGCCCAATGCCCGAGGGCGAGGCCGGCGAGCTGGTGATCACCACGCTCACCAAGCAGGCCCTGCCCATGCTGCGGTACCGCACGCGCGACATCACGCGGCTGGCCACCGCGCCCTGCGACTGCGGCCGCACGCACCTGCGCATCCTGCGCATCACAGGGCGCAACGACGACATGCTGATCATCCGCGGCGTCAACGTCTACCCGTCGCAGATCGAGGCGGTGCTGATCGGCCTGCCGGCCATCGCCCCGCACTACCAGATCGTGGTGCAGCGCCGCGGCAGCCTGGACGAAGTGGAGGTCGAGGTCGAAGCCCTGCCCGGCATTCCGCAAGACGAGTTCGGCGCCATCGCCCACAGCGTGGCGCACCACATCAAGTCGATGATCGGCATCAGTGCCGGCATTACCGTCAAATTGCCGGGCGAGATCCCGCGCTCGCAGGGCAAGGCGGTGCGCGTGCGCGACCTGCGGCCCAAGGCACAGTAGGCCCGCGGGAAGGAGCAGCAACCATGGACTTCGAGGACATCCTGTACGAGGTGCGCCAGGGCGTGGCCTGGATCACCATCAACCGGCCCGAGAAGATGAACGCCTTCCGCGGCCAGACCTGCGACGAGCTGATCCGCGCGCTCAACAAGGCCGGCTACGACAAGAGCGTCGGCGCCATCGTGCTGGCCGGCGCCGGCGACCGCGCCTTCTGCACCGGCGGCGACCAGTCGTCGCACGACGGCAACTACGACGGCCGCGGCACCATCGGCCTGCCGATGGAAGAGTTGCACACCGCCATCCGCGACGTGCCCAAGCCGGTGATCGCGCGCGTGCAGGGCTACGCCATCGGCGGCGGCAACGTGCTGTGCACGATCTGCGACCTGACCATCTGTTCCGACAAGGCGCAGTTCGGCCAGGTGGGGCCCAAGATGGGTTCGGTCGACCCCGGCTACGGCACCGCTTTCCTGGCGCGCGTGGTGGGCGAGAAGAAGGCGCGCGAGATGTGGTATTTCTGCCGCCGCTACAGCGGCGCCGAGGCCGTGGCCATGGGCCTGGCCAATGCCTGCGTGCCGCACGATCAGCTCGACGCCGAGGTGCAGAAGTGGGCCGAAGAGCTGTGCGAGCGCAGCCCCACCGCGCTGGCCATCGCCAAGCGCAGCTTCAACATGGACACCGCGCACCAGGCCGGCATCGCCGGCATGGGCATGCTGGCGCTGAAGCTCTACTACGACACCGACGAATCGCGCGAAGGCGTGGCCGCGCTCAAGGAAAAGCGCAAGCCCGACTTCCGCAAGCACGCCAAGTAGCCCGGGTGCCGGCAGGCGGCGCAAGGGCGGCGCACCGCCGCTGCCCGCTGCTGCGGGCCGAGGCCGTAGACTGGCGGGCCCCACCCTTGCCGGAGACCCGCATTGAAGCTGCAGATGGCCAAGAACTCGCTTTTTGCCGTGCTGCTGCGTTCGCCATGGTGGGTGAGCCTGGCGATCGCGGCGGGCATGGCCGCAGCGTTGATGGCGCTGCTGCCACCGGACTGGCGCGGCCCCGCACTGTTCTCCGTCATTCCCTTCCTGGTGCTGTCGGTGCTGGCCGCGCGGAACCAGCGGCGCCTGCCCAGCCCGGCGCGCGTCGAGCAGACGCGGCAGGCGGTGGCGGCGATGACGTGGCCGGCCTTCAGCCGCCTGCTGGAAGACGCCTTCAAGCGCGACGGCTATAGCGTGCAGCGCGGCAGCGGCGAAGTCGTGGATTTCGTGCTGGAACGCCAGGGCCGGCGCATGGTGGTCAGCGCGCGGCGCTGGAAGTCGGCGCGCACGGGGCTGGAGACGCTGCGGGCGCTGCAGGCCGCGCGCGATGCGGCCGAGGCCGCCGACGCCTTGTACATCGGCCTGGGTGCGCTGACCGACACGGCGCGGCCCTTTGCGGCCGAGCAGCGCTTGGCGGTATGGCAGGTGCCAGAGCTCGCACAGGCCCTGCGCGGGATGCCGCTGGAGCCCTGAAGCCCCCCGCCCTCAGCCCTGCGCCTTCACCCACTGGCGCACCACGCTGCTCAGCACGTCCAGCGGCACCGAGCCGGTCTTCAGCACCACGTCGCGAAAGGCCGGCAGGCTGAAGCCCGGGCCCAGCGCCGCCCGGGCCTCGTCGCGGCCATGCGTTCCTTCCGATCAGCCCGGTGGCAGCACCGCCGTGGCCTCGAGCTCGATCTTGCCGGGGCTGTCCAGCAGGTCGGCCACGAAGATCATGCTCATGGCCGGGTAGTGGCGGCCCATGAGCCGGCGCCAGATGGCGCCCAGCTCACCGCGCGCCGCCAGGTAGGCCGGCTTGTCGCAGCAGAAGGCGGTGATGCGGCAGATGTGCTGCGGCTGGCCGCCGGCCTGGGCCAGCACCGCCAGCACGTTGCGCAGCGCCTGCTCGAACTGCGGCGCGATGGCTTCGCTCTCGAACACCTGGCGGGCGTTCCAGCCCACCTGGCCGGCGATGAAGACCAGCCGGCCCGCTGCGACTTCGATGCCGTTGGCGTAGCCGATGGGCGCGTCCCAGCCCTCGGGCAGCAGCGTGCGCATGGTCTTGCCTTCAGTCGTTGTAGCGCGGCGGGTCGGGGTCTTCGTCCCAGCCCTCTTCTGGCTGCGGCACCTTCTTCATCCAGGCCTGCACCAGCTGCACGTGCTCGTGCTCCTCGGCCTGCATCTCCAGCGCGGCCTGGCGCACGTCGTCCTGCGTGGCGGCCTCGGCCAGTTGGCCGAAGAAGGCCTCGGCACGCTGCTCGGCAGCCAGCGCCACGTGCAGTGCGTGCAGCGGCTGCATCAGGTAGTGCACGTCCTCCAGCGGTGCGGTCTCGGGGGCCTCGAAGCCGGGCCAGTCGGTCACGGCCACGCGCGGCGCAGTGGCCTCGGTCCAGCCCATGCGCGCCATGATCTCGGCCACGTGCTTGGCCTCGTAGCCGGCCATGGTGCGGAACAGCGCCGCCACCTCGCGGTTGTTGTGCTCCTCCATGGCGTCGGCGAACTCGTTGTAGCGCTGCACGGCCTCGCGCTCCATCAGCAGCGCCTGGGCCATGAACTCTTGCAGCGTGCGCGGCGCGGCCTTCACAGCACGAACTCCGCGGCCAGGTCGGCCACCGTGCGCGTGGGCTTGCCCGCGCGCGACTCGTAGGGGGGGCGCGTGCCGGCGTAGAGCACACCGAGGTTCATGCCGTCGTCGGCCATGATGCGGCGCGCCGCCAGCACCGGGTCGTCGGTGGCTTCGACCGGCGACGGGCGCACCTGGTTGCGCCAGTCGCGCTGCTCGGGTCTGAAGGTGACGCAGGGGCTCAGGATCTCGATGAACGAGAAGCCCGGGTGGCGGATGGCCTGGGCGATGAGACTGGCCGCGCCGTTGGGATCACCCGCAAAGCCGCGCGCCACGAAGCTGGCGCCGGCCGCCAGCGCGATGACCAGCGGGTGGAACGAGCGTATGCCGGTGCCGCCGGGCGAGAGCTTGTTGTCCCAGTCGGGCTCGGTGGTGGGTGAGGCCTGGCCCTTGGTCATGCCGTAGACGTGGTTGTCCATCACGATGTAGGTCATGTCGACGTTGCGCCGGCAGGCGTGCATGAAGTGGTTGCCGCCGATGGAATAGCCGTCGCCGTCGCCGCCGGTCACCAGCACCGTAAGGTCGGGACGCGCCACCTTCAGCCCGGTGGCGGCGGCCAGCGAGCGGCCGTGCACGCCGTGGAAGCCGTAGCAGGTGGTGTAGGCCGGGATGCGCGACGAGCAGCCGATGCCCGAGACCACCGCCACCTCGTGCGGCGGCAGCTGCAGCTGGGCCAGCGCCTTGGTGATGGCGCTCAGCACGGTGAAGTCACCGCAGCCGGGGCACCAGATCGGCTTGTAGCCGGACTTGTAATCGGCCGCGGTCAGCACGGCCACGGGGGTGGTGACGTCGTTCATGCGGGGACCCTTTCAAGGGCAGCGGCGCGCTGCCATTCGACGATGACAGCGGCCAGTTCGGCGGGCCGCAGCGGCAGCGGGCCGGGGCGGTGGAAGCTGCGCGGCTTGCCCGGCAGGTCATACATGGCACGCAGGTAACGGTACAGCTGCGCGCCGTGGTTCTGCTCGACCACCAGCACGCGCGTCACGCCGGCCAGGGCTGCGTCCAGCTTCTCGGGCAGGGCCGGGGCCAGCAGGCGCAGGCTGATCAGCCGCGTCGGGCAGCCGGCGGCATTGGCGCGCGCCACGGCCTCGCGCACGGTGCCGGTGACCGAGCCGAAGGTGATCACCGCGCATTCCTCGGCGCAGTCGCCCTGCCCTTCCACGTCGGCCCAGCGCGGGCCGTAGTCGAACAGCGCCAGCTTGCGCTCGCGCTTGGCCAGCTGCAGCAGGTGGTCGCGCGACTGGCTGCTGGGGATGCCGGCCTCGGTGTGCTCAAGCCCGTCTGCCGTGTACACCACGCCCGGCGTGCCGGGGATGGCCATGGGCGACACGCCGCTGGGGGTGTCGCGGTAGCGCTTGTAGTCGGCCGTGTGCGCGGCCACGGTCTGGCGCTGCGCCACCGGGCCGCCTTCGGGCGGCTCGTCGATGATGGCGCGCGACTGGCCCATGAACTGGTCCGACAGCACGATGGCCGCCGTCTGCAGCGCCTCGGCCAGCTGCACCGCCCACTGGGTGGCGTGCAGGCAATCGGCGATGGAGTTGGGCGCCACCACCAGGCGCGGCGCGTCACCGGGCAGGCCGCTCACGGCGAATGCCAGGTCGCTCTGCTCGCTCTTGGCCGGGATGCCGGTGGACGGGCCGCCGCGCATCACGTCGACCACGACGATGGGCACCTCGGCGCAGACCGCCAGGCCGATGGCCTCGGTCATCAGCGCCAGGCCGGGGCCGGCTGTGGCGGTGAGCGACGGCACGCCGCCGTAGCTGGCGCCGATGATCATGTTGACCGAGGCCAGTTCGTCCTCGGCCTGCAGCAGGCTGCCCCCCACGCGGGTGAGCGCCGGTGCCATCCACTCCAGCAACTCGGTGGCCGGGGTGATGGGATAGGCGGCGACGAAGCGGATGCCGCCGCGCACGGCGCCGTAGCCCGCGGCCTCGTTGCCGCTGATGAGCCAGCGCCTGGCGGTGGCCGCAGCACCCGCTTCCAGCCGCGCCATGCCCTGCATCGCGGCGTGGGCCGATGCTTGTTCGAAGCCCTTGTGCAGCGCCGCCAGGTTGGCGACCAGGCCTTCATCGGCGCGCTTCCAGGATGCGCGCAGCGCCGCTTCCAGCGCCGTGATCGGCAGGCCGCACAGGCCGCCGGCCAGGCCCAGCGCGATCATGTTGACCCAGCAGCCGGGGATGGCCTTGGCCATCTTCTTGAGCGGCAGCGCCACGCAGGCGGCGCCGCTGCGCGCAAAGACCTCGGGCGCGTCGCCCTCGTCGCTGTCGCCGATGACCAGGCTGCCGGCGTGCAGCGGGATCTCGTCGGCGAAGCGGTTGACGTTGCCCCAGTCCATGGCCAGCAGCAGGTCGAAGTGGTCGCCCAGCGCGTCCTGCGGCGTGCGGCCCAGGCGCAGCAGGCCGGCGGCTTCACCGCCGCGGATCTGCGGGCCGCTGGTGCGCACCATCAGGCCGTACAGGCCGGCGCGCGCGGCGGCGTCCAGCAGCATGGTGCCGGCCGTCATGACGCCGCTGCCGCCGCTTCCGGCCAGGGCCAGCGCGACGAAAGCGCCGCCGGGCGGGCCGGCGGCGCGCTGGGCTTCGGGGTTGCTAGGGGTTTGCACGGGTACTCCTTGGCTCGGGTGGCGCCCGTCTGGGCTTGCGCCGCATTCTGGACTGACAAGGATCAAGTTGGGAACTGAAGCTTCACGCGGCACTTGCTTAAATAAGCATTGCGGTACCACAATACAACAATAGCGACGGAGCCCACATCCGTCAAGGCGCTACGCCAGACGGCCCCCGGGCCGCGACCGGCCCACCGCACAAGAGGAGACAGGCATGAGCATCCCCGCCCACCGCTGGCTGATGACCGGCGTGAACCAGCCGCTGCAGCGCGACAGCTTCAGTGCCCAGCCCGGCGCCGGCGAGGTGGTGGTGGCGGTGGCCGGCTGCGGCGTGTGCCACACCGACCTGGGCTACTACTACGACGGCGTGCGCACCAACCAGCCGCTGCCGCTGGCCCTGGGGCACGAGGTCAGCGGCCGCGTGGTGGCCTGCGGCGCCGGCGCCGAACACTGGGCCGGCCGCGCCGTCATCGTGCCGGCGGTGCTGCCTTGCGGCACCTGCGACCTGTGCCAGCGCGGCCTGTCCACCATCTGCCGCGCGCAGAAGATGCCAGGCAACGACATCCAGGGCGGCTTTGCCAGCCACATCGTCGTGCTCGGGCGCGGCCTGTGCGCCGTGGACGAGCAACGCCTGGCGGCGGCCGGCCTGACGCTGCCGCAGGTGTCGATCGTGGCCGACGCGCTGACCACGCCCTACCAGGCCGTCAGCCGCGCCGGCGTGACGCCCGGCAGCCTGGCCATCGTGGTGGGCGCCGGCGGCGTGGGCGGCTACTGCGTGCAGGTGGCGCATGCCTTCGGCGCCACGGTGGTGGCCATCGACGTGGACGACGCCAAGCTGCAGGCCATCGCCGGCCACGGCGCCGCCCTCACCCTGAACAGCCGGCAGATGGACGCCAAGGCGCTGAAGGCCGCGATCTCGGCCTTCGCCAAGGCCCAGGGGCTGCGCAGCACCGAGTGGTTCATCTTCGAATGCTCGGGCACGGCGCCGGGGCAGCTGGCGGCCTACGGCCTGCTGGTACACGGCGCCACGCTGTCGGTGGTGGGCTTCACGATGGACAAGGTCGAAGTACGGCTGTCCAACCTGATGGCCTTCGACGCGCGCGCCATCGGCAACTGGGGCTGCCCGCCCGAGGCCTATCCCGCCGCGCTGGACCTGGTGCTGGACGGCCGCGTGCAGATCGCCCCCTTCGTGGAAACGCACCCCCTGGACGACATCAACCGCGTCTTTGCCGCCGTGCACCACCGCGAAATAAAGAAGCGGGCCGTGATGGTCCCCGCCTGAACCCCCAAGCCTTGCAGGAGCCCCGCCCATGAACACCCCCCGTACCTTCAAGAACCACGATCTGGTGGACGACACCAGCAAGCCCGGCGTACGCGTCGAGAAGCGCCCTGCCAGGCGCCCCAACGGCGAAGTGGTGCCCGGCCTGTACAACACCTGGATCACGCTGGACAACCCCAGCCAGTACAACAGCTACACCACCGACATGGTGAAGGGCGTGATCCTGGCCATGCGCGCGGCCAGCAATGCGCGCGACGTCAACTGCGTGGTCTTTACCGGCACGGGAGACAAGGCCTTCTGCACCGGCGGCAACACCAAGGAATACGCCGAGTACTACGCCGGCCACCCGCAGGAATACCGCCAGTACATGCGGCTGTTCAACGACATGGTGTCGGCCATCCTGGCCTGCGACAAGCCGGTGATCTGCCGCGTCAACGGCATGCGCATCGGCGGCGGGCAGGAGATCGGCATGGCCTGCGACTTCTCGGTATCCAGCGACCTGGCACGCTATGGCCAGGCCGGGCCCAAGCACGGCTCGGCGCCCATCGGCGGCGCTACAGACTTCTTGCCCGTGATCGTGGGCGCCGAGCGCGCCATGGCCGCCTGCGTGCTGTGCGAACCCTTCAGCGCGCACAAGGCCTACCAGATGGGCATCCTCACCGACGTGGTGCCGGCGCTCAAGGTCGATGGCAAGTTCGTCGCCAATCCGCTGGTGGAGACGCAGCGCCAGTACGACGAATTCGGCCGCAACGCCTACGGCGAGGCCAAGACCGGCGCGGCGCTGGATGAAGGCAAGGCGCTGATGAAGCGCGGCACGGTGGACCTGGGCATGCTGGACGCGCGCGTGGAAGAGCTGTGCGCCAAGATCCTGCTGACCTTCCCCGACTGCACCACCAAGACGCTGGAAGAACTGCGCAAGCCCAAGCTCGAGGCCTGGAACCGCAACAAGGAAGACTCGCGTTCCTGGCTGGCGCTGAACATGATGACCGAGGCCCGCAGCGGCTTCACCGCCTTCAACGAAGGCCCCAAGGACGACCGCGAGATCGACTTCGTGCTGCTGCGCCAGAAGCTGGCCGCGGGGCAAAGCTGGGTGGGCAGCCTGCACGACGAGATCCAGCCGGGCGCCAAGAACCATGGCTGAGGAAGCGAGCACAGTCCCCTCGGGGGACCGGGCGCGGTACTCCGCGACCGAGGGGCCATTGAAAGTCTGGCTGGAGCACGACGGCGCCCTGCTGCGCCTGCGCCTGGCCCGGCCCAAGGCCAACATCGTGGACGCGCAGATGATCGCCGCGCTGCAGGCGGCGCTGGACGCACACCGCGCCACTCCCGGCCTGCGCGGCGTGCTGCTGGACGCCGAAGGCCCGCACTTCAGCTTTGGCGCCAGCGTCGAAGAGCATGTGGCCGAGCGCTGTGCCGCCATGCTGGCCAGCCTGCACGCGTTGGTGCTGACGATGGCTGCGTTTCCGCTGCCCATCCTGGTGGCCGTGCGTGGCCAGTGCCTGGGCGGCGGGCTCGAGGTCGCCCTGGCCGGCGGCCCAATCTTTGCTCACCCCGAAGCACAGTTCGGCCAGCCCGAGATCAAGCTGGGCGTGTTTGCCCCCGCGGCCAGCTGCCTGCTGCCCTGGCGCATCAACCAGAGCAGCGCCGAAGACCTGCTGTGGAGCGGCCGCAGCATCAACGGCACTGCCGCGCTGGCCCTGGGCCTGGTGCAGGCCCTGGCCGACGACCCCGCGGCCGCGGCACTGGCCTACTTTGACGAGCACCTGCTGCCGCGCAGCGCCGCCGCGCTGGCCCATGCCGTGGCCGCGGTGCGCGCGCCGCGCTTGCGTGAGCTTGCCCAGCGCCTGGCCGAGGTCGAGCAGCTGTACCTGGACGGACTGATGAAGACCTTCGATGCCAACGAAGGCCTGGCCGCCTTCATGGCCCGCCGCACGCCCACCTGGCAACACCGATGACAGGAGCCCCGCTCATGAACACCAGCATCCCGAAGGTCACGCAGATCGTGCAGCGTTGCGAGGCGCTGTTCGAAGACCTGCACTTCAACGCCGTCAAGGACTGGAAGGCGGCAGTGCCCGGCCGCAAGGCCATCGGCTACATGCCGGTGTACGTGCCGCGCGAGCTGATCCACGCCGCCGGCATGCTGCCCGTGGGCATCCTGGGCGGCGGCGACGCGCTCGAAGTGATACAGGGCGACGCCTACTACCAGAGCTACATCTGCCGCATCCCGCGCAGCACCATCGAACTGGGCCTGACCGGGCGGCTGGACTGCCTGGACGGCATGCTGTTTCCCAGCATCTGCGACGTGATCCGCAACCTCAGCGGCATGTGGCAGATGCTGTTCAAGGACAAGTTCGTGCGCTACATCGACGTGCCGCAGAACTATCAAGATGAGGTTGGCGGACGCTTCTACATGGAAGAGATGCAGATCCTGCGCGAAGAACTCGCCAAGCTGGGCGGGCGCGAGATCACCGACGACGACATCAACCGCAGCATTGCTGCCTACAACGACAACCGCGCCGCCATCCGCGACCTGTACGCCTACCGGGCTGCCAAGCCCTGGCAGGCGCCCACGTCCGAGATCTACCTGGTGCTGCGCGCCGGCATGGTGCTGCCGGTGGAAGAGCACACGGCCCTGGTGCGCGAGTACCTGGCCGCGGCCGAACTGCTGCAGCGTGTGAAGCGCGACAACGCCCGCGTGGTGCTCACCGGCGGCTTCTGCGAACAGCCGCCGCTGGCGCTGATCAAGTCGATAGAGATGTCGGGCTGCTACGTGGTGGACGACGACTTCATGCTCATCACGCGCTGGCTGCTGGACGAAGTGCCGACCGACGGCAACCCGCTGCAGGAGCTGTCGCGTGCCTTCCTGCACCGCAGTGCCAGCACAGCGGCCAAGTACGACGCCACGCGCGAGGAAAAAGGCGTGTTCCTGATGAAGCAGGTCAAGACGCGCGGCGCCGAAGGCGTGATCTTCGCCGCCCCGTCCTTCTGCGACCCGGCGCTGCTGGAGCGGCCCATGCTGCAGGACGTGCTGACCAAGCACGCCATCCCGCACACCGCCTTCAAGTACGCCGAGAACACCGGCCAGATGGCGCCGATCCGCGAACAGGCGGGCACCTTCGCCGACTCGATCAAGCTCTGGAACGCCGCTTAAAGCCGCAAGAGGACGACGCCATGAACACCCCCATCGCCATGCCCACGCCCACCGGCAGCGCCAAGAAGCCGCCCAAGGTCGAGAAAGAAGACGCGATGTGGCTCCAGAAGGAGCTCATCAACAAGAACTACAGCGAACTGGCCAACGCCCGCGCCAACAACCAGAAGGTGGCGGCCACCTTCGTGCCTGGCAACCTGAATGAGTTGCTGATGTGCTTTGACTTCGCGCGCAGCCTGCCCGAGACCAATGCGCTGCAGAACGGCATGCGCAAGAAGAGCGGCAAGATGATCATGGACGCCGAACGCGACGGCCAGAGCGAGGACGTCTGCACCTACGTCAAGGCCGACCTGGGCATGATGCTGGGCGGCGAGACCGGCCCCAACGGCGAGACCCTGCCCAAGCCCGACATCCTGCTGCTCAGCTACACCGGCTGCTTCACCTTCATGAAGTGGTTCGAGCTGATCCGCCACAAGTACGGCTGCGAAACCGTGATGCTGCACGTGCCCTACCAGGGCGAAGGCCGCATCGCGCCCAACATGCGCGACTACGTCGTGCGGCAGTTGAAGGAGACCGTGATCCCGACGCTGGAGCGCGTCTCGGGCGTCAAGTTCGACATCGACCGCCTGCGCCAGTACATGCGCGAATCGGTCAAGGCCGAGGACGATCTGGTCAAGGTGCTGCAGTCGGCCAAGAACCGGCCCAGCCCCATCGACGGCTACTTCGGCGCCGTGTACTACATCGGCCCCATCTTCACCGCCTTCCGCGGCACGCCCGAGGCCACCGAGTACTACCGCGTGCTGCGCGCCGAGATCGAGGAGCGCGTGCGCCTGGGCCTGGGCCCGGTGACACCCGAGGGCGCGATGGGCGAAGAGAAGTACCGCCTGGTGGTCGAGGGCCCGCCCAACTGGACCAGCTTCCGCGAGTTCTGGAAGATGTTCTACGACGAGGGCGCGGTGGTGGTCTCGTCCACCTACGCCAAGGTCGGCGGGCTGTACGACTTCGGCTTCCGCCACGACCCGGATCACCCGCTGGAATCGCTGGCCGACTACTGCCTGGGCTGCTACACCAACCTGAACCTGCCCTCGCGCGTGGACATGATCTGCAAGTACATCGACGAGTACCAGGCCGACGGCCTGCTGATCAACAGCATCAAGAGCTGCAACAGCTTCTCGGCCGGCCAGCTGCTGATGATGCGCGAGGTCGAGCGCCGCACCGGCAAGCCCGCGGCCTTCATCGAGACCGATCTGGTGGACCCGCGCTACTTCTCGGCGGCCAACGTCAAGAACCGGCTCGAGAGCTACTTCCAGATGGTCAAGGCCAAGCGCGTGGCGGGCGTCACCGGGCTGGGCTCGGCCGGCATGTCCTTGCCTTCCGGGCTGGAAGGCCCGGGCGGACCCGGCGGCCCGATCATCCCCATCCACGCGGCCCACTGAGAGCGAGGGCGACCACATGCGCTGCTTCATCGGCATCGACCTGGGCTCCACCACCACCAAGGCGGTGGTGGTGGACGAGAACCAGAACATCCTCGGGCGTGGCATCACCAATTCGCGCTCCAACTACGACACGGCCGCGGCCATCGCCAAGCAGGAGGCGCTGGTCAACAGCCGCTTCCACCTGTTCCGGCAGAAGCTGGGCAGTGAAGGCGCGCTCAACGGCGCGCTGGACGGCTTCATCGCGCAGCTGGAACGCGACTTCCGCTCCGAGCAATACCTGGAACAGCTGGCCGACCTGCACAAGACCTGCGAACGCAGCCTGGCCACGTCGCGCTTCGGCGAAGGCGCGGCCGCGGTGGGCCCGGCGCTGGAAGAGGTGTTCCGCCGCCTCACGGCAGAAGCGCCCTTGCTGTTTGCGCCCGGCGCCAAGCGCAAGAGCGACTTCTTCCGCGACATCGCCGGCAGCCAGTACCTGGCCACCGGCGAGGTGGTGGCCAAGGAGGCCGGCACCAAGTACGAGTACCTGCTCAACCTGTTCGACCGCAGCATCATCGAGGTCGAGAACCGCGTCTACGCCGACAGCATCCGGCGGCATTTGCTGGCGGCGCTGGAGCGCACCTTCATCGCCCTGCCCGAGACCACGGCGCGGCGCGCGCAGGTCGAAGCGCCCATCAAGGGCATCCTCGACACCGATCTGGAAGAGACCTACGTCGTGGGCACCGGCTACGGCCGCGCGCGCCTGCCCTTCAGCAAGGAGCACATCCGCAGCGAGATCCTGTGCCACGGCCTGGGCGCGCACGTCATGTACCCGGGCACGGCCACGGTGCTGGACATCGGCGGCCAGGACACCAAGGCCATCCAGATCGACCCGGCGGGCATCGTCGAGAGCTTCCAGATGAACGACCGCTGCGCCGCCGGCTGCGGCCGCTACCTGGGCTACATCGCCGATGAGATGAACATGGGTCTGCACGAGCTGGGCCCGCTGGCGATGAAGTCGACCAAGAGCATCCGCATCAACAGCACCTGCACGGTGTTCGCCGGCGCCGAGCTGCGCGACCGCCTGAGCCTGGGCGACAAGCGCGAGGACATCATGGCCGGCCTGCACCGCGCCATCATGCTGCGCGCCATGTCGATCCTGGCGCGTTCGGGCGGCGTGCGCGACCAGTTCACCTTCACCGGCGGCGTGGCCAAGAACGAGGCCGCGGTCAAGTCGCTGAAAGAGCTGATCAAGGACAACTACGGCGAGGTCACGCTCAACATCGACCCCGATTCCATCTACACCGGCGCCCTGGGCGGTGCCACCTTTGCCTGGCGGGCCGTGGTCGAGGAAGGCCGCTCCGCTGAAGCAAGGGTCTGAGGGAGCCAGCAGCATGATCCACACCATCGGCATCGACATCGGCTCGGGCGCGGTCAAGTCCGTGCTCTTCCGCCACGGCGCAGACGGCGCAAAACCCACCTGGGTGGCGCGGCGCTGCGAACGCATCCGCAGCCGCGACCCCATGACCCTGGCGCGCCAGGGCTTTGATGACGTGCTGGCCGACGCCGGCCTGGCCGAAGGCGACGTGGCCTACACGGCCACCACCGGTGAGGGCGAGAACGTCAAGTTCGCCACCGGGCACTTCTATTCGATGACCACGCACGCCCGCGGCGGCGTGTTCCTGGAGCCGACGGCGCGCGCGGTGGTCGACATCGGCGCGCTCAACGGCCGCGCCATCTACATCGACGAGCGCGGCAAGGTGCTGTCGTACAAGATGACCAGCCAGTGCGCCTCGGGCTCGGGCCAGTTCCTGGAAAACATCGCGCGCTACCTGGGCGTGGCGGTCGAGGAGATCGGCCCGCTGTCGCAGAGCAGCCTGGACCCCGAGAAGGTCAGTTCCATCTGCGCCGTGCTGGCCGAGACCGACGTCATCAACATGGTGTCGCGCGGCATCGCCACGCCCGACATCCTCAAGGGCATCCACCTGTCGATGGCCTCGCGCATCGTCAAGCTGCTCAAGGTGACGGGCATCAAGAGCGGCACCGCGCTGCTGACCGGCGGCCTGGCGCTGGACAGCGGGCTGCTGGCCGCCATCCAGGAAGAGATGGTCAACGAGAAGGTCACGGTCAGCGCCATGTCGCACCCCGATTCCATCTACGCCGGGGCCGTGGGCGCGGCGCTGTGGGGCGCCTTCCGCCACCGCAAGCTGCAGGAGCTGGAAGCCACGGCTGCGGCATGATGCGCGCCGTCTTTCCACAACCCCGACCCCGGAGACCCCCGCCATGGCCTTGATGATCACCCAGGACTGCACCGCCTGCGACGCCTGCAAGCCGGCCTGCCCCAACGAGGCCATCGCCGAAGGCAGCCCGATGTACGTGATCGACGCACTGCGCTGCACCGAATGCGTGGGCGCCGAGGACGACCCGCAGTGCGCGCTGATGTGCCCGGCCGACTGCATCGTGCCCAACCCCGACTTCGTCGAGTCGCGCGAGGAGTTGATGGCCAAGTACGAGTCGCTGCACGGCTGAGCGGGCTGCCGCGATGCCCTGCTATTCGATCGAGGGCGTTGTCCCGGTCGTGGACCCCGGCGCCTACGTGCACCCCACCGCGGTGCTCATCGGTGACGTGATCGTCGGCCCGGGCTGCTACGTCGGCCCGCTGGCCAGCCTGCGCGGCGACTTCGGCCGCATCGTGTTGCAAGCCGGCGCCAACCTGCAGGACTGCTGCGTGGTGCACGGCTTCCCCTTTGCCGACACCGTGATCGAGGAGAACGGCCACATCGGCCACGGCGCCGTGCTGCACGCCTGCGTGGTGCGGCGCGACGCGCTGGTGGGCATGAACGCGGTGGTCATGGACGAGGCCGAGATCGGCGAGCGCGCCATGGTGGCCGCTTGCGCCTTCGTGCGCGCCGGCCACCAGGTGCCCGCCGGCTGGCTGGCCGCGGGCTTGCCGGCCAAGAACCTGCGGCCGCTCAGCGAAGACGAGATCGCCGGCAAGGCCGAGGGCACGGCCATCTACCACGACCTGGCGCGCCGCTGCCTGGCCAGCATGGCCGAGGTGCACCCGCTGGAGGCGCTGGACGAGGGCCGGCCGCGGCTGCAGAACCCGGCGCAGTGGAGGCGGCGCTGAGGCGCCGGCCTGTCACGTCGTGCGCGCGACCTGGCGCAGCGCCTCGATCAGGACGTCGACATCGGCCAAGCTGTGCGCGGCCGACAAGGCGATGCGCAGCCGCGCCGTCCCGGCCGGCACCGTCGGCGGCCTGATCGCCGGCACCCACAGGCCACGCTCGCGCAGTGCTGCCATCACGGCCAGCGCGGCCGTGTTGTCGCCGATGATCAGCGGTTGTATGGCGGTGGACGACGGCAGCAAGGCCCAGCCGGCCGCGGCTATGCCGGCGTCCGCGCCCGGCTGCAGGCCGGCCTGCAGCCGCGCAATCAACGCCTGCAGGTGCTGGCGGCGGCGCTCGCCCTCCGCCCCCAGCACGCAGCGCAGGCTGGCGCGCACGGCCTCGGCCAGCAGCGCTGGCGCGGCCGTGGCATAGGTGTAGCTGCGGGTCTTCTGCAGCAGCCACTCCACCAGGCTGTAGTGCCCGGCGACGAAGGCCCCCGCCACGCCGATGGCCTTGCCCAGCGTGGCCATGTACAGCACCCGACGCGAGGCCGCGGCGCCGCTCAGGCCCACGGCAGCCAGCGCGCCGCGGCCCTGGGGCCCCAGCACGCCGAAGCCGTGCGCGTCGTCCAGCAGCAGCAGGGCGTCGTGGCGTTCGCACAGCGCAACCAGCCCGCGCAGGTCGGCCACGTCGCCGTCCATGCTGAACACCGCGTCGCTGAGCACCAGCTTGCGCCGCGCCGTGCTGGCCGCCAGCAGCGCGTCCAGTTGCTGCAGGTCGGCATGCGCGAAGCGCTGCACGCTGGCCCGGGACAGGCGCGCGCCGTCGATCAGGCAGGCATGGTTCAGCGCGTCGGAGAACAGCGCGTCGCCCGCGCCCACCAGCGCCGGCACGATGCTGGCGTTGGTGGCGTAGCCAGCGTAGAAGTACAGCGCGCGCGGCAGTTGCACGGCGGCGGCCAGTTCCAGCTCGAGCGCGGCATTTGCCACGCTGTGGCCGCTGACCATGGGCGAGGCGCCGGAGCCCACGCCATAGGTGTCGACGGCGGCGTGCACGGCCGCCCGCAGGGGCGCGGCGCCGGCCAGGCCCAGGTAGTCGTTGCTGCAGAAGGCCAGCAGCGATTCGCCGTCGACCTGCAGGCGCGCCCCGGCTTCGGGCAGCACGGCGCGGCGGCGGCGGCGCAGCGATTGGGCGTCGAGCTGTGCCAGCCGCTCGTCGAATTCGTCCAGCCAACTCATCGTCACCATCCGGGCGGCAGTTCCAGCGCGACCGTGCGTGGATCGGGCGTCGGCATCCAGGGCAGCACCCCCAGCAGCGGCGCCGGCAGTCGCGTGCGCAGCGTGGCGATGTTCTCGTCGCGGCAGGGCATGTCGGGCGACAGGCTGTTGGCCACCCAGCCGGCCAGTTGCAGTCCGTCGGCGCGGATGGCCTCGGCCGACAGCAAGGCGTGGTTGATGCAGCCCAGGCGCAGGCCCACCACCAGCACCACCGGCGCGGCCATCGCGATGGCCAGGTCGGCCAGGGTTTCGTGCTCGTTGAGCGGCACGCGCCAGCCGCCGGCGCCCTCTACCACCACCACGTCGGCCAGCGCCAGCAGCGCGCGCTGCGCCGCCAGCAGCTCGGCCACACCCAGCTGCCGGCCCGCCCGAGCCGCCGCCAGATGCGGCGCCAGGGGCTCGGGCAAGGCCACCGGGTTGTCCAGCGCGGCGGGCACGCGCACAGTGGACGCGGCGCGCAAGGCCAGCACGTCTTCGCTGACCCATTGGCCGTCGCTGCACACCAGCCCGGCGGCCACGGGCTTCATGCCGACCACGCGCGCATGGCGGGCGGCCAGCGCATGCAGCAGCGCGGCGCTGACCAGGGTCTTGCCGACACCGGTGTCGGTGCCGGTGACGAACAGCGATCGCAGCTCAGACGCCATCGGCAATGGCTTCCTCGGCATTCGGAAAGTCGGGCTCGTCGGCCAGCGTGGCCTCCAGCGCGGCCAGCGCGCCGCGGGCCAGGTGCTCGCCCTCGGCTTCGGAGATCACATAAGGCGGCATGGCGTACAGCGTGCGCCCGATGGGCCGCAGCAGCAGCCCCTGCGCCAGCGCGTGGCGGGCGTAGCGGCGGCCGAAGTCCGGCAGCGTGGTGTCGATGTCCCACGCGAAGATCATCCCGCGGCGGCGGGCGTGGCGCACCCGGATGTGCTGCGACAGCGCCTCGAACTGTGCCGCCAGGCGGGCACCGGTCAGTTCATTGGCGCGCAAGGCGTCGGTCTGCTCGAACAGGTCCAGCGTGGCCAGCGCGGCGCGGCAGGCCAGTGCGTTGCCGGTGTAGCTGTGCGAATGCAGGAAGCCGCGCGCCACCTCGTCGTCGTAGAAGGCCGCGTACACCGCGTCGGTGGTCAGCACCGCCGACAGCGGCAGCGTGCCGCCGGTCAGGCCCTTGGACAGGCAGATGAAGTCGGGGCGTATGCCGGCTTGGTTGTGCGCGAACATCGTGCCGGTGCGGCCGAAGCCGACCGCGATCTCGTCGGCCACCAGGTGCACCTGATAGCGATCGCAGAGTTCGCGCGCACGCTGCAGGTACAGCGGGTGGTGCATGGCCATGCCCGCGGCGCACTGCACCAGCGGCTCCACGATCAGGGCCGCGGTGTCCTCGTGGTGCTGCTCCAGCCAGGTGGCCAGCGCGACGGCGGCGCGTTCGGCCACCGCGGCGGCATCCTCGCCGGGGCCGGCTTGGCGTTCGTCGGGGCTGGGCACGGTGGCGGCCAGGCGCAGCAGCGGCGCGTAGGCCTCGCGGAACAGCGGTATGTCGGTCACTGCCAGGGCGCCCACGGTTTCGCCGTGGTAACCCCCGGCCAGGCCCACGAAGCGGCACTTGCGCGGCCGGCCGGCGTTGCGCCAATGGTGGGCGCTCATCTTGAGCGCGATCTCCACCGCCGAAGCACCGTCGCTGCCGTAGAAGGCGTGGCCCAGGCCGGTGAGCGCGGCCAGCCGCTCGGACAGCTCGACCACCGGCGCATGGGTGAAGCCGGCCAGCATCACGTGGTCGAGCCGGCTGAGCTGATCCGCCAGCGCGGCGCGGATGGCGGGGTGGTTATGGCCGAACAGGTTGACCCACCAGGAGCTGATGCCGTCCAGGTAGCGCCGGCCCTCGAAGTCGTGCAGCCACACGCCCTGGGCACTTGCCGCCGGGATCAGCGGCAGCGCGGCCCCGTCCGGGTCGTGCAGCTTCATCTGGGTGCAGGGATGCCACACCGCGGCCAGGCTGCGGCGGCGCCAGTCCTCGTTCAGGCCCATGGCGATCGGTCCCTCGGCAGCGCGCCACCGGGGCAGGCCAACGCCGGCCCGCTGCTTGCGGGAGCCGGCGTCCGCGATCGAGGTGCCAGGATTTGCATGAGGCGCGCAGTCTAGCCGGGTGGCCGTCGCCGCCCTCCAGGCCTTCCGCAAGGCCGGGCAAAGCGGACTCTGCGCGTCGCACGGCGAACGCGCCGCACCGCGGACCCTCGCCCGCGCCTCAAAGCCCCAGGTTGCGCGCCAGATCCGGGTGCGCCGCCACCTCGGCCGCGCTGCCCTTCAGCACCACCTGCCCCTTCTGCAGCACCACCGCGCGGTCGCTGTGGGCCAGCACGCGGCGGTAGTCGCGGTCGACGGTGAGCGTGGCGATGCCGGCGCTGCGGATGCTGCGGATGACGCGCCAGATCTCGGCCACGATCTGCGGCGCCAGGCCCTCGGTGGCCTCGTCCAGGATGATGAGCTCGGGGTGCGTCATGAGCGCGCGGCCGATGGACAGCATCTGCTGCTCGCCGCCCGACAACTGCCCGCCCTGGTGGCCCAGGCGTTCGCCCAGGCGCGGAAAGGTCTCGAGCACGCGCGCCAGCGGCCAGTCGCGGCGGCCGTCGCGCCCAGGGCGCTCGGCCATCACCAGGTTCTCGCGCACGCTCAGGTTGGGGAAGATGCCGCGGCCCTCGGGAACGTAGGCCACGCCCAGGCGCGCCACCTCGTGCGGGCGCGCCTGCGACATGTCCTTGCCGAACAGGCGGATGCGCCCTTCGCGCTGCGTCACGTGGCCCAGCAGCGTGCGGATCAGCGTGCTCTTGCCCATGCCGTTGCGGCCCAGCAGCGCGAGCGTCTCGCCGCGGCCCAGTTGAAGCTCCACGCCGTGCAGCACGTGGCTGGAGCCGTACCAGCTGTGCAGCCCGGCCACGTCGACGATGAGATCAGTCGTGTTCATCGGCGCCCAGGTAGGCCAGCTGCACCGCCGGGTCGGCACGCACCGCGTCCGGCGCGTCGCTGGCGATGACGGCGCCGTTGACCATCACCGTGATGCGGTCGGCGATGCGGAACACCGCGTCCATGTCGTGCTCGACCAGCAGGATGGCGTGCTGCGCCCTCAGCTCGGCCAGCAGGCCCAGCATGCGGTCGGTCTCTTCGGCGCCCATGCCGGCCAGGGGTTCGTCCAGCAGCAGCACCTGCGGCCCCGGGGCCAGGCACATGGCGATCTCGAGCTGGCGCTTCTGGCCGTGCGACAGCAGCCCGGCCGGACGCTGCAGCAGGTCCTGCAGCCCGGCGCGCGCGGCCGCGTCGTGCGCCGCCGCTGTGCTGTCGGCGCAGGCCTGCGCGCTGCGCCACCAGACCCAGGGCCGCTGCGTGCGCGCCTGCGCCGCCAGGCGGCAGTTCTCGAACACCGTGAAGGGCGGGAAGATGGTGTTGCGCTGGTAGCTGCGGCCCAGGCCGGCGCGCGCACGTCGCGGCTGCGTCCAGGTGGTGACGTCCTGCCCCAGCAGCTCGACACTGCCGCTGGACGGCGGGATCTCGCCCGAGAGGATGTTGATCAGCGTGGACTTGCCCGCGCCGTTGGTGCCGATGACCGCATGCACCTGGCCGCGCGTCATTGCGATGTCCACGCGGTCCAGCGCCACCAGCCCGCCCCAGCGCCGCGTGAGGCCTGAAGCGCGCAGCAGCACCGGCTGCTCGCTCACTTGTAGAACCCCATGCTGCGCATGATGCCGCGCCGCCCTTCCAGGCGTTCGCGCCATTGCGCCGGCAGCCCCACCAGGCCGCGCGGCAGCAGCGCCACGCTGACGATGATGCTCAGGCCCAGGCCCAGGGTCCAGTGCTTGGCGAAGGCACCGAAGATAGCCTCGGACTTGAAGAACTCCTGCAGCAGCGCAAAGGCATAGGCGCCGATGATCGCGCCGCGCAGATGGCCCAGGCCGCCCAGGATGATCATGATCAGCACCGAGCCGCTGAAGTGCCAGCTCAGCAGTTCGGGGTTGACGAAGCCGTCCTTCACCGCAAACAGGAAGCCGGCCAGCCCGGCGATGCCGCCGGAGATCGTGAAGGCTGCCAGCTTGTACGGGTAGGTGGAAAAGCCGGTGGCGCGCATGCGCTGCTCGTTCACCTTGATGCCGGCCAGCGCGCGGCCGAAGCGCGAACGCAGCAGCACCGCCAGGAAGCCGAACACCGCCACCAGGCAGCCCAGCGTGAAGCCGTACAACACCAGCGGCTTGTCCAGGTCCAGCACGCCGCCCAGCGTGGGCTTGAAGTTGAGGTAGATGCCGTCGGTGCCGCCGCCCAGCGGTGTGTCGTGCACCACGTAATAGGCCATCTGTGCAAAGGCCAGCGTGACCATGATGAAGTACACGCCGCGCGTGCGCAGCGACAGCGCGCCCACCGCCAGCGCATAGGCTGCTGCCGCCAGCATGCACACCGGCAGCAGCCACCACAGGCCGGCCGGGCCGTCATCCGGCGTCAGCAGCACGGTGGCATAGGCGCCGATGCCGAAGAAGGCCGCCTGGCCGAAGCACACCAGGCCGGTGGCGCCCACCAGCAGTTCCAGGCTGAGCGCGAGGATGGCGAAGATCATGATCTTGGTGACCAGGTCGATGCCGAAGGCGCCGGTCATCCAGGGCAGCGCCGCATGCGCCACGAACACCGCGGCCATGAAGGCGAGCTTGCCGCGCGGCAGATCCATCATGCGGCCTTGAACAAACCGTCGGGGCGCCACAGCAGGATCAGCGCCATCAGCACGTACACCAGCACGCCCGCGGCCTGGGGCAGCAGCACCTTGCCGAAGGTGTCGACGAAGCCGATCAGCAGCGCCGCCAGCAGCGCGCCACGGATGCTGCCGATGCCGCCGATCACCACCACAACGAAGCAGATGATGAGCACGCTGCCACCCATGCCCGGGTAGACGCTGCTGACCGGTGCCGCCACCATGCCCGCCAGCACGGCGATGGCCACGCCCGCGGCAAAGACCACGCGGTACAGGAACTGGATGTCGATGCCCAGGCTCTGCACCATCTCGCGGTTGGCGCTGCCGGCGCGGATCATCATGCCCAGCCGCGTGCGCGTGAACACGAAGTACATGCCCAGCGCCAGCGCCAGGCACACGCCGCTGATGAAGAGGCGGTAGACCGGGTAGGTCATGGTGTCGCCTAAAGCGATGCTGCCCGAAAGCCAGGGCGGCGCCTGCACGCCGTGCACGTCGTCACCGACCAGCAGGCTGCGCAGTTCCTCGAAGACCAGGATCAGGCCATAGGTCATCAGCACCTGCTGCAGGTGCTCGCGCTCGTACAGGTAGCTGAAGAACACCCACTCCAGCACGTAGCCCAGCATCACCGCCAGCACCAGACCCACGAACAGCGTGGCCACGAAGCCGCCGCCGAAGCTGCGCTCGACCACCGGCGCCAGCGCAAAGGCCATGTAGGCGCCGATCATGTAGAAGCTGCCGTGCGCCAGGTTGATGACGCCCATGATGCCGAAGATCAGCGTCAGGCCGCTGGCCACCAGGAACAGCAGCAGCCCGTACTGCAGCGCGTTCAGGCACTGGATGAGGAAGGTGGCGAGGTCCATTGTTCGAGAATTGGCAGGGGCCCGGATGTGACGTAGCTTCCGTCGCGAGCGGGTCGCGATCGGGTCGAGCAGCACAGCCGTACACCCGTACGGCGCGCAGCGCAGGCCCGAGCCCGGCCCGCGCAGCAGGAAGATACGTTACATCCGGCAGCCGCGCGCGGGGTCGGTCAGCGCCTTGCTGGCCACGCCCACCACCTTGTTCTCCTTGCCCACCACCTGGCGCAGGTAGATGTCCTGCACCGGGTTGTGCGCCTTGGACAGCATGAAGGGCCCGCGCGGGCTGTCGATGCGGGCCCTCTGCACCGCGGCGGCGAACTCGGCCTTCTTGCCCACGTCGCCCTTCACCGCGGTCAGGCCTATGCCCAGGATCTGCGCCGCGTCATAGCCCTGCACGGCGTACACGTCGGGCTGCAGCTTGTAGCTCTTGGCATAGGCCAGGCGGAAGGCGCTGTCGCGCGGCGTGCCCAGGCTGTCGGCGTAATGCAGCGTGGTCAGCAGCCCGTCGGCGTCGGCGCCCTGGGCCTCGAGCGTGCCATCGGTCAGGAAGCCGGCGCCGTACAGCGGAATGTTCTTCTTCAGGCCTGCTGCGGCGTAGTCCTTGACGAACTTGACCGCGCCACCGCCGGCAAAGAAGGTGTACACCGCATCGGGCCGGGTGGACGCGATATCGGTCAGCAGCGCCTGGAACTCCACGCCGGGGAAGGGCAGGTTCAACTCCTTGACGACCTGGCCCCCTCCCTTCTCGAAGGCTTCCTTGAAGCCGCGCACCGATTCGTCGCCGGCGGCGTACTTCCAGGTGATGGTCACCACCTTCTTGTGGCCCTTCTTGGCCACCACCTCGCCCATGGCGTAACCGGGCTGCCAGTTGCTGAAGCTGCTGCGGAAGATGTTGGGCCCGCACATGGCGCCGGTGACGGCGTCGGCGCCGGCGTTGGGCACGATCAGCAGCGTGCCGCTGTCCTTGGCCACCTTGGCCATGGCCATGGCCACGCCGCTGTGCACCGTGCCCACCAGCACGTCCACGTTGTCGCGCTTGACCAGCTTGTTGACGTTGTCGGTGGCCTTGGACGGGTCGCTCTCGTCGTCGACCTTGACGAACTCGACCTCGCGCCCGCCCAGCTTGCCGCCCTGCTCGGCCACGTAGAGCCGGAAGCCGTTCTCGATGGCCGTGCCCAGGGCGGCAAAGGTGCCGGTGTAGGGCAGCATCAGGCCGACCTTGAGCTTGGCGCCCTGGGCCAGCGTGGCGCTGGAGGCTAGGGCCAGCAAGGCGGTGGTGAAGAGGCTGAGGCCGAGGCGGGTGTTCTTCATGGTGTCTTGTCTCCTGCTGTTGTGGTGAATGCCGTTCCTGCTGTCAGCGCCCGGCCGCCTCGCGCTCGCGCAGCCTGAAGCGCTGGATCTTGCCCGTGGCGGTCTTGGGCAGTTCGTCCAGGAACTCGATCTGGCGCGGGTACTTGTAGGGCGCCAGCCGGTCCTTGACGAAGGCCTTGAGCTCGGCGTCGCTGGCCTTCGCCCCGGGTTTGAGCACGACAAAGGCCTTGGACTTGGTCAGTCCCTGCTCGTCGACCACACCGATGACCGCGGCCTCGAGCACCGAGGGGTGCTGCACCAGCGTGGCCTCAACCTCGAAAGGGCTGACGTAGATGCCGCTGACCTTGAGCATGTCGTCGCTGCGGCCGCTGTAGGTGTAGCTGCCGTCGGCGTTGCGCTGGTACTTGTCGCCGCTGCGCGTCCAGCGGCCCTGGAAGGTGTCCAGCGTCTTGTCGCGGCTGCCCCAGTACATCAGCGCCGCGCTGGGGCCCTGGATGAACAGGTCGCCGGTGTCGCTGGAACCGTCTTCGTTCAGCGGCAGCGGCAGGCCATCGTCGCCGCGCAGTTCGACCTGGTAGCCCGGCACGGGCCAGCCGGTGGTGCCGTAGCGCACGCGGCCGGGCACGTTGGACAGGAAGATGTGCAGCATCTCGGTGGAGCCTATGCCGTCGATGATCTCCACGCCGTAGTGCGCGGTGAAGCGCTTGCCCACGTCGGCCGGCAGCGCCTCGCCGGCTGAAGAGGCCAGGCGCAGCGCGACATCGGCCCGCGCCGGCAGCGCGGGCGATGCCAGCATGCCGGCATAGCCCGTGGGCGCGCCGAAGAACACCGTGGGGCTGACGCCGCCCACCTGGCCACGCCAGCGCTTGAACACCGCGTCGGGCGTGGGCCGTTCGGCCATCAGCAGCGTGGTGGCGCCCACGCTCAGCGGAAAGCTCAGAGCGTTGCCCAGGCCATAGGCGAAGAACAGCTTGGCGGCCGAGAAGCAGATGTCGTCCGGCCGCAGGCCCAGCACCGGGCCGCCGTACAGCTCGGCCGTCCAGTAGGGGTTGGCGTGGCTGTGCAGCGTGCCCTTGGGCCGGCCGGTGGAACCCGAGGAGTAGAGCCAGAAGCCGGGGTCGTCGGGCCCGGTGCTGGCGGGCTGGTCCAGCGGCGCCTGCGCCGCCAGCGCGGCTTCCAGTGCCTGCGTGCCTTCGGGTGCCTCGGCCCCGGCCACGAACACCGCGCGCAACTCGTGCGGCCCGGCGGCCATGGCCGCCTGCAGCGCCGGCAGCAGCGCCGGTGACACCAGCGCGGCCTGCGCGCGGCTGTGCGCCAGCATGAAGGTGTAGTCGTCGGCGCTGAGCAGCGTGTTCACCGCCACCGGCACCACGCCCGCGTACAGCGCGCCCAGAAAGCACACCGGCCAGTCGTTGCAGTCCAGCATCAGCAGCAGCACGCGCTCTTCGCGGCGCACGCCTGCCGCCAGCAGCGCGGCGGCCAGGCGCCGGCTGCGATCGGCCAGTGCGTCGTAGCGCAGGCTGCCCTGGTCGTCGATGTAGGCCAGGCGCTGCGGGTAGGCTTGGTGGCGCTCGAACAGGTGCTGCGCGAAGTTGAAGCGCGGGCCGGGAGCGGGGGGCATGGGCATGGTGGTCTCCTTCTCCTCACCCGGGGCTTGGGCGCCCCTGGGCGGGCGGTCTACACGGCGCGCGCGAAGGCCAGGCGCTGCGAGCGCACGAAGCCGCAGTTCAGCAAGAAGCCCAGCAGCGGCAGTTCGGTGGGCCGCACGGCGGTCTCGACGCGGTCGATGTGCAGCGCCTGCAGGCTGGCGAAGAGCTGCGAGACCAGCGCGTGGCCGACGCCGCGGTGGCCGTAGCCGGGGTCGACGCCGATGGTGTCGAGCACGGCCACCGGCTCGGCCCGGCCGAAGTCGCCCAGGTCGACCCGCGCCATCAGGAAGCCGACCACGGCGCCGTCCAGCTGTGCGGTCAGCGACACGCGGATGGCCGAGTCGTCCATGGCCTCGCCCAGCTTGCCCTCGATGTAGGCGCTGCGGTTGCGGCCGGTGATCTGCTGGTCGATGCGCAGGATGCGCGGCAGGTCTTCGGCTCGCATGGCACGCACGTCGCAGTGGCTGCGCGAGGCGCGCTCGAAATCGTTGCCTTCGGGGGCGCCGTAGTCGGTCTCATGGCCCGGGGTCTGGGCCGCGGGCAGGCCCAGCGCGTCGTCGCGTTCGGCCTGGTAGCCGTCGGCCACGCTGCATTCGAGCACCATGTCGCTGGTGAGCTGGAAGCCCATGCTGTGCAGCCATTGCAGCATGCCGTGGTCGGTCCAGGCAGCCACGGTACGCAACTCGCCCACGCCGTGGCGGCGGGCGTAGTCGGCCAGCGCATCCAGCAGCTGCCGGCCCACGCCATGGCCCTGGCGCTCGGCCCGCACGCCCAGCGCCTCGACGCGCAGGCCCTGGCGGATGCGGCCGAACTCGCCCTGCGAGCGCCGCGCCAGGATAAAGCCGGCCACGCCCTGCCCGTCTTGCGCCGCCAGCTGCACGTGCAGGTCGGGCTGGGCCAGGGCCGCCTTGACGCGGCGCTGGAAGTAGCTCTTGCGCACGCGGCCCACGATGGCGGCGTCGATGGCCACCACGGCGTCCAGGTCTTGCTGGGTGAGCGCGCGGATGGGGGCATCGGCTAGGGTGGCGGTCTGCATGGTCACGGGTCTCCTGGATCGCATGGGTCGTGTCGGGCCGCGCGGACCGGCCGCGCAGGCGTTCAGTGCGCGCTGTAGTCCATTGCCAGCTGGCGGTCGGTGTCGTCGTCGAGCAGGTCTTCGAGCAGCGGCAGCAAGGCCATCTCTTCCTTCTGGATGTGCGAGACCTGGCGTTCCACCAGTTCCAGCGCGGCCTGGGCCAGGGCGGACCAGCCGGCCTCGTCCAGCGTGCCGGCGGCGGCGTCGTGGGCCAGCGGCAGCAACTCGGCGGCCAGGTCGCGGATGGCCTCGTGTTCGCTGGTCAGCAGCCGGGCGATGCCGCTGTCTCCGCTGCTGGCCATGCGCGTGAACAGCTCGCCTTCCTCGAAGACGAAGTGGCGTTCCACGTCCTGCAGCACCTGGTGCTGCAGCGCGCCCATCAGGCGGGCCAGCGCGGTGCCCGGGCCGGCGGCACGGTGCAACGCCGCGCCGTTGCCCGGGCCCAGGGCTCTTTCGACCTGCGCCAGCAGGTCCAGGTTGGCGCGGTGGTCGTCGTGCAGCGCACGACCGGTGTGTCGGGTGAGGTTCATGTTCGGGCGATAACGGTAATCCGGTACCGATTTGCTTGATTGATCTTATGCCTGCGGCCGCGGCGGCGCAAGCGGGGGAATGCCCGACGCCGGCGGCGCGCGCATGCGCCGCCAGGCGTAGACAAAGAACCAGGCGAAGGAAAACGCACCGACGCAGCCGCACAGGGCCGCGGCGCGCGCTAGCCAAGGGCTGCCGGCCAGCACCGCCAGCAGCAGCAGCGCAAAGGCTGCCAGGTGGCAGCGGAAGTGCAGCCTCAGCGCCGGCTCGGACGTCAGCGCAGAGGGCAGCGGCGGCCCGCGCCGCCCAGGCGGCGCATGCATGGCCGCCAGGAACGGCACGATGCGCGCCAGCACGCCCAGCAGGAAGCTCAGCAGCCCGCCCACCAGCAGCACGACGAACAGCGCGCGCAGGCGCTCGAAGCCGGCGCCGGCCTCCAGCGCCAACGCCGCCAGCAGGCTGGCCGCCAGCGCCGCCCACCCCACGCGCATCAGCAGCAGCGGCCTGCCCAGCTGCCGGCGCATTCCGCTGCGCAGCATGCGCGTCATCAAGAGCACATGCAGGCCCAGCCCGGCCAGGCCCAGCAGCACCGCCAGGACGCCTAGCCAGCCCGGCGGCGCCAGCGCGGCCAGCGCCAACCCGCCGATCACCAGCCCGGCCGAGGCGAGTGACGGCCGCTGCGGCGGCGCGTCGGCCAGCGCGAACATGGGCAGCAGGATGTAGGAAAAGCCCAGCAGCAGCAGCCCCATGAAGCCATAGCCGGCCAGCACCACGTGCAGGCGCAGCGCCAGGCCGTGGTCCATGAAGCCCTGGCCCCGGTAGGTGGCGGCCAGCGACAGCCCGCTGGCCAGCAACGCCAGCAGGCACAGCAGCGCGGCCCCGCCGTGCGCGGCCACCACCGCCATGCCGCGGGCGCGCATCAGGTTGCGCCCCAGCAGCGCGGCAAAGAACAGCAGCGCCAGCACCGCCGCCGCCGCGCCCCAGACCATGCCGTCGGCCCAGCCCTGCGCCATGGCCAGGGCCAGCAGGCCCACGGCGGGCATGTACAGCCAACCCAGGGCGGCCAGGGTGCGCGGTGCAGCCACGGCCTGGCGCGTGGCCACCGGCAGCAGTTGCAGGCTGGCGCCGATGGCCGTCATGGCCAGCACGCCCAGGGTGAACAGGTGCAGCCCCGCCAACGGCAGGCCCGGGCCGCCACCGAAGGCCGGCGTCTGGGCCGCGCCGGCCAGCAGCGCCAGCCAGGCCAGCAGCTGGCACAGCACCGCGGCGCCGAAGAAACGGAAGGGGATGGAAGCCGGCAGCAGGCGGCCGCTCAGGTCGCCCAGGAACGCCGGCCCGGCAGCCATCAGGCCCCCGGCGTCAGGCGCAACAACAACTCACCGGGCTCGCTGGCCAGACGTTCGGCCGACCAGCCGATCTCGGCCAGCTCGGGGTACAGCAGCACCGGGTCACGGTCGTGGTGCACCAGCACCACGCCGCGGCCGGCCATCTGCTGCACCAGGCGCAGGATGTCCACCAGCGGCTGCGGCGGCTGCAGGCCGCGCACGTCGATGTGCTCGCCGTCGGCCTCTTGCCAGCGGCGCGGGCCCGAGCGCGGCGCGCCGCCCGGCAGCACGGCGCAGGGCTGGGGTGCGGACGCCGGATCAGCGGTCATATTGCAGGATCAGCGTGCGCGCCTGCTCCAGCAGGGCCGGGCCATTGGCGCCCTTGGCCGAGACCTCCTTGACCCACTGGTCGTCGACGTCGGATGCGGCCTTGATCCAGCGCTGGTACTCGGCGGCGTCCAGCGTGAGCAGCGTGTTGCCGCGGTCGCTGGCCAGCTTGTGGTTGGCCACCACCACGGCGTCGAAGCCCTTCTCGCCAGCCCAGGCCGACACCGCCAGGCCGCTGTTGGCCTCGATCACCTTCTTCAGGTCGGCCGGCAGCGCGTTGTAGCGCGCCTGGTTCATCACGAAGGCGAAGATCGAGTTGGCAAACTTGGGCTGGCCGGCGGGCGCATCGAGGTGGCTCTTGGCGATCTCCTGCAGCTTGGCCGCGGGCACGCCTTCCCAGGGCACCATGGCGCCGTCGATCACGCCCTTGGACATGGCCTCGGGCACGGCCGGCAGCGGCATCTGCACCGGTGCGGCGCCCAGGGCCGTCAGCATGCGCGAGTTCAGCCGCGTGGCGGCGCGGATCTTCATGCCTTTCAGGTCGTCCAGCGTGCGCACGCCCTTGGCGCTGCTCAGGTGGAAGGCCGAGCCGTCGTTGGTGTGCAGGAACAGGGGCTTGACGCCCTGGTACTCGTCCAGCGCCGACTTCTGCACGTAGTCCCAGTAGGCCTGGCTCGAGCCCTTGGCGCTGCGCGTGAAGAAGGGCAGCTCGAAGACCTCGGACTTGACAAAGCGACCGGCCGAATAGGTGGGGATGGTCCAGACGATGTCGGCCACGCCGTCGCGCGCCTGGTCGAACAGCTGCGCCGGCGTGCCGCCCAGCTGCATGGCCGGGTAGATCTGGCACTTCATGCGGTCGCCCGATTCCTGGGCGATCTTGTCGCACCAGGGCTGGATGAGGTTGCGGTGCACGTTGGCCGTGGCGGGCAGGAAGTGGTGCACCTTGAGCACCACGGTCTGCGCCTGCGCACAGGTGCCGACGGTCAGCAGGGCAGCAGCCACGAAGGCGGCGAGTCGGGACATGGTCATCTCCTTGTTGGTGATTCAGGTCTGAAAGCTGTGCACCAGCACCAGCGACAGCGACGGGAAGAACAGCAGCACGATGATGCGTATGAAGTCCGAGGCCAGGAAGGGCATCACGCCCTTGAAGGTTTCTTTCAGCGGCACATTCTGGGCGATGCGGTTGATGACGTAGACGTTCATCCCCACCGGCGGGTGCACCAGGCCGATCTCCACCACCATCAGCGCCAGGATGCCGAACCAGATGGACTTGTCGGTGGGCGACAGGCCCCAGAAGTCCAGCCCCATGACCACCGGGTAGAACACCGGGATGGTGAGCAGGATCATGGCCAGCGAATCCATCACGCAGCCCAGCAGGATGTAGGTGAGCAGGATGGCCGACATCACCAGCAGCGGCGGCAGGCCGCTGGCCTGCACCCAGGCCGCCAGTTCGGCCGGCATCTGCGACACCGCCAGCGCGGTGTTCAGCTGGTCGGCGCCCAGCAGCACCAGGAAGATCATGGCGGTGGCCTGGGCCGTGCCCAGCGCGGTGGCGATCAGGCCCTTCAGGCGCATGCCGCCGCTGGTGACGGCCAGCACGCCGCAGGCCGCCGCGCCGATGGCCGCGGCCTCGGTGGGGTTGGCCCAGCCGCCGTAGATGCCCACGATCACCACCACGAACACGCCGATCACCGGCGCCACCGCCGCCAGCGCCCGCAGCCGCTCGGACCAGGGCGCGCGCGGGCCGGCCGGGCCGGATTCGGGCTTCCAGGCCACCATGATGCGGATCACCAGCATGTAGCCCACCATGGCGATCAATCCCGGCAGCAGCGCGGCCATGAACAGCTTGCCGATGGACTCCTGCGTGAGGATGGCGTAGATCACCAATGGCACCGAGGGCGGGATCATGATGCCCAGCGTGCCGCCCGCGGCCAGCGTGCCGGTGGCCAGGCTGTCCGAATAGCCCAGGCGCTTGAGCTCGGGCAGCGCCACCTGCCCCATGGTGGCCGCAGTGGCCAGTGACGAGCCGCAGATGGCGCCGAAGCCGGCACAGGCGCCCACCGACGCCATGGCCACCCCACCGCGCCAATGGCCCATGAAGGCGCTGACGAAGCGGAACAGCGCGCGCGACAGCCCGCCGTGCGTGGCGAACTGGCCCATCAGCAGGAACAGCGGGATGACGATCAGGTCGTAGTTGGACAGGCGCGCATAGGCCAGGTTCTTGAGCGAATTGAGCAGCGGCGTCCAGTCGCCCCCGGTCAGCCAGACATAGCCACCGGCGCCCACCGAGAACATGGCGATGCCGATGGGCACGCGCAGCGCCAGCAGCCCCAGCAGCACGGCAAACAGCAGCAGGCCGGCGGAGATGCCGCTCAAGACGCGTCCTCGGCCACCACCGGCGTGGCCGGCGGGCTGCCACCCAGCGCCTGGCGCGCGTGCTCGGTGGCGCGGTACAGGCCGGCCAGGGCCAGCAGCACGAAGCCCGGCACCATCAGCGCCTGCCCCACCCAGACCGGGGCACCCAGGATCATGGTGGTCTCGCCCACGGCCTGCAGCGAAGCCGCGCCCACCCCCGTGCGCCAGGCGATGAGCGCGCCGAAGCCGGCCACCAGCAGCGAGCCCACGGCGTCCAGCGCGTGCACGCGCCGCGCCGGCAGCCAGTCGGTGAAGAAATCGACCTTCACGTCGCCGTGGCTCAGGTGGCACCAGGCGAAGAACGAGGCCGAGGCAAAGGCCGCGCACAGCTGCAGCATCTCCACGTCGCCCGGCACCGGCATGGACAGCAGCTTGCGCCCGGTGATGGAGACGATGGACATGAGCACCAGCGCCACAAACACCAGCGTGCCGGCGATGGCCGAGCACTTGCAGGCCAGTTCCAGGCCGCGGCCGTAGCGGCCCGTGGCCCGTGAGGGACCCAGCAGCTTCATCATCCGCCGGCCTCGAGCGCCTGCGCGCCGATGATGAGCTTGAGCACCTCGCTGGCGCCTTCGTAGATGCGCAGCGCGCGGATCTCGCGGTACAGCCGCTCCACCGGCACGCCCTGCACCACGCCCAGGCCGCCCCACAGCTGCACCGCGGCGTCTATCACCTGCTGTGCCGATTCGGTGGCAAAGAGCTTGGCCATCGAGGCCTCGCGCGTGACGCGGCGGCGCTGCACGTCCTTGGTCCAGGCCGCGCGGTAGACCATCAGCGCCGAGGCGTCGATGGCCAGGGCCATCTCGCCCAGCTTCATATGCGTGAGCTGGAACTCGGCCAGCGTCCGCCCGAACAGCCTGCGGCTGCGCGCGCGCAGCAGGGCTTCGTCCAGCGCGCGCCGCGCAAAGCCCAGCGCGGCCGCGCCCACCGTGGTGCGGAAGGTGTCGAGCGTGCCCATGGCGATCTTGAAGCCCTGCCCCTCCTCGCCCAGCAGGGCGTCATCGGGCACGCAGCAGGCCGTCAGGCGCAGCGTGCCCAGCGGGTGCGGGGCGATGACCGGGATGCGTTCGCTGGCGTCCAGCCCCGGCGTGCTGGCCGGCACGATGAAGGCCGAGATGCCGCGCGTGCCGGCCTGTCCGCTGCGCGCGAAGACCACGTAGCTGTCGGCCAGGCCGGCGTTGCTGATCCAGGTCTTCACGCCGTCCAGCTGCCAGCCGCCGGGCACGCGCGTGGCACGGCAGGCCAGCGCGGCCACGTCGGAGCCGGCGTCGGGTTCGGACAGCGCAAAGGCCGCCACCGTGCGCCCTTCGGCCACGCCCGGAAGCAGCGCCAGCTTTTGTGCGTGCGTGCCGAACAGGCTGACCGGCGCGCTGCCGAGGCCCTGCATGGCCAGCGCAAAGTCGGCCAGGCCCGAGGCCCGCGCCAGAGTTTCGCGCGCCAGGCTCAGGCCACGCACGTCCAGCTGCTCGCGCAAGCCGCCGTAGGCCGCCGGCACGCACACGCGCAGCAGCCCGGCGCGGCCCAGCTCGGTCACCAGCCGGCGCACGCAGGCGTAGACGGCGTCCAGGCTGTCCTCGGCGCCCTCCAGCAGCGGCGGCAGTTGCTGCTGTGCCCACTGCCGCACCTGCGCCGCATAGACACGGTGGCCCTCGTCGAAGAAGGGCCAGTCCAGGTCGCTGGCGGGCGTGGCGGCCATCAGTTGCCTTCGAACACCGGCTTGGACTTGGCGGCAAAGGCGTGGTAGGCGCGCTCGAAGTCCTGGGTCTGCATGCAGATGGCCTGGGCCTGGGCCTCGGCCTCGATGCATTCGCCCAGGCCGGAGCTCCACTCCTGCCAGAGCATGGTCTTGGTCATGGCGTGGCCGAAGGTCGGGCCCTCGGCCAGGCTTTGCGCCAGGGCTTGCGCTTCTTCCAGCAGCTTGTCGGGTTCGACCAGGCGGTTGTGGAAGCCGTAGCGTTCGGCCTCTTCACCGCCGACCACGCGGCCGGTGAACAGCAGATCGGCGGCGCGCGACAGCCCGATGAGCCGCGGCAGCAGCGTGCAGGCGCCCATGTCGGCGCCGGCCAGGCCCACGCGCACGAACAGGAAGGCCAGCTTGCTGCGCGCCGTGGCCAGGCGCATGTCCGAGCCGCAGGCGATCATCGCGCCGGCACCGGTGCACACGCCGTCGATGGCGGCGATGATGGGTTGCGGGCAGGCGCGCATGGCCTTGACCAGATCGCCCGTCATGCGCGTGAAGGCCAGCAGCTCGGGCATGTCCATACCCACCAGCGGGCCGATGATCTCGTGCACGTCGCCGCCGCTGCAGAAGTTGCCGCCCTCGCCGGTGAAGACGATGGCCTTGATGTCGCTGGCGTAGACCATCTCGCGGAACAGGTCGCGCAGCTCGCCATACGAATCGAAGGTGAGCGGGTTCTTGCGGTCGGGCCGGTTCAGCCGGATGGTGGCCACCTTGCCCTGGGCCGAGTAGCCGAAGTGCCGGGCCTGGTAGGCGGCGAGCTGTAGGTTCTTCATGGTCATCTCCTGTTGTTGTAATCGATGGCACATCCGCCCCGCCCCCGCGGCAACCCGCGGCCGGGCAGGGGCACATCCTGGAACTCACCGCTCCAGCACCCAGGGGCCATGGGCGGTCAGGCCCGCGCCGGGCGTTCGGGGTCTTCGCGCAGGAACACGGCCGGTGGGACGGTGCGCGCCATCCAGTCTTCCAGCGCCTGCACATGCTCGGTTTCCTCGGCCGCAAACTCGGCAGCCATGCGCCGCACCTCGGCGTCGGCGGTCTGCTCGCTCACGCTGCAGTAGTAGTCCAGCGCGCGCATCTCGTTCTTGAGCGCGTAAGTCAACGCTTGGTAGGCGTCGAGCATGACGTCGAAGCCTTCTTCATCGCCGGCCTCGGGCGCCTGCAGCCAGCGGTACTGCCCCGGGCGCAGCGTGGGCAGCGTCACGCCGCGGGCGCGCTCGATGATGGAGTCACGGTGCATGCGCGAGTAGCGCACCATGTCGCGGAACAGCGCCGACACCGGGTCGTTGCGGTGCGCTTCCATCCTGTCGGCCAGTTCCAGATAGCGTTCGGCCGCCTCGTGCTCCAGCGCGATGGCGTGGGCCAGGAATTCCGGCAGCGTGTAGTCCATGGGCGTCTCCTCGGTCGGGTTTTCAGCCCGCCATCGTGAGGCCGCCGCTGACGCTGAGCACCTGCCCTGTTATGTAGGCCGCGCGGTCGCTTGCGAAAAAAACCACGGCATCGGCCACTTCCTCGGGCTTGCCCAGACGGCGGAAGGGGATGGCCTTGGTCAGCGCGTCCTTCACCTTGTCGGGCACGGCGGCCATCAGCGGCGTGTCGGTGGGGCCAGGGCAGACGCAGTTGACGTTGATGTTGTAGCGCGCCACCTCGCGCGCCAGCGACTTGGTGAAGGCGATCAGCCCGCCCTTGGCGCCCGAGTACACCGTCTCGCCCAGGCTGCCCACCCGCCCGGCGTCGCTGGCGATGTTGACGATGCGGCCGCTGGCGCGCTCCATCATGCCCGGCAGCAGGGCCTTGGCCAGCTGCATGGGGCCGACGAAGTTGAGCGCCACCAGCTTGGCCCAGAACTCGTTGCTGCCCTCGATGAAGGGCGCCGTGCGGCCCCAGCCTGCCGCGTTGACCAGCACATCCACGGCGCCGCAACGCGCCTGCGCGGCGGCGGCAAAGGCCTCGATGGACAGCGGGTCGGTCATGTCCACGTGCAGGTAGTCGGCCTGCAGGCCATCCGCCCGCAGCGCGGCGGCGGTGGCCTCGCCGCCTTGGGCGTCGATGTCGGCCACGACCACCCGCGCCCCGGCGCGCGCCAGCGCGGCGGCGGTGGCGCGGCCGATGCCGGAGGCGGCGCCGGTGACGATGGCGGTCTTGTGCGCAAATTCCATGGGTCGGCCTTTCGAGTGAGGCAAGGGATGGGTGTCAGCGGGTGCGCCGGGCCAGGAAGTTCGACACCTTGCGCCGCGACTCGGGGTGTTCGTACAGCGCCCGGGTCTCGATCAGCTCTTCGGCGTAGCCGTCGCGCTGCGCGTCCTGCGCGGCGGCGATGCAGCGCTTGTTGGCCGCCAGCGCCGCGCGCGGGCTGGCGGCGCAGGCGGCGGCCAGGTCGCGCGTGAAGCCCAACAGCTCTGCACGCGGCCGCGCCCATTGCACCAGCCCCAGGCGTTCGGCCTGCGCGCCGTCCACCACCTCGGCGCCCAGGATCAGGCGCTTGGCCACGCCGACGCCGCACAGCCGCGTCAGGCGCTGCGTGCCGCCGGCCCCGGGCACAAGGCCCAGGCTGGCCTCGGGAAGGCCCAGCCGGGCCTCGCTGGCGGCCACGCGCAGGTCGCAGGCCAGAGCAAGCTCGAGCCCGCCGCCCAGCGCGGCGCCGCCGATCTCGGCCAATGTCACGACCGGCGCTGTCTCCAGCCGCATGAACAGCCGCTGCATGCGCCGCACCACCTCGGTCATCTCGGCCGGGCCTTCGGGCGTGGCAAAGCAGTCGCGCATCAGCGCCAGGTCGGCACCGGCGCAGAAGGCGCGCTGCTCGCTGCGCAGGTGCAGCAGCGTGAGACTTTCGTCGTCGCAGGCCGTGTCCAGCGCCGCGTCCAGCGCGCCGATGAGCTGATCGTCCAGCGCGTTGACCGGCGCGCGCGCCAGCGTGGCCACCAGCACGCGGCCTTGTCGTTCGGTGTGCAGCACGGCAGTCATGACCTAGAGCGTGCCGTGCAGCTCTTGCAGCTTGCGCCGCAGCAGCTTGCCGGTGGGGCCGCGCGGCAGCGCGTCCACGGCATGCCACCAGCGCGGGCGCTGATGCGGTGGCAGGGTTGCGGCGCGGGCCCGCAAGAGGTCGGCAACGACCGCGGCCGCGTCGCCGGCGCAGTAGAAAAAGGCCACCGCGTCCACGCCGTCTTCGTCGGGCACCAGCACCGCTGCGCCCTCGCGGATGCCCGGAGTCTGGGCCGACAGGCACTCTTCCAGCTCGACCAGGTTGACCCAGCGGCCGTGGATCTTGACCAGCGAGTCTTCGCGCCCGGCAAAGCGCCAACCGCCGTTGTCGTCGCGCGCAAACAGATCGGCCGGGCAGAAGGCGTCGTCGCGGAAGGCCTCGGCCTGGGCCTGCGGCCGGTCCAGGTAGCCCAGCGCCACGGTGCCCACGCGGATGCGCAGGCGCGAGGGCTGGCCGGGCAACACCTCGCCCAGCGGCTGGATCTCCACGCCGGGCGAGGGCCTGAAGCCCCGGCCGTCGCCGCGGTCCAGCATCACCAGCACCAGCACCTCGGACGCGCCATAGCCGTTGACGATGGCCAGGCCGGTCTGGCGCTGCCATTCGTCGCGCAGGCTGGGCGGCAGCGCCTCGCCGGCCGACAGGCACAGGCGCACGCCAGCCGCGGCGATGCCCGGCGCCAGGCCTTCGTGCAGCAGGTTGCGGTAGAGCGAGGGCACGCTCAGCAGCACGGTCGGCCGTTGCGCCGCCACCGTGGCGGCCACGCTGGCGGCGGTGGGCCATTGCGGGTCGAGGATGACCGTGGCGCCCAGCTTCAGCCCGGCCCACAGGCTGTTGGTCTGCGGGTACGAGAAGAACAGGCGCGAACTGGCAAACAGCCGGTCGCCCCCGTGGATGCCCACGCCGTCGCGCGAGACCTGTTCGATGCTGCGCGCGAAGCGGTGCGCGTGCACCACCGCCTTGGGTTTGCCCGAGGTGCCCGATGAATGGCACCAGAAGGCCGGCGTGTCCGCGCTCACCGGGCAGGCCGGAAGCGGCTGCGCCGCCGCCTGGCCCTGGTGGAAGCTGTCAAGACCCAGCGTGCGCTCGCGCCAGGGTGCGGGCGTGTCGTCGGCGCTCTCGGCCAGGATCAGGCTGAAGCCGGCTTCGTCCAGGATGTAGTGCCATTCGGGCGCGGGCACGCGTGGGTTCACGGGCACGGCCACGGCACCGGCCCACATGGCGCCCAGGAAGGCGGTGACCCAGGCTATGCCGTCGGGCAGCTTGATGGCGATGCGGTCGCCAGGGCGCAGGCCCAGGCTGCGCCAATAGCCGGCTGTGCGCGCCACGGTGTCGCGCAGTTGGCCGTAGCTGAGCGTGGCTTCGCCGCACACCAGCGCGGTGCGCGCCGCGTCCTGCCCGGTGACCAGTAGCCGTGCCGCGTTGTCGGCGCCGCTGGCCGTGGCCTGGGCGTGAGCCTGGGCCTGCGCGTTCGAATGCAGGGGCAGCGGCCGGCCCATCAGGTCGGTGCTGAACACCCCCGCCCGGCCGCTGCGCCAGCGCGCTTGCTCGGTGGCCAGCATCAGGGCGTGCTCGCGTTCCTCGGCCGCCAGTTCGGCGTAGAGCTGGCGTTCGGCCGTGCCCTGCCCCGGGCGCGCCGCGCACTCGGCAAAGTAGGCGGCGGCGCGGTTCTCCAGGCCGATGGCGATGCGGAACAGGTTGTCGGGGTCCTGCGGGCGGTGCTCGACATCGGCAAAGACGGCCGCCACCTCCAGCCGGAAACCGGGCGAAGCTTCGGGCACGTCCACGTGGTAGCGCCGCGACAGCGTCTCCATGTGCTCGCCCTCCATCAGGGCAAAGCGGCCGAAGAGCTGCTGCAGATCGGCATCACGGCACTCGGCCGCGGCGCGCTGGTAGAAGGCGCGCCCGCCCAGTTCGATCTCGAAGGCCGCGCGCAGCCCGCCCAGCGCCGAGGCCGGCTCGGGGCGGCTGCCGTCTACCACCGCCAGCGCGCCGCTGCAGTGCGGGCAGCGGCCGTAGGGGAAGGCAAAGCCTTCGCTGACCTTGGCGCATTGGGCGCAGCGCCAGCGCAGGCTGGCATCGGCGCAGCAGATGTAGACGCCTTCGGACGCGTCTTCCAGCGGGCGCTGGCACTTGGGGCAGCGCATGGCCGGTGCTTCAGGCCGTGACGGCATGGCCGGCACGTTCGGCCAGCTCTGCCACCAGGCGCTGCACCTGCACGGCCGCCACCAACCGGCGGTAGTGCGACTGCATGACCGTGGTGCGCATGGGGCTGACCTGCTTGTGCACCAGCTTGCCCAGAGCAGCGACTGCTGCCTCGTCCAGCGGGCTTCCGACAAAGGCCTCGGTGCCCTGCAGCAGCAGCGGGTGCGAATTGGTGCCGGTGAGCGCGATGCGCAGGCTGGCCAGCTCGCCGCCCTGGACGCGCAGTGCGCAGGCGGCGCCGGCCAGCGCAAAGTCCATCGAGCCGCGCGCGCGCGCCTTGCGGTAGCCGCTCAGCAGGCCGGCGGCCGGCGCCGGCAGCACGATGCGGGTGAGCACCTCGTCGCTCGCCAGCGTCAGGTGCGCGGCGCCGTCGTCGCGGTAGCAGTCGGCCAGCGGCAGGCGGCGCGTGCCGCGGGCCGAGAGCAGGTCGACGCTGGCGTCCAGCGCGATGAGTGCCGGCGCCACGTCGCCACTGAAGGCGGCGTGACAGCGGCTGCCCTGCGGCGCCACGTGGCAGGTCTGGCCGCCGCGCTTGAGGCAGTAGTCGTTGGCCTGGCGCCACCATTCGCTCTGGTTGTAGTAGACGCAACGCGTGTCCTGGCACAGGTTGCCGGCCAGCGTGGCCACCGTGCGGTGCCCCGGGCCGGCCGCGGCGCGCGCGCCCTCGGCCAGCGCCACGGCAGCGCCTTGCAGGCGCGGCTCTACAGCCAGGCGCGCCAGGGTGATGCCGGCGCCCAGGGTCCAGTGCTGCTCGCCGCACACCAGGCCAGCCTGGCCCTGCACGGCGCCCAGGTCGACCAGGCGCGAGGGCTTGCCCAGGCCGCGGCGCAGGTTGGGTACCAGGTCGGTACCGCCGGCCAGCAGGCGCGCGCCGGGCTCGGCGGCCAGCAGCGTGGCGGCCTCGGCATAGCTGGCCGGACGCGACAGTTCGAACTCGGGCATGCGTTCCATCTCACTCCCCTTGCGCGGGTGCGCTGGCGGCCTGGGCTTGGGTCAGTGCGCGGCGCGCCTGCAGTTGCTGCTGTCGGCGCTGCTTGTGCAGCGCGTCAAGCACGCGGTCGGGCGTGGCCGGCAGCTCGTGCAGACGAATGCCCACGGCGTCGAAGATGGCGTTGGTCAGCGCCGGCGGAAAGCCGTGCAGCGCGCCTTCGCTGGCCTCCTTCGCGCCGAAGGGCCCCAGCGGGTCCATGCTCTCCACCAGGTGCACGGCGATGGGCGGCGACTCGACGATGGTGGGGATGCGGTAGTCCAGAAAGTTGGGGCGCAGCGGCAGGCCTTCGTGGTACTGCGTCTCTTCGCCCAACGCCTGGCCCATGCCCATCCACACGGCACCCTGCACCTGGCCCTCTACCGCCAGCGGGTTGATGGCAAAGCCGCAGTCGTGCGCCACCCACACCTGTTCGACCTGCACCAGGCCGGTGTCCACGTCCACCGCCACCTGCACCACCTGCGCGGCGTAGGAAAAGCCGGCGGTCGAGCCCACCGCGGCGCCGCGGAACTTGCCGCCCTGCGTTTCGGGCGGGGTGGACCACACGCCCTTGACGGTGATGGTGCCGCTGTCCACCAGCGCGGCCTCCACCACCTGGGCAAAGTTCAGCGTCTTGTCGGTGCCCACCACGGCGCAGCATTCGCCGGCCCAGTCCACCTCTTCGGGGCTGACCTGCAGCACGCGTGCCGCCGCCGTGACCAGCAGGCGCTTCAGTTCCTCGGCCGCGCGCAGCGCCGCGTTGCCCACCATGAAGGACACGCGCGATGAGTACGAGCCGTTGTCCTTGGGCGTGAGCGCGCTGTCGGTGGCGATGACGCGGATGCGCGCCATCGGCAACTGCAGCACCTCGGCCACCACCTGCGTCAGCAGCGTGGACGAGCCCTGGCCGATGTCGGACGCGCCCGTGAGGATGGTGATGCCGCCGTCGAAGTCGAGCTTGAGGTTGATCACCGCGTGCGGCTCGCCGCTCCAGTGCACCGGCTTGGCCGAGCCCGAGACGTAGTGCGAGCAGGCCAGCCCCAGGCCGCGCTTCACCGGGCCGTCGGCCGGCAGGTGGCCGCGCCACTGGCGCCAGCCCGAGGCCTGCTCCACCCAGTCCAGGCAGGCCGGCAGGCCATAGGAATTGACCTGCAGATCGTTGAGCGTGCGGTAGGGCGCGTCAATCAAATTGGCGCGGCGCAGCGCGATCGGGTCGATGCCCAACTGCCCCGCCATCTCGTCCAGCAGCGACTCGAAGGCATGGCGCACGTCCACCGCGCCGTGGCCGCGCATGGCGCCGCAGGGCGGCAGGTTGGCGTAGACGCGAAAGCCGCGGTAGCGCACCGCACCCACGCGGTACAGCGCGTGCAGCAGCGCACCGGCGTAGAGGATGGTGACCAGGCCGTAGCCCCCGTAGGCCCCGCCGCGCTGCACCACTTCGCAGTCCACCGCGGTGATCTCGCCGCTGCGCTTGAGGCCGATCTTGAGCCGGATGTCGGTGGCCGGACGGCCGCGGTGCGTGAGGAAACCTTCCTCGCGCGTGAGCTGCATGCGCACCGTGCCACCGGCGGCACGCGCCAGCGCGGCCGTGACCATCTCGAAGTTGAGCGGTTCCACGCGGTGGCCGAAACCGCCGCCGACAAAGGGCTTGACCACGCGGATGCGCGAACTGTCCATGCCCAGCACCTGCGCCAGCGTCAGGTGCAGGTAGTACGGCACCTGGGTCACCGAATGCGTGGTCAGGCGGCCGGCCTCGGGCTCGTAGCAGGCCACGGCGGCGTTGAGCTCGATCTGGCCGTGGGCGACTTCGGCATAGGTGGTGCTGCGCTCCAACACCAGGTCGGCCTGCGCAAAGCCGGCATCCAAGTCGCCGAAATCCTGCTCGACCTGGCGCTCGATGTTGCCGGGCTTCTTGGGGTGCAGCGGCACGGCGCCCTCGGCGCGCGCCTCGGCAGCAGTGAAATAGGCCGGCAGGGTCTCGATGTCCAGCGTGATGGCGCGCAGCGCGGCCTCGGCCGTGGCTTCGTCCACCGCCGCCACGGCGGCCAGCGGCTCGCCGCGGTAGCGCACCACGTCGCGCGCCAGCGGCCATTCGTTCTGGGCGATGGGGATCACGCCATAAGGCGCGGCGAAGTCGGCGCCGGTGATGACGGCGCGCACGCCGGGGATGGCCAGCGCGGCTTCGACGTCGATGGCGTGGATGCGGCCGTGCGCCACCGGGCTGCGCAGTATGCGGCCCACCAGCGCCTGGCCGAAAGGCAGGTCGGCGGTGTAGCGCGCGCGGCCGGTGACCTTGTCGATGCCGTCGACCAGCGGCGTGCGCTGGCCCACGCCGCCGGCGGGGGCGGTGGCGCTGACCTTGGTCGTGGCGGGCAGGCCGGCGGGGTCGCGCGCGTTCATGCCGCGGCTCCGGTGGCGGCCTGCACCGATTCGATGATCTTCACGTAGCCGGTGCAGCGGCACAGGTTGCCGGCCAGGGCCTCGCGGATCTGCGCCGCGCTGGGGTCGGGGCAGCGCCGCAGCAGCGCTTCGGCCGCCATCACCATGCCGGGGGTGCAGAAGCCGCACTGCGTGCCCAGCTTCTCGTGGAAGGCCTGCTGCAGCCGGCTCATGCGGCCATTGGCCGACAGGTGCTCGATGGTCTCGATGCGTTTGCCCGTGCAGCCTGCCGCCAGCGTGATGCAGGCCAGCAGCGGCTGGTCGTCCATCAGCACGGTGCAGGCGCCGCACTCGCCGCCGTCGCAGCCTTGCTTGGTGCCGGTCAGGCCCAGGGTGTCGCGCAGCACGTCCAGCAGCAGCGCGTTGTCGGCCACGGCCAGCTGATGCGTGCGCCCGTTGACATGGAGGGTCAGCAACTTCTTGCTCACGGCCGGGGACTCCTGGTCTGCAATGGGCTGAACTGCACGCACGGGCGCCGGGCGGCGCCAGACCGCGCCGCGGTCTCTATTGGTGTATTGTGGTACCTTATTACCGGATTAGACAAGAATGCGTTGGACATATGCTTTGTGGTTTACCCAGCCGTGGCCAGCAGTCGCCACCCGGGCAGGAGGAAGACCTTGAGGTGTGATGTACACGGGGCCGACTTGGCCTCCCCGCGGTGGAGCGCAGCATGAAGCTGCAGAAGAACACCTTGCTGGCGCTGTACAGCGTGCTCGACTTCGCAGGCGACGCCGAGCGCCACATCCCAGCGGCCGAGATCGCCGCCAAGTACGGTGTCTCGCCGCACCACCTGGCCAAGGTGCTGGCGCAGATGGCGCGCTCGGGCATCGTGGCCTCGGTGCGCGGCGCGGGTGGCGGTTACCGCTTCACCGGCAATGCGCGCCGACTGACCCTGATGGACATCATCCAGATGTTCGAGGACATCGCCGCCCCCGCGCCGCTGCTGGACGAACACGGCGTGGCCACCCCGGTGGAAGGCGCGCTGCAGGTGGTGTTGACCGAGATCGACGGCCACGCCAAGGCCACGCTCAGCTCCATCACCCTGGCAACCATGCTTCGGCTGATCCAGCGCCAGCAAGGCGCCGCGCCAACGCCCGCCCCTCCCGCCCCGCCGGCCCTGCCGACCTGAGGCGGCAGCGCTCACGCGCCCTGCCCTGCACTGGCCAGCGCACTCGCCGCCACCCGCTGCTGCAGCCGCGCCCAGCCACTGTCCAGCTCGGACTGCAGCGCCTGGGTCTGTGCCGGCGTCAGGTGGCGGTAGCGCCGCTGCAGCGCCAGGTATTCGGCCACGGGACGCGAGGGCGATTCCTGGTTGATGGTGTAGCGCAGCCCGTCCTCGATCTCGAACAGCGGAAACGCGCCGCAGGCCACGGCCGCGCGCGCCGTGGTGAGCGCGCTGTCGTCGGCCACGCCCCAGCCGTCCAGGCAGGGGATCAGCAGCGTGATCAGGCGGAAGCCGCGCGTGGCCTTGGCTTTGGCCACCTTGCGCTTCAGATCGGCCAGGTGGCCGATGCTGGCCGTGGCCACGTAGGGCACGTTGTGCGCGGCCATGATCTCGCTCAGGTTCTTCTTGCGCGACACCTTGCCGGCCGGCGTGGAGCCGGTGCGCGCGAACAGCGGCGTCGACGACGACTTCTGCGCGCCGGTGTTCATGTAGCCCTCGTTGTCGAAGCAGAAGTACAGGATGTCCTCGTTGCGCTCGGCCGCGGACGACAGGCACTGGAAGCCGATGTCGTAGGTGCCGCCGTCGCCGGCCAGCACGATGACCTGGGTGTCGCGCTCGCCGCGCGCGTCCAGCGCCCGGCGCAGGCCGGTGGCCGCGGCCGCGCTGGATTCCAGCGTGGGCTGGTAGACGGGGATGCGCAGCGAGCTGTAGGGCTGCGGTCCGGCGATGATGGCCATGCAGGACGGCGGGATCACCGCCATCGTCTGCGGGCCCATCACGTCCAGGATATGGCGCAGCGTCAGCGGCTCCACGCATCCCGGGCAGGCGGCGTGCCCAGAGCACAGCAGCGGCTCTTCGCTGTGCGCGGCATTGATGGCGATGGTCGTCATGGCGCTTACCTCACCCATTGCGAAGTGGCCAGATCGGCCGCGTCGGCGCCGCTGGCCAGCGCCTGCTGCACGAAGGCCACGATGCGTTCGGGCGGCACGTTCAGCCCGCCCACCCCCGACAGCAGGCCGTGGATGCGCGGCGCCTCGGGCTGGCCGTAGAGCGCGGCACGCAGTTCCTGGTGCAGCACGCCGCCCATGCCGGGCGAATGGTTGCGGTCCAGCACCACCACCTGGGCCACGCCGGCCAGCGCGGCGCGCAGCGCGGCCGCCGGCAGCGGTCGGAACAGCCGCAGCTTGACCAGACCCACCGCCTGCCCCTGCTCGCGCAGCAGGTCCACGGCCTCGCGCGCCGTGCCGCACAGGCTGCCCATGCTCAGGATCACCGTGCGCGCGCCGTCGCAGCGGTAGCGCTCGATCACGCCGTGGCTGCGCCCGGTGCGCGCCGCCCAGTCGCGGTCGGCCTCGGCGGCCAGCGCCGGCACGCGCGCCATCGCCGTTTCTATCTCCTGCCGGTGACGGTAGAACATGTCCTGGCTGATGACGTTGCCCCAGCCCGAGGGCGCGGCCGTGTCCAGGCGCTGCGCCGGGGCAAAGGGCGGCAGGTAGTCGTCCACCAGCGCCTGCGCCGGCACGTGCACCGGTTCGAGCGCGTGCGACACGTAGAAGGCGTCCAGGTTCACCAGCACCGGCAGCAGCACCTGCTCGGCCACGCGGAAAGCCTGGATCACGGTGTCCAGCGCGTCCTGCGCCGACTCCACGTAGAACTGGATCCAGCCGGTGTCGCGCTGCGCCAGGCTGTCGGTCTGGTCGGGCCAGAAGGCCCAGGGCGAGGCCACGGTGCGGTTGACGTTGGCCATGACGATGGGCGCGCGCGCGCCGGCCGCGTAGTGCAGCAGCTCGTGCATCAGCAGCAGGCCCTGCGAGGCCGTGGCGGTGAACACGCGCACCCCCGCCAGCGAGGCCGGAATGCAGGCCGACATCACCGAATGCTCGCTTTCGGGGGTGATGATCTCGGCGTCGAACACGCCTTCGGCCTGGAAGTCGGTGAGCTTTTCCAGCACCGGCGTCTGCGGTGTGATGGGGTAGACCGGCACCACCTGCGGCCGCGCCAGGCGCGCGGCCCAGGCCACGGCGTGGTTGCCGGTGAGCAGCACGGGTGCGTCGGCAGCAGCATTCATCGCAGTTCCTCCAGCATCGTCATCGATCCCGTGGGGCATTCGCGCACGCACAGGCCGCAGCCCTTGCAGTAGTCGCCCAGCACCACGTAGCCCTCGCCCTGACGCAGCACCGCCAGGTCGGGGCAGTAGCTGACGCAGTTGTCGCAGTGGGTGCAGGTGCCGCAGGAGTAGCAGCGCGCGGCCTCGCCCAGGGCCTGCACCATGCTCAGGCCTTGCTGCACCTCGCTGCCCTGGGCCAGGCGCTGCTCAACGCCCAGTTGCGGCGCGGCGGCGCGCGCGGCCGGCGGGTGGTAGTGGCGGTTGATGTCGGCCAGGGGGACGGTGGTTTGCAGCGCCTCGGCAGCCGCCTCGACGCCCTGCCCGTCAGCCGTGCGCAGGCTGCGCACGATGGACAGCGCGGCGCGCTCGCCCATGGCGATGGCCTCGGAGACGAAGCGCGCACCGCTGGCCAGGTCACCCGCGGCCCAGACGCGGGTCACGCTGGTGGCGCCTTCGGCGTCCATGGCCAGCAGCGGGCCCGCGCTAGCAAAGTCCGGCGTCAGCGGTGACAGGTCCGGGTCCTGGCCGATGGAGACGATGATGGCGTCGGCCTCGAGCTGGAAGCCGCTGTCGGCCAGCGCCTCCACGGTGAAGGCGCCGCGGGCTTCGCCGCGCTGCAGCCGCACGCGCTGGCAGTCCAGGCGCAGGCCACCGGGGCCGGGCTTTGCGGCCAGCAGTTGGGCGCCGTCGGCCAGGACGATGCCTTCTTCCAGCGCCTCGATGACTTCCTCGCGCTGTGCCGGCATCTCGGCCTCGGCCTCCAGCGACAGGATGGTCACGGCATGGCCGGCGCGGCGCGCGCTGCGTGCGGCGTCCAGCGCGGCGCTGCCGCCGCCCACCACCAGCACGCGCGGGCCCAGCGCCGGTGGCTCGCCGCGGTTGCCGAGATTGGTGCTGGCCAGGTAGTCGGCGCCGTCCACCACCCAAGGCTGGCCGTAGTCCAGCTGCGGCAGGCGCTTGCTGCGGCGCGCGCCAAAGGCCAGCAGCACGGCGTCGTACTCGTCGCGCAAGGCCTGCAGCGCCGGCCGGTCCAGCGTCTGACCACAGCGCAACTCCACGCCCAGCGCCAGCAGGCGCGCGATCTCGGCGTCCAGCACGGCGCGCGCCAGGCGGTAGCCGGGGATGCCGTCGCGCATCAGGCCGCCGGGTTCGGGCTGGGCCTCGAACACGGTCACGCCGTAGCCGCGCCGGCGCAGCTGGTAGGCGGCAGACAGCCCCGCCGGCCCGGCGCCGACGATGGCCACGCGCTGCGCCTGGCCTTCGGCCGGCGCGGGGTAGGCCCAGCCGCCGTCCAGCGCCAGGTCGCCGACGAAGCGCTCGAGCTTGCAGATGGACAACGCGCCGTCAACGTCCACGCGGTTGCAGGCGGCTTCGCAGGGGTGGTGGCAGATGCGGCCGATCACCGCCGGAAAGGGGTTGTGGCGCGACAGCGTCTGCCAGGCGGCGGCAAAGTCGCCGGCGCGCGCCTGGCCTATCCATTCGGCGATGTCGCCGTGCAGCGGACAGGCGGCGTGGCAGGGCGAAGGCGCATAGCGGTGCTGCGGCAGCGCGGCGCGCCAGGTGCCGGTCTTGATGACGGCGGTGGTGCCGGTGGTCCAGGTGGGGCGCACGGCCGTCTTCATGAAGCCACCCCTGCCAACAGCGCGGCCACGCAGGCATGGCCTTCGGTACACGCGGCGATGTTCTCGTCGTGCAGCTTGGGCGCCTGCTCGACCAGTGTTCGCGCCAAGACTTCCAGCGAAGGCGCCTGCAGCGCGCAGGCCAGGCCCCCCAGCAGCGCCGAGTTGACGATGCGCCCCAGCCCGTGGCGGCGCGCGATGCCCAGGCCGTCGACGGGGATCACGCGGTAGCCGGGTAGCACCTGCGCGAAGTGCGCCGGGTCGTGCGCCGAGTTGACGACGATCAGCGTGCCGGCGTGCGCGCTGGCCAGCAGCCGGCCTTCCAGCAGGCTGGCGTCGAAGCACAGGATGGCGTCGGCACGCTCGATGTCGCAGCGCAGGCGCACGGGCTTGTCGTCCACGCGCAGGTAGCTGCTGACCGGCGTGCCGCGGCGCGCGCCGCCGTAGCTGGCAAAGCACTGCACCTGCCGGCCCTGGACGAAGAAGGCCATGGCCAGCAGGTTGCCGGCGGTCTGCGCGCCCTGGCCACCCCGGCCCTGGATGATGATCTGCTGCAAGGTTTGTCTCCTCGAGGCCATGGCCGGCCCGGGTGCGGCACGCTCCGGGCATGCTCTGGGTGCGCAATCTAGCGGCCGTCCTTGCATTCGTCCAATTGATGAGCAGAATGCGGCCCATTGACCAAGCGCATGCGATGAACTTCCGCCAGCTCGACCTGAACCTGCTGCGCGTGCTGTGCGCCGTGCACCGCACCGGCTCGGTGACCGAGGCCGGCCGGCAACTGGCGCTGTCGCAACCCGCGGCCAGCAACGCGCTGGCGCGGCTGCGGCGCAGCTTCGACGACGCGCTGTTCGTGCGCTCGCCCAGCGGGCTGCACCCCACGCGGCTGGCCGAGCGCATCGTGCCCGTGGTGGCCAGCCACCTGCGCGAGCTGGAAGCGGCGCTGTCGGCCGACGAGCGCTTCGACCCGGCCAGCGCGCGCGTGCACTGGCGGCTGTCGCTGTCGGACCTGGGCGAGATGATGTTCCTGCCGCCGCTGGCGCGCGCGCTGCTGGACGCGTCACCGGCCAGCCAGCTGAGCAACGTGCCGGTGGCCGCCGCGCAGGTGAGCGCCGCGCTCGAGGCGCGCGACATCGACCTGGCCATCGGCATCCTGCTGCCCGAACACAGCGGCATCGCCAGCGAATCGCTGTTCCACGAGCACTTCGTGGCCATCACCGCGCCGCAGTGGCGCCCGGCCGTGGGCCGCGCCGGCAAGGCGCTGAGCGCCGAGCAACTGGCCGGCGCGCGTCTGGCGCTGGCCGCGCCCACCGCCACCTTCCACGGCAGCATCGACCAGATGCTGGCCCGCCTGCGCCTGAGCGACCGCGCCGTGGTGCGTGTGCGCCACTACGGCGCCCTGCCCGAGCTGGTGACCTGCACCGAGCTGATGGCCATCGTGCCGCAGATGTACGCCGACGCGCTGCTGCCGCGCTACGACCTGCGCGTGTGGGCCCTGCCCGGCCCCGACACGCGCTACAACGTGCGCATGATGTGGCACCAGAGTGCCACCCACGAAGGCGCCCACACCTGGCTGCGCGACCATGTGCGCCGCATCTTTGCCCGCCCCGCCTGAGCACCATCCCACCCCATGTGCACGCGCTACATCTCCCCCGAAGCCGGCGACATCGAACGGCAGTGGCAGGTGGGTGGCCGCAGCCCGCTGCGCTGGGTACGCGAGGTCTTCCCCGGCTACCAGGGCGTGTTCATCCGCGCGGCGCGTGACAGTGCCGAGTTCCAGCGCGAGCTGGTGGCCGGCCAATGGGCGCTGATCCCCTGGTTTGCCAAGGCACGCAAGCTGCCCTACCCCACCTGCAACGCGCGCAGCGAAGAGCTGGCGGCCAAGGCCAGCTACAAGCAGCCCTGGGCGCGCGGACAGCGCTGCATCATCCCGGCCCAGGCCTTCTTCGAACCCTGCTGGGAGACCGGCCGCCACGTGCCCTGGCGCTTCACCCGCGCCGACGCCACGCCCTGGGGCCTGGCGGGGCTGTGGAACACCTGGGCCGACCCGCAGACCGGCGAGCTGGTCGAGAGCTACACCATGCTCACGCTCAACGCCGACGCACACCCGCTGATGCGCCGCATGCACCGGCCCGACCCCAAGCGCCCGCCCGAACTGCAGGACAAGCGCAGCGTCGTGCCCATCGCGCCCGAAGACGTGGACACCTGGCTGGCCGGCCCGCCGTCGCAGGCCGCGGCGCTGGTGCGGCTGGCGCCAGTGGAGCTGTTCGTGGCGGAACCGATGCCGGGCACCAACGGCAAGCTCACGCCGCCCGCGGCGCCACCACAAAGCGGCAAATGAAGCCGCGGTCGATGTGGTCCTTCCAGCGCCAGACCCAGCGCCCCTGCGCCCCCAGCCCGCCGCGCGACGCGATCGCGCGGCCGTCACCCGTGGCCAGCAGCACCAGGAAGTGGCTCTGCGGCCGGTGCGCCAGCGCCTGCCCCTGGCCCAGCGCGGCGCGCAGGTTGTGCAGCAGCACCGGCCCCATGCGGACCGCGTGCACGCCGGCCTTGGGCAGCGACGGCGTCCATTCGGCGCAGTCGCCCACGGCGTAGACCTGCGGGTGCGAGACCGAGCGCAGCTGCGCGTCGATGCAGACGAAGCCGCGCGCGCTGACGGCCAGCGGGCCGCGGCGCGCCGGGTCCAGTTGCCAGTCGTGGGCCTGGGCGCCGGTGGCCCACAGCAGCAGGTCGCTGTCGCGCGCGAGGGCGGCGCCGTCTTCGACGCCCAGGTGCAGCGCCACGCCAGCCTGCATCAAGGCCCGGGCCGCGGCGTGCTGCGCGAAGGGCGCCAGGCCGGGCAGCAGTTGCGCATCGCGGCTGTACAGCCGGCCCTGCACCGGGCAATCGGGCCGCAGCGTGCGCAGCCGCGCCAGCACGGCCAGCAGCGATTCGAAGCCTGCGGCGCCGCCGCCCACGGCGCTGACGGTGAACGGCCGCCCAGCCGGAGCCGTGGCCCAGCGCTGCAGCAGCGCCTCATAACCCTGGCGCAGGGCGGACAGCGGGCGCAGCGCCAGCAGCGCCGGCCCGGACTTGGCCACCTCGGCCGGCGGGCGCAGCGTCGAGCCCAGGTTCAGCGACAGCAGGTCGTAGTCCAGCCATTCGCCCGTGACCAGCCGCACGCGGCGGGCGGGGGCGTCCAGCGCGTCCATCTCACCCGGCAGCCAGCGTGCACCCGCGGCCGCGCACAGCGCGGCAAAGTCGACGGCGATGTCCTCAAAGCGGTAGCGGCCCGCCAACCAGCCCGGCACCATGCCGCTGTAGGGCGCCAGGGCCTGGGGCGAGACCAGCACCAGTTCCACCCCCGGCAGCGGCGCGCGCATCCAGTCCAGCAGCACCTGCGCGTGGGCGTGGCCGGCGCCGGCCAGCAGCAGGCGCCTCACGCCGGCTCCGGCCAGCCGGGCAGGCGCAGGCCGGCCAGATCTTCCGGCTCGTCGATGTCGGCCACGGCCGGCATTTCCACCCAGCGCAGGCCGGCGGCGCGGGCGCGCTCACGCGTGTCGGCCATGACCTGCGGCGTGCTCCAGCGCATGCCCTCGAACAGCGTGGGCGCGGGCCGGCTCAGGCCCACCAGCGCGTAGCCGCCGTCCAGCGCCGGCACGAACACGGCGTCGTGGCCGCGCAGCGCTTCCTCCGCGGCGCGCAGCATCGGCGCGTCCAGGTCGGGCGCGTCGGTGCCCATCAGCAAGGCGCGGGTTTGGGTCTGCAAGGCCCGCAGCAGTGCGCGCTGCATGCGCGCGCCCAGGTCGCCCTCGCCCTGCACACTGAGCGTGAGACCGTGGCGCTGCGCCAGGCGCTGAAAGGCGGCGTGGCTGGCATCGGGCGTGGTGCACAGCTCCACGCGCGCCAGGCCGGCGGCGGCGGCCGCGGCCACGGCATGCTCCAGCAGGCGCTCGGCCAGCGCGGCAGCGCCGGCCGCGCCCAGCGCCGGGA